>WRJE01000011.1 GCA_009782385.1 Oscillospiraceae bacterium | reverse complement strand
GCCTTCTCTGAAAGATTGCCGGAGCGTGCCGCATTCTCATATGCGTCTAACGCTGCCAAACCAATGTTGTACGATTTTACCATGTCTTGGTGAAGCGAGTCGATTCTTGCCGGGTCATTCTCAACGGAAAACATATCCATCGCGGTGGTCACACGGCGCATATCGACATATGCCCTGTCGAAAACACGCATTTGACTTTCTGCTTCCATCGGATGATTGATTGCGTATTTATAAGTATCTGAAACGGAGTTTAACTGGATTATCGAAAACACCGCCAGAATTGCCATTAACGCGATGACCCCCATGAAAGCGACAATCATTTTTGCCTTAACCTTGAGATTTTTGAACCATGCCATATAAATTCCTCCTAAATATTTTGTTGGTTTTATTTTTGATTTTCTTTTTACCCGCTATCAATTTTATTTTCCATTGTCCGCCCGTTATGCAAACAGTTTATTATAATGTAACAGAATTGAAGATATGTTACCTCGCGCCCTATTCATTTATACTATAGGAAAAATCGAAGGAGTAACAGACACGGTAAAAAACCGGGTGCTAAAAAAAGAATATATGAAAGTCTTTTGTTTACAACAAAACAGAACCCATGTAACATATCTTCAAATATGTTACATGGGCGATTTACATTTAAGGAGGAACTACCAAATGTCCACTACTCAACCGATTCGAAACAAACACCAAGTCCGCGAACTTGCGAGCTATTATCTCAGGCAAGGGCAAATTCGCAATCATGTCCTTATTGTCCTAGGCGTTCACACCGCCCTGAGAATCAGTGACCTATTGCGCTTGCGGTGGGATGATGTCTACGATTTTGAGAACAATCGTGTGCGAAGATTAGTAAACATCGTGGAAAAGAAAACCCGCAAAGCAAAGATTATCGCACTACACAGAGATGCCGTTAACGCTCTGGCGTTATTTGCCGCACAAACCGCCAAGCAAGGGCGATTTCTTATCGAGAATCCGAAAACTCAAAGAGCTATCAGCCGTATACAAGCCTATCGGCTTATCCGCGATGCCGCAGAAGCATTGGCGTTTGAAAACCGCGTATCCTGTCACTCACTCCGCAAAACTTTCGGCTACCACGCTTGGAAAAGCGGGGTATCTCCGGCGATTATTATGGAAATATACAACCACAGCTCTCTCGCCGTAACCAGACGATACTTGGGCGTTACACAAGACGACAAGAACAAGGTGTACTTGGGGCTTGCGCTGATTGCGTAGTATATAACGCAGTATACCACCCGCCGCAAATAAATGTCAAGTATTTTGCGAAATTTTGTCGTCTGTGTGAGTTAAAACACTAATTGCAACAACACAGGATTACAACGATTGCTCGCCGCAATGCACACGATTTTGTGTTTTTTTGCACATAATTTTGTGTTTTTTCAAAATTTCTCTTGATTTTCTCTTGAGCCTGTGTTAGTATGTGCATATCAGCATTGTATGTTTGTCTAAAGAGTGGGGTTTCCCACTCTTTATTTTAGGGAGTGTTGTGTTGAGTAAAATTGTTGAAACCGTGCGCGAACTGGCGCGTCCGCTCGCCGAAGCCGCGGGCTGCGGGCTGTGGGACGTAGAGTATCACAAAGAAGGCGGACGTTGGTATCTAAGGGTTTATATCGAACGTGACGAAGGCGTTTCGACAGAACATTGCGAACAGGTTTCACGCGCTCTTGACCCTTTACTGGACGAAAAAGACGTTGTGCGTGAAGAAAATTATATCCTCGAGGTGTCGTCCGCCGGACTGGAACGCGCCTTGAAACGCCCCGAGCATTTTGAAAAGTCTCTTGGAAAACAAGTAACGTTATCATTTTATACGCCGCGAAACGGCAGCAAGGAAAAATCCGGGACTTTAGAAGCGTATGACGGCGGCGTTGTCACATTAGACGGCGAACGCATAGATATAAAAGAAATAGCGAAAATAAACTTAACCTTTAATTGGGAGGGATTAACGACATGAACGCCGAGTTTTTCAGCGCGTTGGATGCCATTGAAAAAGAAAAGGGTATACCCAAGTCATATATGAAAGAGAAGATAACACAAGCTCTCATTGCCGCCTACCGCCGCGACAACCCGGGCGCGGGAACGGGAGAAAACGTTGTCGTACACTGGGACGATAAGAAAAAAACCATTACGATGCAAGCGTTAAGAGAAGTCGTTGAAGAAGTTGAAAACCCCGTGACGCAGGTACTTCTCGATGAAGCGCGTGAAATAGACCCGAAGCTGAATTTGGGAGATACCATCGCCGCCGATATAAAAACCAATGATTTCGGACGTATTGCCGCGCAGACCGCAAAACAGGTCATTATTCAAGGTATCCGCGAGGCTGAACGCGGCATGGTGTTTCAAGAGTTTACATCCAAGGAACATGAAATTATTTCCGGAACGGTATTGCGTGTCGATCCGCGCGGCGGCGTTCTGCTGTCACTGTCGGGCGGCGGTGCGGAAAAAGCCGAAGCCCTGTTGGGGGTCAACGAACAAATACCCGGTGAGTATTATAAAGAAGGCGACCGTATACGCATTTATGTCGCGCAAGTACGCAATATGCAAAAAGGTCCGCAGATTGTTATTTCACGCACACATCCGGGGCTTGTAAGGCGGCTGTTTGAGCTTGAAGTCCCCGAAATAGCCGATGGCACTGTTGAAGTACGCAGCATATCACGCGAGGCGGGAAGCCGCACGAAAATCGCCGTCTGGTCCGAAGACCCGAACGTAGACCCCATCGGCGCGTGTGTCGGACCGCGCGGTTCGCGCGTCAACACCGTTGTCGATGAAATAAACGGCGAGAAGATAGATATAGTCAAATACAGCGATGACCCGGTTGAGTTTGTTTCGGCGGCTCTCGCGCCGTCATCTGTAGTATCGGTAGAGATACTTGACGAGGAAGCGAAGACGTGCCGCGCGGTAGTGCCGTTTGACCAGTTATCGCTGGCAATCGGCAAGGAGGGGCAGAATGTGCGCCTTGCGGCAAAGCTCACGGGCATGAAAATTGATATAAAGGCTGATGTCGGATGAAAAAAGTTCCCATGCGGATGTGCGTTGCGTGCCGCGTGATGAAACCGAAACAGGAGTTGACGCGCGTGGTAAAACGCGAAGGCGGTCTGACACCCGATGTTACGGGCAAAGCTCGCGGACGCGGCGCGTATGTCTGCAAAGATGAAGCGTGCATAAAGAAAGCCGGAAAAATACGGGGACTGGAACGCGCTTTATCGGCACAGGCGAGCGGCGATTTCTACGACATTCTGGGGATGGAGGGGCAAGATAATGCAAAAATATAGGGTTCATGAGGTCGCAAAAGACTTTGGTGTGCAAACCAAGGTCATTTCCGATGTCCTGACAAAATTTGTAAGAACACCTAAAAATCATATGCAGGTATTGGATTCACCGGAGTTGGACATTATATTTGACTACTTGACACAGCGTCACCCAATCGACAGTATGGAGCGCGTTTTCTCCGCTGTCTACCGTGAACCGGATCCGCCGCCCGCGCCGCTTAAAACCGCTCCCTCTCCCGAACCCGCCGCCGAACCTGCCGCTAAAGCTGTTCCCCAGCCTGCCGCGGTTCAATCTCCGCAGAAGAAGCACGCGACACAAGCCGCGAATCCTGTCGGACACAAACCCCGCGCCGAGCGGCAGGTGCGCGTAATCGACACTCGCGGCGGACAAGTCGATTTGGCAAGATACGATGACCGCATTGATAAACTCGTTCCCGACAAGGCCGCGAATATGCGCCAAGGCAAGGAAAAGTTCAAACGCGCCGCCGATAAGAGGGGCGGCTCGCAGTTCAGCAGTAAACGCAGGCAGGAAGAACAGGAGAAAATGCGGCGTTTGCAGCAGGAAGCTCTTAAAAAAGTACAGCTGAAAATTGCCGTGCCTGATGAAATAGCGGTAAACGAGCTTGCGGCGCGTCTTAAAAAGACCGGCGCGGAGGTCGTTAAAAAGCTGATGAAAAACGGCATAATGGCGTCGCTTTCGGATATGATAGATTACGACACCGCCGCTCTGATTGCCATGGAGTTCGGCGCGAAGGTCGAGCGTGAGGTCGTTGTAACCATAGAAGAACGCCTAATAGATATAACTCTGGACGAAGAGAAAGACCTCACGCCGCGTGACCCGGTGGTTGTCGTTATGGGACACGTTGACCACGGTAAAACATCACTGCTCGACTATATCCGCGAAGCAAGCGTTGTGACGGGCGAGGCGGGAGGCATTACACAGCACATAGGCGCGTACCGCGTTGATGTCGGGGGTCGTCACATCACATTCTTAGATACTCCCGGACACGCCGCTTTCACGTCAATGCGCGCCCGCGGCGCGTCTGTGACGGACATCGCCATTCTGGTAGTTGCCGCGGATGACGGCATTATGCCGCAGACCATAGAGGCAATCAACCACGCCAAGGCGGCAAATGTTCCCATAGTCGTGGCGGTTAATAAGATGGACAAACCGGAAGCAAATCCCGACAAGATAATGCAGCAGCTGACCGAATACGAGCTTGTCGCCGAGGAGTGGGGCGGCGATACCATAGTCGTGCCTGTCTCCGCGAAAACAGGCGACAGCATGGATAAACTTCTTGAAAACGTACTTCTCACCGCTGATATGGCGGAACTTCGCGCCAATCCCGAACGCGCGGCGCGCGGCGCGGTCATTGAAGCGAAGCTCGATAAGGGGCGCGGTCCCGTTGCGACGGTTCTTGTCCAAAACGGCACTCTAAAGCAGGGTAACATTATAATCGCGGGTAAAACAGTCGGGCGCGTCCGCGCAATGACCGATGATAAAGGTAACCGCATCGAAGAAGCCGGTCCGAGCGTCCCCGTTGAAATTATCGGTCTTAACGAAGTGCCGGACGCGGGCGATCAGTTCCATGCCGTTGCCGATGAACGTATGGCACGTGAACTGGTAGAGCAGCGCAAGCAGACCGGGCGCGATGAAGGCGCGTTGCCGGCGGCTCAAAAGGTATCTCTCGATGATTTATACGCACAGCTAAAACAGGGAGAAATCAAGGACTTGAATATCATAATCAAGGCCGATGTGCAAGGTTCGGCGGAGGCTGTCAAGGCATCGCTTGAAAAAATCGCTAACAGCGAGGTGCGCGTGCGCGTCATACACAGCGCGGTCGGCGCGATAAACGAGTCTGATGTGTTGTTAGCGTCTACCACAGGCTCTATCATAGTCGGATTCAACGTGCGCCCCGATCCCGCAATCCGCGAGAGCGCGGAAAAAGCGGGTGTGGATATGCGTATGTACAGGGTCATCTACGACTGCATCGAGGAAATCGAATCAGCTATGAAGGGTATGCTCGCTCCGAAATTTATTGAGAACTTGCTTGGGCGTGTTGAGGTAAGGCAAGTATTCAAGGTAACAGGCGTGGGTACAATCGCGGGCTGCTATGTGCTTAACGGAAAGATTATGCGTAACGCAAATGTGCGGCTTCTGCGTGACAGTATCATAATCCACGAAGGTGAAATAGCGAGCCTAAAACGTTTCAAAGACGATGTGCGCGAGGTAGCCTCCGGTTATGAGTGCGGCATTGGTATCGAGAAATATAACGATGTCAAAGAGGGCGATGTCATCGAAGCGTTTATTATGGAAAAAGTTGAGCAATAATATTCTGGGGTGTAATTATGGCTAACGAAACACGTATCGCTAAAATTAACGATGAAATAAAGCGAGAGATAGGATCGCTTATCCCGCGCCTTAAAGACCCGCGTATTCACGGGCTTGTCAGCGTTATCCGCGTGGATACCGCGCGTGACATGAGTGCCGCCAAGATTTATATAAGCGTATTGTCCGATACGGCAGACGGGCGCGAAGTCATCAAGGGTCTGTCCAGCGCGGCGGGATTCCTCCGGCATGAACTTGGGCAGAAGCTGAAACTCAGGTTGTCGCCGGAACTGAAGTTTATCCTTGACGACTCCATAGAACACGGCACACGCATTATAAATGTACTCAATACAATAAAAGAAGCGGAGGGCGAGCGGCATGACGATTAAAGATACCGCCGCTTTTCTTCATCAAAATGACAGTTATATTATCCTTACACACCGCCGACCCGATGGGGATACCATAGGGAGCGCGGCGGGGTTTTGCCTTGCGCTGAGAGCTTTAGGCAAAACCGCGTATGTAGCCGTAAATCCCGATGTTACAGGTCGTCTTGAGTCTCTTGTCAGTCACCTTGCTCCCCCGGACGGCTTTACTCCTGTTACAGTTGTATCCGTGGACACCGCGAATATATCACTGTTTCCTCATAAATGGGAACAGCAAAACATTGACTTGTCTATTGACCACCACCGCAACGGCGGAGCTTTTGCGCGAAATCTTTTACTCGATTCGGATTGCTCCGCAACGGGAGAATTAATGGTGTTGCTGTTAAAACATCTAAACATTAAACTGACACGAGACATTGCCGAACCTCTCTATATCGCGATTGCAACGGATACAGGATGTTTCCGCTATGGAAACACCACCGGAAACACGCTGAGAGCCACCGCCGAACTGTTGGACACAGGCATAAACGCCTCCGCTATTAACAGTGAATATTTCGAGAAGAAGACGGTGTCTCGTTTCGCTATCGAAGCGGAATTGATGAGAGATATTAAAAATTTTGGCAAATTGGCCGTAATGTTTCTTACTATTGAAAAAATCGAGAAAACAAAAGCTACATACGATGATTTAGATGGCATCTCAGCGTTAGCGCGAACGATTGCGGGAGTTGAAATCGGCGTTACACTGCGTGAGGAGAAGGACGGCTCTACAAAGTTATCCGTGCGCTCCGCTTCCGGATACTCAGCTTTGGATATTTGTGAGAAGCTCGGCGGCGGCGGACATCCCCGCGCTGCCGGGGCGTTGCTGAAAACAGACATTGAGACCGCGTATGCCGAAACGCTAAACGCTATTTACGGACTTTACCCGGAACTGCGCTGATGGACGGTATTCTCATTATTGATAAGCCTCCCGGCTGGACATCGCATGATGTTGTTGCTAAATTGCGCGGAGTTTTCCGGGAGCGGCGGGCAGGTCACGGCGGTACTCTCGACCCTATGGCAACAGGTGTTTTGCCGATTTTTTTCGGCCGTTCGACCCGCGCTATTGAACTAATGCCCACAGGAAAAACATATCTGGCGGAAATGCGGCTTGGAATTGTTACCGATACACAAGACACAACAGGCAATATAATATCCGAAAATGAGAATATCCCCGATATCCAAACCGTTATCGAAGCCGCCGAAAAATACTTGGGGCAGACTACGCAAATACCGCCGATGGTATCGGCGGTAAAGGTAAACGGGCAGAAACTGTACAAGCTGGCGAGACAAGGTATAGCAGTCGAGCGCAAACCAAGATCTGTCACATTTTACAAAATTGAAGTGTCACCCAGAAATACAAGAGATGAGATAAAATTGAGAGTTGAATGTTCCGGCGGGACATATATCAGAACCCTTTGCCACGATATAGGCGCGGATTTGGGTTGCGGCGCGGCAATGTCGGGATTGCGGCGCGTTAAAAGCGGGCCTTTTGACATCTCACAGGCTGTAACTGTTGACGCGGCGGCGAACGCCGTCCCGTTGCGGATTGATTCTCTGTTCGCGGAGTGTGAGGCTTATAAGGCAACATCGGAGCAAGAGAGACGCATACGAAACGGAGCGGACTTCTCAGCAGAACTGCCGGACAACAGATACCGCGTCTACTCGGAGAGCGGTGAGTTTTTAATGCTCGGTGCTGTATCAGAAATGAGAATGTGTACTGTTAAGAGTTTCTTTAAGGTATAGTAATATGAACGTATTGGTACTTGGCTTCTTTGACGGGGTGCATATCGGACACGCCGCTTTGCTGAATCGCGCGGCGAATTTATCGGCGCGATTAGGCTTAACGTCCTGCGCCCTGACATTTGACATACAACCCGGAAGGTTAACTAAAAACGACCGGTCACCGCTTATTAACACTCTCGCGGACAGGGAATTTCTGCTCAAAAAGTATGTTAAACGCATTATAACCCTACGGTTTG
Organism: Oscillospiraceae bacterium; assembly: GCA_009782385.1. Lineage (GTDB taxonomy): Bacteria > Bacillota > Clostridia > Oscillospirales > UBA929 > WRMG01. The sequence goes on along the minus strand of WRJE01000011.1, from coordinate 33,708 downwards.
ACGAGAAGATGATGAACATGAATCCGCTCGATTTTATAAGCGATATTATTGCACCCAACGCCGCTCATGTTGTTGTAGGTTTTGACTGCCGCTTTGGTCGCGGAGGTCTTGGCACACCCGAACTGCTGGCGAAAGAGTGCAAGCGGCTGAACATCGGGTGCGATATTATACCGCCCGTAACACTGGATGGAGCAAAGGTCAGTTCAACACTGATACGAGAACTGATCGCAAACGGTAAAACAGAAGAAGCCGTGCGTCATCTGGGACATCCGCATATATTGTCCGGCTTGGTATCGCATGGAAAAGGATTAGGCTCTGCAATCGGCGCGCCGACCGTAAATATTGAACTGCCGGATGATATAGTCAAGCCGTTATTCGGCGTATATCTAACACAAATTTTTGCGAAAGGGAAAATGTGGCAGTCCGTTACAAACGTGGGCGTGCGCCCAACAGTGTCGCAAAACGGTCGCCCGAATGCCGAAACAACGATTTTCGGCTTCTCGGGCGACCTTTATGACACGGAAATACGCTTGGAATTTCTCAAGTTTCTGCGTTCTGAGAAACATTTCAACAGTGTTAACGAACTGGCGAAGCAAATTGCCGCCGACATTAACGAGGCTAAGGGGTTACACTTCCGTAATAACGGGTAATATCATCGGGCCGCGCTTCGTTTTCTTATATAAATAATCGCTTAGAGAAGCTCTGATTGCCGACTTCATCGCCTGCCAATCAGAGTTTTTGTTGTCCCCGCCAATGGCTTGCAGTACAACTTGCCGCAACTGCTCAATAAAATCTTCTGACTCTTTTACATATATAAAGCCGCGCGTAATAATATCAGGGCCGGCGATTATTTCACCGGAAGCACTGTCAACGGTCAGAACAACCACAAGCAGCCCATCACTCGCCAAGTGCTTGCGGTCACGCAGGACAACGCTGCCCACGTCTCCAACTCCAAGCCCGTCAACCAGAACGCGCCCCGATGGCACGGTTGCCGTGTGCTTAAAGCTGCGTCCGCCCAGTTCCAATACACGCCCCACATCAGTTATTATTATGTTCTCAGGCGGAATGCCGCAGGAACGCGCCAGAGCGGCGTGTGCTTTAAGATGGCGGTACTCGCCGTGCAGGGGTATAAAATATTTCGGTTTGCACAGCGCAATCATCAGTTTGAGTTCCTCTTGACAGGCATGACCGGAAACATGAACGTCCGCCAGTTTCTCATAGACAACCTCCGCGCCCCTGCGTACCAACTCATTTATCATTTTTGAGACTGTTTTTTCATTCCCCGGCACAGGCGATGCCGACACAATAACCCTGTCTCCCGGCAGTATATCTATCAGCTTGTGGGAGGAAAAGGCTATACGGTACAGAGCCGACATCGGCTCTCCTTGGCTTCCCGTGGTTATTATCACCAGTTTGTTCGCGGGTACGGTGCGTATCATTGACACGTCTATCATTACGCCATCGGGAATTTTCATATATCCCAACTCCGCCGAAAGGCGCAGGATGTTTTCCATGCTCCGCCCGGTAATTGCCACGCGCCTGTCATGCCTTGCCGCGCAGTCGATAACTTGCTGAAGCCGATGTACGTTTGAAGCGAAAGTCGTTACGATTATGCGATGGTCGAAATTGCGGAACAACGGCTCGAATGCTTCTCCGACATGACGCTCGCTCATTGCGTAACCGGGACGTTCGACATTGGTGGAATCCGACAGAAGCGCGAGAATGCCCTTTTTGCCTAACTGCCCGATTCGCGGTAAGTCTATAATACCGCCGTCCACGGGAGTTGAGTCGATTTTGAAGTCTCCCGTGTGTATGACAATACCCTGCGGTGTCTTTATCGCCAGTGCTGCGGCATCTGCGATAGAGTGGTTTACATTGATAAACTCCACCGTAAAGCACCCCGCCGAAAAATGCTGTCCAACCTTTATCTCTCGCACATCGGAGGATTGCAGAAGCCCCGCCTCCTCAAGTTTGAGCTTGATAAGCCCCGCAGTCAGCGGTGTTGCGTATACGGGCGCGGCAATTTCGCGCAAGAGAAACGACACCGCGCCGATATGGTCTTCGTGACCGTGCGTTATGGCAACAGCCCTAATGCGGTTGCGATTCTTTTCGAGGTACGTAAAGTCCGGTATCACGAGGTCAACGCCCAGCATATCCCCATCGGGGAAACAAAGCCCGCAGTCAACTATTAAAATGTCATCGCCGTGTTCGTAAACGGTAATGTTCTTTCCGATTTCCCCTAAACCGCCCAAGGGGATGATTTTCAGCTTCTCAGCCATTGATTGATTATCTCTCCTAAAAAATATTGTATGTAATACGCGCTAACACATTCCCCCTCGCTCAAACAACGAGGGAGAAAAAGTATTTACCATTTACATCCGAATACTACCATAACACACATTCCCGGCAAAAGCAAGAATTATTTTCCGTCCGCGTACTTGACCCGTTTTTCGACAATAGAGCAGAGTTCCGCCGCGTATTCTTCACTCGCCCCCTCAGCGGTTACCCTTAGAGCCCGCCGCCCCGGAATAGGCGCGATATGCACATACCCGCCTCCGACTTTTGCCCTTACGCCCTCGACAAGCTCGCCGCCGTATTCACCTGCAAGCTCCCGCATGACAGAACCTCTGTCATTCTCAAGCGGCAGCTCAACGCTTGTCATACCAAACGGAGGCAGCGCGTCATTAAGAGCTGCCAGTGTCTGCCCACAGGTAATCAGCGCGTGAACAATACGGCAAACCATAAATATACCGTCGCGCATATACGGCTGAATCGACAGCAGCATACGAGCCCCGTCATCGCGCCCGGGTCGCAGGACTGTCAACCTTGAACTCTCGCCGATGTGGTCAAGAAGCGCGGGCGCGGCATACGGCACGGCAAGTCTTGTATTTCCTCTCGATGCCTCAAAAAGGCACAGAATGGCAAGCAGTCTCTCGTGCGGTACATTACGCCCCATTTCATCTACAGCGCGGACGGTATAGCCATCGGAATCGACCATAAACTCCGGCAGATATATGTCGGCACGCGGTAACGCGCGGGAGACCAACAGAGCGTGGTAGAGTGAACGTTCGGCGGGACTGTCGCCCCGCGCCGCTATATGGAGCAGTTTGCGGTCGTCAAACCACGGGGGTATTTCGCCCGCCGCAAGCTCATACTGTGACGTAACGCCGCTGATTGTGCGTGTTCCCCCCACAGAGCGAGCATCTCTCAGCGTGACTTCTCCCCTCAGCGCGGATGCCTCTATTTTCTGTTCAAGCAACCTGTTTATGGGCAGACCGTCCGAACTAAAGAAATTCAGTTTTACTTCCCCGGCATTTTGAGAAACGAATACCGTCAGCGCAAACCTGTAAGCTCCCGCAGCGTATGCCGCCGCCGCTTCAAACGCGGCATCGTGGCGCGTAACATTCCGTCCGGTTGCCGTAAGTCCTGTCTCAAACGCCGCCACCGCAAGCCTCGCGGCATTATCGCCTCGCATACACAGCGCGATTTCACCTTTAGGCACATTCATCGCCGCCGCCGAACCGAGCCGTTGTATAAAGTCCGGCGTTAAATCAACATGGGGCTGCCCCGTGATACATCCCGATTCGCGGAACAACGCCCCGCGCCTGTTATACCCCGCCGAGACACTGCCCGAAATACGCGCGCCTTCATCGATCTCCTTGTTGGGCCATATACGCGCATCGCTCATAATCAGCGCGTTCGCACCTACAATCGCGCCGTCACCAATGACACATCCCTCTCGCAGACGCGCACCCGCACCAATAGACGCGCCTCTGCACACGATTGCGCCGTCAATCTCCGCCCGTTCGCCGATATCTGACGATTCAATACAGCTCCGCGCGATTATCGAGCCGCTCCCTACAGATGTGCCGGAACTTATTACCGTATAAGGACCAATAGTAACTCCGCTGCCAAACGACACATCCGCGCCGATATAACAAGGGGGAATAATCGCGATATCACCCGGTATTGCCGAATCCGACCATATTCCTTTGCCGACAGGCAAGGCGTTCAAGCTCAGTTGAATCTTGCCGTCAAGCGCGTCAAAAGCACACCGAAGATATGCTTCGGTGTCTCCGATGTCACACCAATAACCCTCCGGGACATAGCCGAATATGCGCCTGTTACTCTGCAGCAATTCAGGGAACAAATCTTTTGCGAAGTCAAAAGGCATATCCGGCGGTACGGATGAAAAGATGTCGGGATTCAGTATATATATCCCGGTATTTACAGTATCCGTGAAGACTTGAGTTCGTGAGGGCTTTTCGATAAACCGCGTAACTTTCCCGGATTCATCGGTCATAACAAGCCCATAGGATTGCGGCGACTTTTGACGGCTTAACAGAATAGTAACATCCGCCGTGTTTGACGTGTGGAAGCGCAGAGCTTCACGAAGGTCAAAATCGCACACGCCGTCACCTGAAATCACAAGAAACGGATTCGCGCCGAGAGATTTAACACAGGCGTTTACCGCACCGGCCGTGCCTAGAGGCGTATGCTCGGTGACATATGAGAGTGACGCGCCGAACGCGCCTCCATCGCCGAAGTAGTCCGTTATTACGTGCGGCAGTGTATGCAGTGTCAGTACGATGTCGGTAATTTCATTGTTTTTAAGGTGTTTTAGAGTATGTTCCAGAACGGGCTTTTCAAACAGCGAAACCATGGGCTTGGGATAGTTAACAGACAGCGGGCGCAGGCGCGTGCCTTCGCCTCCCGCCAGAATAACGGCTTTCATAGATTCACCTCTAATGTATTTTGCCGTTATTATTGCCATATAAAATTGAAAATAAACAAATCATAAAACCGCCACGAGTTGGGGCGGCTTTGAACAGCTTAATTTTATTGCAGCCTTTGCGTTAACGCATCTTGTAAAACACGGGATAAACTCAGCCCCGTTTCTGAAACTTTCTCGTCCATCCATTTAGGTATACTGACGGTACGTTTGACAGCTCGACTATCCCTTACATCGGCACATATCAAGTTAACAAACTCATTGTTGTTGAATTTAACATCTTTTATATTTGACGCACCGGGAACAACTTGCCTTTTATCGGTTAGATATGCTATCCATTGCGTTAGCGCGTCTTGAGCCATAAACATTGCGTTGGGCAAGTCTTTACCTTCACTGATACAACCGGGCAGGTCGGGATAAGAGATTGTATAGCTGCCATCGTTATTGGGTTGGAAAATTGCGGGATAAACATAATTATTCATTAAACATCAGCCTCACTTTTTAATAGTTATATATTGACTAAAGGGGTTGGATTTATTTCAACCCGGTATCCCTAAGAATTTGTCTTGCAGTGTTTTCGTTTATTTCACGGTGATTTGGGACTTGTACGGGACGGCTTCCATATTTTTCGTATATTGCGTGGTTTCCGGTTCTATCCAGTTTGTATCCCGCCGCTTCCAGTTTTTTTATTATGTCTTTTCTTTTCACTTGCCCGCCTCCCTTGTGCTATTTATTGTACCACGTAAATTACGTAATATCAATACACATATTACGTAATTATTTGCATCAGCGCAAAAACAATCAGCAAAGACATCGTTCACCCCCTTGCTTCTATTCTCTTGCCCGTCCGCATACCATGTACAAACAGGGAGCTTTTCCCAATTTAAGGAGTGGTTTGTATATGTTTATCTTCACCGCAAAACTCAGTAAACGCAAGCTGGCGGCGGCAGTCGTCGCGACAGGGGTGCTGCTGTGCGCTATTATCCTGCTGTTAAGTTTTGGCGGCGGTTCGGCAGATGCGGCTTCATCGTCTTCCTCCGCGTCAAACGGAAAGCCGTCCGCCAAAAAAATTGAAACCAACGAAGACCGCGTGCGCTTTTTGAACGGATATCAATGGCAGGTCGATGAAAAGCCTCTTGAATTTGAAGAGGTGCTAATCCCGGTCGAATTTGACGAGGTGCTGACAGAGTATAACAATATGCAAAAAGCACAGGGTTTCGACCTGTCAAAATACAAAGGCAAACGTGTTATGAGATATGCCTACGGCATAACGAATTACCCAAACGTCAGCGAAAACGTCCGCGCCACAATCTTTATATATAAAAACACGGTCATAGGCGGCGATGTGCATTCCGCGACCATGGACGGCTTTATGCACGGGCTGACGAAACCATAATTTTTTGATTTTGCAACCTCAAGTTTTCCGGGTTACATACGATAAACTGTATGTGAAAATTATTATCCGGAGGGCTTGAGATATGATAAAGAAAATTCTTGCTGCATTGATAGTGGTTATCGCCGCCGTTTCCATCGGCACAGCGGCTTTGGCATCCGGTGAAAGCCATATCGCGAGATTTATGAGCGATGATGAGAGCTACGAAGTCGTTGTTGCCAATAATCTCGGCAAGAGAGATTCCGTAAAAGTTATAGGCATTGAACCTCGAAGCGTTGTATCCGTATACGAGGGCAAAGTGTTGCTTGGTCGAAAGACTGCCGGTGCTTCAACGGCGGTGAATATGAATGTCACCCTGTCGTCTGTAGACGGCGGAAACATCAGCGTATCTGTTTTGAACAGAGGTTCTCAAACGCCAAAGACCGCGTCCGGCACATATAACCCCGAGCTTGTGTCCGAACCCCCCGTTGTCAAAACAGAAAATATAAACAACAATGTTGGCAAAAAAGACACAATCCTCATCGAAGGTCTTATGCCCCGCGATACGGTAACAATCTATAACGAGAGGGGCAAAAAGCTCACATCGGGCAAGGTCAGAAAGAATAACAACGAAGCAACCCTTTCATACAAACAGTTCGGAACGAACGAGACGATTGTCTTTATCACCGTTACAAGCGTTAAAATGCACGAAAGTCCCGAAGTCAGAGTTATCGTACCCGAAGAGCAGAGAAGCGAACCCTTTACGGCAGCCGAGGCCGGGCAATACATAGAAGTAATAAATCCGGTCGGCAAAAAGGGCACCATTGAAATTTCAAACCTTGAACCGGGCGATACCGTCTCCTTGTATTCCACACAGACGGGAACGAAGCTGTTGGGGAGCAAGAAGTGCGCGAAGAACAAGGACTCTGTAAAAATCAGCGCAACCCTTGAAAAAGACAACGGCAATTTCTATATTTCAATCAAGCGCAACAACAAACTGCCGAGCGATTTTGACGATAAAGAGAGGGGCAGATATCAGCACGGTTATGAAGGTCAGGAAAAAACAGAGCCTCTCGTCTTGTCTCAAATAACCCCTACCAATAATCCCGCCGGAACAAACGATACTCTCTACATAAACGGTCTTGAACCCGGCGACATAATCAAAGTATATCTCCCCGACAAAGCCGATAGCTCAAAACCCGCTTCCGCCGTTTATATGAGAGGCACGGTCGGCGCAAACAAAACCGAGGTAATCCTTGCGAAAGCCCAGTTTGGCACAGATGAGATGATTTTATTCGTTACAAATACACGCAAATCCATGCGCGAGAGCAATCCTATTGCGGTTACAGTTCCAAAAGAACAGCCGTCAAACGCCCTTAGAGTATCGCAAATTACCGTTACCAACAACGCGGGCATACCCGGAACGGTTGATGTAAGAGAACTTGACGAATGCACAACTATTACCGTCTATGACAAAGGAACGAACGGTCGAATCCTCGGAACGGCAAAGGTAGCATCGGGAGCAACATCCGTAACGATTAGCACAAACTCTCTCAGCATTGGCGGCGGCTCGGTATGGGTTACGCAAAAAACGGCGACCCTTGCGGAAAGCACTCCGATAGAAGTGACATATGCCGCGAGAAAGACAACCGATGAATTGAATTATGAACTGAAAGACAGCCAAGTAGCGATTGAAAACAACGCGGATACCGACAGTGTAATAACCGTTACCGGTCTATCGGAAGGCGATACGTTAAAAGTCTACGAGAACTTAACGGCAGGCTCTCCCATTGTTCAGGCTATATGCGCGAACGGGTTCTCGGTCGAAATGAAAACGCGCCAGCTTAAAAGAACCGGAAGCCAGAGCGAGCTGACAGTCTATATCTCATTAACCAAAAAAGGCCTTATCGAAGGCACAAGAAAAGCGTTCACGTACAACCCCGTTGGTATATCAAATCCGATTGTACCGTCTCAAATAAAAATCAGCAACAATGTCTCGGGCGCGGCAGTCGAGGTCAGCGGGTTGTTATCGGGCGATATCATTACGGTCTACGCCGCGGCAACAGGCAGTACAACACTTGGCAAAGGCACGGTTGCGGAAAGCTCGTCAAATGTAACATTTAATATCACCGGGCTGAGTACCACTGCCGGCGATGTTTGGGTAACACGCAAATCCTTAGGGCTTGACGAAAGCGCAAGAACAAATGTGAGTTACGGAGCGCAATCGGCAATTCCGCAAGGCATGACGGTCGAAATCGCAAATAACGCGAGAATAGATTCAGTTATAACTGTCAATGGGCTGTCTTCGGGCGATACAGTAAAAGTATACTCCGCGTTAAGCGATAGTACTCCAATCGCTCAGGCATCCGCTAACGGCACAGGTGAGGCAACACTCAGAACCAATCAGCTCAATCAGGGCGGAGGCAGATTATACATCACCGTCACACAGCCGGACAGATACGAAAGCGCAAGGGGTGAATACAGCTACGCCGCACAGGAAGTATCGGCCATACCGGGTGCGTTTACAGCGACAAAGACATCTGTAGTCATTCTTGAGTTCTCCGAACTGAACAGCGGCGATGAAATCCGCGTTTACAGCGACTCTGCGGGAACGCTTCTCCTCGGAAGCGCGACAAGCGGCAGCGGCGGCACGGCGACAATAACACTTAGACAGGAAGGCGCAATATCCGGCACTGTAGCGTATGTCACCCGCACATCCCCCGGCAAGCACGAAAGCGCGATAGTAGCAATAAACTACGGTTGATAGCAAAAAATAAACCCCCGTTTGGATAAAACCAAACGGGGGTTTTCGCTATATTATCACCGTATTCTCGCCAGTATTGTGGCGAACTGAGCCCGCGTTACCGTATCCTGCGGGTTGAGCCTTCCGTCCATGCCTGTTACCACACCGATACCTATCAGCATATCCACATAACCGGAAGCGTATGACGGCACAGAAGCGTAATCCTCAAATCTTAACGCATCGGAGTTCTTGAATATTCCCTTGGGAATGGCATTGCCAATAATACCGAACATCTCCGCTCTTGTAAATCCGCTGCTTGGCTGGAAAGCCCTCCTGCCGTCTGAAAGTCCGACACCCCTCATGTAACCCTCGCCGTACAGGGCTTTAACCGCGCTCATCGCCCATGTCGGTATTTCGTTTATATCTTCATAGGGCAACGTAACATTGCTCCACAGCTCTTCATTAAGCCCCAACGCGCCTGACATCATAACCGCGACTTCCGCTCTGGTTACTATATCCGCCGGTCTGAAACTTCCGCCGCCGGGTAAAACATCATTGCGGTAGAGCAGTTCAATATACTTGCCCGCCCAGTGGTCTGAAATATCGTTATAAGAGTTGCTGCTGTAAACAGTCGGCTGTTCAAATTCCTTTGTAATCATATCATAGTTGCCGTATCTGTTCGCCGCTTTCAGAGTAACGATATGTACGCCCTCCATCGGAAGCGGCGCGGAAGCCGTGACCGCTCCCGTACTCTCGTTATAATTGAACGAGAGAGCCGCGCCGTTTAAGCTGATAGATATGTCGTCTTTTCTCAAAACCGCGCCGCCGAAATCATACGCCGAACCAATCACGTTTAAGTTCGTGCCGTCCGCTTCAAGCGCAAGATTGATTGCAGGAGCGGCGGTACTCCCCAAGTCGGTCGGTACTGATAACATCTGATCGATATAGAATGTTCCCGATGCCGCTCCTCCCGGCGACCTTATCAGTTTAAGCCCGATTATCTTATTAACGCCGACCATAGGTACGCTGAAATGTCTGTAATCCGTAAAGTTCAGCGCGGCGACCGTCATTTCCGTCTGCTGCCCGTGTTCATCAAGCATAACGACATTGAGCGAGTTGCCCGAGCCATCGCCTTTAACCCACATCGACAAATAGCCCGGTTTGCCGTCCGTCTGTATATCCGCGTCATACATCAGCCACATTGTGCCCTCCGGCGCGGCCGTGAAATCGTACAAGAACTCCCCTGAGTAATAGCCGTACTTGACGTGCTGTTTGTCGGCGTTGCGCGTGTAACCCGTTCCGACCATGTTAGATTTGAACGCCGCTGTCAACCCCTCAAAGTCTTCAATCATCTCCGGTGCTTTTCCGACAGTTACGTTTATTGTCGCGAGAGTTTCGCCCATACCGACAACAAGCCGCGTTGACGAGCCGTTAACGCCCCCCGCTGTAAGAACCCCGTTATTATCAACCGTAGCCGCGTTATCGGCGGTCATCCAGTAGAATATTCCGCCGGGAGCTTCGACCCCGTTTATCAAACCCACCGCTTTCAATCTTAGCTGTTCATACGGCGCGAGCGAAATTTCCGTAAGGCGCGTGTTCGTCATCGCGTCATAAACAGCAATGCCGTCCGGCTTATCCGCGACTTCAAACTCAAACGAGCCGCGCGCGCCATGCGAAGCCATAACGCTTACTGTTGTTTTGCCGGGAGCAACCGCCGCCAGTCTGTTGTTCGATACTCTCGCCACTTGCTCGTTGGAGCTTGAGAAACTCAGCTGTGACGGAGCTTCCATAGGATGATAATTCGTGTCTATAGCGGTCGTCCTGATATCCGAAAAAGGGATTTCCGCACCTGTAAGAGCCGCAACTCTCCCTGTTTGAACATAAATTTGGTTAACGATACCTGTTTTCGGCGCGTTATTTACAAACAATATGTGGTTTGCCACTTTACGCGGTCTGCCGTCTGAAGGTCTGCCCAACCGCGTCAGCTCATAATCCCCGGGGAATCTCGCGGTCATGTCGGTCGAACCGCCGCCGTCCAGCTCCACCGCAACAACACACCCGAGCGATAACATACGTTCCGCAAGCTCAACCAGCCCAAGCCCCGCGCTGTATGAACCCTGCCGCCCGTCAACGCCGTAATAGACAACCGTGCCGTCAGCCCTGATACCGACAGCCGTTCGCGGCGCGCGCGTGAGCGTCTGCTCCGCGCAAACAACCATGCTGTTTTCCAATAACATTCGATACCCGCCGATTATGTTCTCGCAATTCATATACCGCACATCGTTTACAAACGTGCTGATTGCGACAGTTACGCCTTCCCTCAAATCACTAAGCCGCGCCGATGCCTCCGCGCTCTCGGCGGACAGGCAAATCATGCCCTCGCCCAGCTTTGCCGGTTCTGTTCCGGCGGTGATTTGCAGAACATTGGCGTAAATTGTACCGCCGACAGACAGCTTGTCATTCGTCTGAAGAATGACATTTACCCCGTGTGTGGTTGTCTTCGTGTCCATTCCGAATTTGTCCGTATAAAGATATAATCCCGATGACCCGCGCATTTTGTTGATATACTCAACGTTATACGACTTGTTGCCAAATGTCATTGATGTCTTCAAATTGGGGCGTGAAATAAACGCCTGCCCATCGCCGTAGAATCCCACGGCGGGGAAGCCGCCGTCAGATACGATTATCTCACCGTTCACAACGGTCAGCCCCAGCGGTATACCTGTAGCAAGCGTAAAATAATCGCCGTTCATGCCCGCCGCAACGTCATAGCCGAGCGCGTTCATTTTTTCAGTTGCCTCGTCAAGGGTTAAAGCCCCGCCATAAACAGTATCGCCCACCGCTACAATAGGCTTTATCTGTCCGCCCTGCCGCCACTCTATGTAACGTTCGCTCTGCTGCCCGGCAGTCACGTGACTGACAGTGTTCTGTGTCAGTGTCGCGGAATCGGACAATACCGTAATACTATTCGTTGCAACTTCCCCGATACCCGGAACAATACTGTTCGCCAAAACCGGGATTTGACTTGCAATCAAGCACAATACCAACGCAAGCGCGATAATTCTATATTTCTTAGTTTTCACCAAAAAACCCCCTAATTCGACCTATTATAGGAAATTATAGCACAACGTCAGAATTATGTAAACAGGAAAAATTTATATAATTTAGTAAATTTTTCTCGCCGGAAATAGGAGCACTCATAAAAACAGGTGTTTACAGGATTGTCCGCTCTGTGATATAATACGAGAAAATGCGTCAAATTACATGAGGAGTGGGAGGACAATCATATGCCTGAGGGAACAAAACGAATCAGCAAACACAACTACTATCTGGACATCGCGCAAACCGTTGCGGAACGAAGCACTTGCCTGCGTAAGAAATACGGCGCGATTATCGTAAATCATGACGTTATTATCTCAACCGGCTATAACGGTGCGCCGCGCGGGCGCGTTAACTGCTGTGACCGCGATGATGCCTGTATACGCGATGAGCTTAATATTCCGCGCGGAGAGCGTTATGAGCTTTGCCGCGCGGTACACTCGGAGGCTAACGCGATAATTACCGCCTCGAGAGAAGAGATGATAGGTTCGACCCTTTATATGACCTGTGTAGATGCGAAGACCAATGAACTTCAGAGCGATGTTGACAGTTGCCAGATGTGCAAGCGTTACATAATAAACGCGGGTATCAAGATGGTTATCATCCGCCAAACCGCGAGCAAGTATAAGGAGATACATACACGAAGCTGGGTTATAAACGATGACAGCTTGGGGGCTGTCGGGTATTAGGAACATATTAAAACCGCGCCCGGTTGGGCGCGGTTTTCTGAATTATGAATTATTACGGTAATAAATCGCCTTGTTCGTTTTGAACTGTAAGGCTGCCGTCTTTTATGGCTTTGAACGATTCAGCGACTTTGTCTTGAGTGTCTTTGCTGAGGTTCGGGTTATTCTCGGGAATACCGATACCGTCATTCTTCGCTTCGTAAAGAACCGTTCTGCCGCCTGTGAAATTATCATTGAGGATGTCCTTGATGGTGTCATATGCCGATACGCCGACACCCTTCATGGCGGAAGTGAGTATGCAGCTGTTTTCGCCGTCATAGATACCATCGAAATACTGGTCAACGTCAACGCCGATAACCCAGACATCTTGACCCGCCGCGCGGCGTTCAATGCCCTCGTTGATAACGCCGAGACCGACAGAACCCGCCGCCGCGAAAATAACTCTAACGCCGCGGTCATACATGGTGGCGGCAAGCTGCTGACCCGCCGCTATGTCGGTGAAAGTACCCTGATACACAAAGTTCTCAGCCTTCATCGTGCATGATGTGCCGTAGTGTTCGTTGGCATACGCGATACCCTGCTGGAAGCCCCAGTTAAAACGCTGAACGGCCGGAACGGCCATGCCGCCGATAAAGCCTACGTCACCGCTCTGGATTTCCAACGCGGCGGCGACACCGGCTAGGAAACCGGCTTGATCTTCCGCGAACAGGAAGCATATGACATTACTGTTTGTTTTGAAATCTGAGTAGTCATCGGTGTGCGGCTCGCCATCGAGCAGTATGAACTTCGCATCGGGATAGGTATCCTGTACTTCGTAAATGGTCGAGTTGAACTTAAAGCCGGGGGTTACAATTACCTTGTAGCCCGCGTCGTACAGGTTGGTAATCTCTTGGATGTAGTCTGATTTTGCCTCACCGCTGGGTTTGAGGTAGTTGGTGTCGATACCAAAGTCAGCTTTGGCTCTTAAAATACCTTCCCATGTGCCTTGGTTAAATGACTTGTCATCGATTGTCCCGGAGTCGGTAACCATGCCGACCTTGAGATTGGCAACGGGGGCGGCATCGCTGCTGCCGCTGTCGCCGCTGCTATCGTTGCTGTTAGAACTACTGCCGCTGTTCGAGCTGCTGCCTGAATTGCTGCTTGAGCTGCCGCTGTCGTTCGTCTGGCAGGCCGCCAGAAGCGCGGTGAGCATTAAAAGAGAGAGCGCGATTGCAAAAATGCGTTTCATCTATCATATTCCTCCTTAAATTTTGGGGTCATTCCCCTGCTTGTCTATAATATAGCATATCGCTTAAAAATTCAACCCCTATATTCAACAAAAATATACTAAATATTATTCAAAAATTTTCTGCCCATGTACAACTGATAAACATAATCAACTTTATAGAAACCGCCGTGTTTGTCGATGGCTTCCCTAACACCCGCGTACAAGGCGGCTCTGTCGCTTTCGGGTAAGCTCCTGTGGTCGGAGAGTGTGTCGAGAAATGCCAGATATTCGTCTGTGGTATATATTTTTCTATTATCGTACAGTTTCATTGAAATATCGGTGAATCCGTAATTTCTCAAATCCTCAAACCGGAAGCCCCTTATAATCCCATCGGGCGACCAATATTCATCACCCGTAACCTTGAGCGGTCTTATATAGGGCTTATGATAGTATTGTTTGTAAATTTCCTGTATTTCCTCATAGAGTTCATCGCCATCGGGATGATCCCAGTTGTAGCGGAACAGAGTTATCGCACCGCCGTTTTTCAGAAGAAGGAAAGCCTTTGGGCATCCGATTTCAGCGTCTACCCAATGGAAAGATGAGGCGGCGTAGATTAAGTCAAAGCTGTTTTCATCCAACGCGGCATCCTCAAACGCCGATGTAATGACGCTGAAGGATTTGCTCTCCTTAAATCTTTCCGCCAAAAACTCCGCCATATTCGCGCCAAGTTCCACTGCCGTCACATTATACCCGGCGTTAAGGAACGGGACTGTCGCCTTGCCTGTACCCGCGCCTACTTCAAGTGCTTTTCTGCCGTTAGTGCCGGAATAATTAAAGATGTCGGTAAATAGTTCGGGAGGATAATCGGGACGTATTTTATCATAATCGGCGGCTATATCGTTAAAAATGACCCTTCTGCCGCGCTCCCAGCCTGTTCCGGGGTCTGACATGGTATCACACCTCCCATCGGGTTTGTGTTATTATGCAGGGACGCACATTGTGCGTCCGTCTTTATATTCGGCGCACCGGGGGCGTTGCGCCCTACGGGGAACGCGGACGACCGAGGACGGTCGTCCCTACAGGTCGTCTTTCAACAATTTATATTCGACCGAATCGACCAATGCTTTCCATGAGGCGCGGATGATATTTGCCGAAACGCCTACAGTCGTCCACACATCCCTGCCGTCTGTGGATTGTATCAGTACGCGCACTTTCGCGGCGGTAGCATCGCGTGATTCCAGAACGCGCACCTTATAGTCAATAAGGCGCATTTCACTGAGTTGCGGATAGAAGCCCTCCAGAGCGCGGCGTAACGCGCCGTCCAAAGCGTTAACGGGACCTTCGCCCTCGGCGGCACATATTTCGTTCTGTCCCTCCACGCTGATTTTGACCGTGGCGAAACAGACATCGTCCTGCCCGATATGGATATTGTACTGCTTTAGGTCGAAAAACGAGCGGTACGCGCCAAGCTGCTTGCGTACCACAAGCTCAAAGCTCGCCTCGGCGGATTCGTACTGATAGCCCTCGCGCTCCAGTTTTTTTAGAAGCATTGTCATGTCGGAGGCTTGCGGGGAGTCCTTTGTCAGCTCCGGAGCGAAACGCTGTAAGACAGGAAGAACCGCGCCGCGCCCGGAGATTTCGCTTGTCAGCAGACGGCGTTTGTTTCCGACCGCTTCGGGTTCTATATGCTCGAACGCCGCCGTGTTTTTTGAAACGCCGTCAATGTGCATACCCGCCTTATGCGCGAACGCGCTGATCCCGGTGAACGGCGCGCCGATATTGGGAGTAAGGTTTGCTATTTCGTTTATTGTACGGGCGGTTTCCGTAAGAAACGCCATATTCTCCGGCGGTACGCAGTTATAACCGAGCTTTAACTGCAAGTTGGGTATAATCGTACTCAGCGCGGCGTTACCGCAGCGTTCTCCAAAGCCCGTGAACGTCCCCTGTACATGAGTTGCGCCCGCTTTGACCGCCATTATTGAGTTTGCGGCGGCGTTACCGCCGTCATTGTGGCAGTGGATGCCGATACGCGCGGGGAATTTTTCGCAGACAGCTTTGACGGCGTTAAAAATTTCATCCGGAAAACCGCCGCCGTTTGTATCGCACAGAACAAGGCAGTCCGCGCCGCCGTTCAGCGCGGCTTCCAGTACGCGCAGGGCGTAGGCGGGATTGTTCTTATAGCCGTCAAAAAAATGTTCCGCGTCAAAGATGACCTCTTTGTTAGTGTCTTTGAAAAACCTGACCGTATCGGTCACCATCTCAAGGTTTTCGTCAAGCGATGCGCGAAGAACTTCAGTGACGTGCAAATCCCATGCCTTGCCGAAAATGACAACACAGGGGGTCTTCGCCCTAAGTATAGCTTGGCAGTTCGCGTCCTGATCAGCCGTTATTCCGCGCCTGCGCGTTGCTCCGAACGCGGCGGCGAGAGCGTATTTCAGCTCCTCACGGGCAAGTTTTTTGAAAAACGCGAGGTCTTTTGGGTTCGCGCCGGGGTAACCCGCCTCGATATACTTAACACCGAAGCTGTCCAACGCGCGGGCAACGTCCAACCTGTCGCGCTGTGAGAATTGGATACCCTCACCCTGCGCTCCGTCACGGAGCGTTGTATCGAATATTTCAATGTTTTTCATTTTTTATCACCGTTTTTCAACGCCAGTTTGTTTATACCGCTCAAATACGCCTTTATGCTCGCTTCGATGATGTCCGTGGACAGTCCGCGCCCGGTGACGATTTCGTTCCCGCGCCCCAGTTTGACCGTTGCCTCGCCCAGAGCGTCCTCGCCCTCGGTTACGGCGCGGATAGAGTAGTCAAGTAACGTGTAGTGCTTGTCCGTAATGCGGTCGATTGCGTTAAACACGGCGTTAATCGGGCCGTCTCCCGTACTTGAATCCTCTGTCTCAACGCCGTCTTTCTCGAGCCGGATTGCTGCCATCGCGGGTATTGTACTGCCGCTGTTGACGACAAAACGCACACAGCGGTAACCGCTGTCTATCTCCAGTGATTTATCGCTGATGAGGGCGATAATATCATCATCGCTCACGTCTTTTTTTCGGTCGGCAAGCGTTTTGAACTGCCCGAACGCTTTTTTCAGTTCATCTTTACCTAGGTCAAAGCCCAGAGATACGAGCCTGTCCTCAAAGGCGTGTTTGCCGGAATGCTTGCCCAAAACCATCTTGCCGGACGGGATACCGATGTCTTCCGGGCGCATAATTTCATAGGTATTGCGGTTTGCCAGCACGCCGTGCTGATGTATGCCGGCTTCGTGCGCGAAAGCATTCGCGCCCACAATCGGCTTGTTGGCGGACGGGGTCATGCCTATGATGTGCGACAGCACGCGGCTGGCGCGGTAAATCCTGCGCGTGTCAATATTGGTTTCCGCGCCGAAATAATCGCGTTTTGTGCGGAGCGCGAGCGCGATTTCTTCCAACGCGGCGTTTCCGGCGCGTTCACCGATGCCGTTAACGGTACACTCCGCCTGTGACGCGCCTGCCTTAACCGCCGCGAGCGTGTTGGCAGCCGCCATACCCAAGTCGTTGTGGCAGTGGACGGACAGAATAATTTTTTCTATACCGTTGACATTCGCGTTGAGGTAATTGATAAGCTCCGTCATCTCCTGCGGGGTCGTATAGCCAACGGTGTCGGGTACGTTTATGACCGTTGCGCCCGCCTCAATTACAGACGAGAAAATCTTTGCCAGAAAGTCCCAATCGCTTCTGGTCGCGTCCTCGGCTGAGAACTCCACCTCAGGGCAGAATTTTTTCGCGAAACGCACGGACTCCGCCGCCCGCTCCAAGACTTTTTCGGGCGGCATTTTCAATTTATATTCCATATGGATGGGCGATGTGGCGAGAAAGACGTGAATCAGCGGACTTTGAGCGTTTTTCAGCGCGTCCCAAGTATGCTCTATGTCTGCTTCGATTGAGCGCGTAAGGCTTGCCACATAACAGGTTTTGACAGTTTCGGCAATAGTCTTAACCGCTTTGAAGTCATCGGGTGACGATGCCGCAAAGCCCGCCTCGATTACATCAACGCGCAGGGCTTCGAGACGGGATGTCATCTCGAGTTTTTCCTGCAAGTTCATACTGCAGCCGGGGGATTGCTCGCCATCGCGCAGGGTGGTGTCGAAAATACGGATGGTTCTCATTCAAACCCTCCTTACTTCAAATTTACCGCCGACATGGCGGTTATGCCCGTGCGGCACAGCTCCAGAACCGTGTAGCCGTCCATGAGTTTCAAAAGAGCTTCGCACTCCGCCGGGTTGCCTGTAAATTCCAAAATAAGCCGCCCCTCTTCCTCATACGGGATTTTCACGTCATAGACCGACAGCGCGTCGGTGAGAGCGTCACGCCGCGCCGCCGTAACTATCAGCTTTATTATCAGCAGTTCGCGGGCTATTGTCTCCGTGCGCGGCAGGAGCGCGACAGATTTTACGTCTTCCAGTTTTTCAAGTTGTTTGATTATCTGGTGTATTTCCGCGCCGCCCGCCTGCGTCTCTATCGTCACGCGGGACATTCCGCTGAGGTTTGTCTCTCCGACCGATAATGACGCGATATTGTAACCCCGGCGGCTGAACAGTCCCGTGACGCGCGTCAGTACGCCGAAATGGTTGTTTACAATCAGTGACATGAGCCAGTTCGTCAATTCAATCCACCTCCGCGCCGTATATTATATCGTCTCCCGATTTGCCTGACGGTATCATGGGGAACACCATTTCATCGGGGTCGGCGGAGCAGTCGATAACACTTGTCCGATTTGAGGAGAGCGCGATTTTTAACGCTTCCGCCGCTTCCTGTGCGGTATTTGCGGCAAAACCCGCCGCGCCGAACGCCTCGGCGAGCTTAACAAAGTCGGTTTTTCTGCCCGTTGTTGTAGATACATACCGCGAACCGAAGAACAGGTGCTGCCACTGGCGCACCATGCCCAGAACGCCGTTGTTTAGGATAATTACCGTTATCGGGAGATTGCTCGTGACAGAGGTCGCAAGCTCCGTTAGATTCATGTGGAAACTGCCGTCACCCGTCAGAAGGATTACCTGCTTATCGGGGTTCGCCGCCTTTGCGCCGATTGCCGCGCCCATTCCGAATCCCATCGCTCCCAAACCGCCGCTCGTTATAAACGTGCGCGGTTGTGTGAATGGGAAATACTGCGCCGCCCACATCTGGTGCTGTCCCACGTCCGTTACGAGTATCGCGTCATCGTCAGTCAATGCTCTGAGCAGGCGCAGAAGCTCACGGGGGTTCACTTTCTCGCCGCCGACAGCCTCGGGCATGGGGTTCTCACGCCTGAAAAGCTCAATTTCATTTATCCATCCCGTATCCTTGTTTTCGGGTATTAGCTTGGTAAGTTCATCAAGTGCTTCTGACGCGCCGCCGCGTATGTGTAAGTCGCAGACCACGTTTTTGTCAAATTCCGCCGGGTCAATGTCAATGTGTATCAGCCGCGCGTTAGGCGCGAAACGCTTGCGGTCACCCGCGACACGGTCGGAAAAACGCGCGGCAACGCTAATCAGCAGGTCGCAGTTTTTTCCGGCAAAATTAGACACGGGCGTACCGTGCATACCAATCATGCCCAACATCAGCGGGTGAGCGGACGGCAGAGCGGTCAGTCCCATAAGGCTTGCGGCAACGGGGATATTGCCCCTCTCGGCAAAAGCCGTGAGCTGTTCGCAGGCATTGCCGCTGACAATGCCGCCGCCGCCGTAAATCAGCGGGCGTTTGCTTTTGGAAATCATGTCGGCGGCAAGGTAGAGCTTACTCTGCGCGGACATGGGAGTTTCGCGGACTTTATACCGTCCGGCGGGGACATAATCGAAAAGCTCCGCCGTTATATCCTTGGGAATATCCACCAGTACGGGTCCCGGACGACCCGACACGGCGATTGTAAACGCTTCCTTTACCGTTGCGGCAAGCTCCGAAATATTCTGAACGAGGAAGTTGTGCTTTGTAACAGGCATGGTTACGCCGCAGATGTCTACCTCTTGAAACGAGTCGCGCCCCATTAGGCGGCGTACAACGTTACCTGTGATGGCAACGAGCGGCACGGAGTCCATATAGGCGTTTGCGATGCCTGTGACGAGGTTAGTCGCGCCGGGTCCGGATGTCGCAATCACAACGCCCGGTTTGCCGCTTACACGCGCGTAACCGTCTGCGGCGTGCGCTCCCCCCTGCTCATGAGAGGGCATGATGAGCTTTATTTCGCTCTCTCCGAGCGCGTCAAAAATATTGATAACCGTGCCGCCCGGATAGCCGAACACGGTATCAACGCCCTGCTCAATAAGGGTTCTAATTAAAATCTGCGCGCCTGTCAGCCGCATTGTCTTATATCTCCGTTTTTTATTATACGGGCGGCCAATGACCGCCCCTACAGAAATGGTATATTCAAAGTACCGCGAGCAGCCATATCAGCCCGTAGATGACGACCATCGCGATTATTGCCACAGGCAGGAACGTGATGATTGCCGCAATCAGCATGGCGGCAAAATCGCCCTTTTCCAAGTCCATGCCCTTATAGTGTTCGTCCAGTTCCTCTTTAGTTTTCGGTTTTCCGAGAGTTTTTATCATGCGATTATAAAACCTCATTAAAACTCACCTTCTATGATTCGGAGACGGGGAAATGGCACGCCACCCAATGATTGGGGCGAAGCTCACGCCATTCGGGAACATCGGTTTTACACCGTTCGGCGGCATATTGACAGCGCGTGTGGAATTTGCAGCCGGGCGGCGGGTTGACGGGGCTTGGTATATCGCCCTCTATGACTTGAAGCTCTTTCTTCGACTCCTCTTCGGTGGTCGGAATGGCTTGGAGCAAGACGTTCGTATACGGGTGGAGCGGGTGGGCGAACAGTTCGTCAGATTCGCAGAGTTCAATAATATTGCCGAGGTACATTACGCCCACGCGGTCGCTTATAAACTTAACCGTACTCAAATCGTGTGATATGAACAGGTATGTCAGTTTAGAACTCTCTTTTAAGTCCATCAGCAGGTTAATAATCTGCGATTGAATAGACACATCCAACGCGCTGACAGCTTCATCGCAGACGACAAATTTTGGCTGTAACGCGAGAGCGCGGGCAATCCCTATGCGCTGACGCTGACCGCCGGAGAACTGGTGCGGGTATCTGTGCAGAAAGTAATGCTGTAAGCCGCATTTATCCATGAACTTGATAACGTGATTTTCCAGTTGTTCCGTACCGCGCGCGAACATTTTGTGCGCGACAACCGCCTCGCTGATTAGCTGACCCACGGTAAAGCGGGCGTTGAGTGATGAATACGGGTCTTGGAAAATAATCTGCAAGTCGCGGCGAAGACGGCGAATCTCGTCCTTTTTCATACGAGCCAAATCGACAGAGACATCGCGCAGGTCTTCAAGCGTTTGATAGCCGGGTTTATTCTCGCATGGGACGCGCAGCTCGTTCAGCTTCGCGTCAAGTACATCGCGCTTCTTCTCCGCTTTGTCCAAATTGACACTGAGCCGCTCTATCTCCTGCTCGATTTTAGTCAGTCGCTTTTTGTCCGATGCGGATAAACCTTTGTTTGTACCTGTTACCAGAGTGCCGCGCTCCGTATCAACCCTAAGACCCCAACTCCATTGCTTGGGTGGCTTGCCGGAGGGTACGCTCTCTCTCGCGTTTTGCATAGTATCCGCCAATATCTTTTCACTTTCCAGATATGCTGTGCGCTTTAGATTCAGCAGATGTATCTCCGTCTGCAAAACATTCACCACGCGGATGACGGCAAGATTCGACACCAACGCGCGTGTTACCGCGTTAAGGTCGTCCGCCAGCAGAAGCCCACCCGCGATTTTTACCTGTTTGGGGAAATTTTTCGCGATTTCTTCCGCTGTTCCCTTAACCTGAGAGACTTTCGCGGCATCGTCTAAAGCATAGTCCGGCATATAGTCGTTGAGCGTCACGCCGCTGTAGCGTATTGAACCCTCAGTCTGTTCATAAAGCTGTAAAATAACGCGCCCAAGGGTGGTTTTGCCGCAACCGCTCTCACCGACAAGACCGAGCGTCTCGCCCTCGTATATATCAATGGTTACGCCGTCAACAGCCTTTACATAGGGACGCTCTTTCGCGAACAGGTTCGCTTTTTTGAGCGGGAAGTGCATTTTTACGTTTTCCGCTTGAATCAGCACTCTTTTCTCCTCAGCCATTAGAACGCACCCCTTTCCTCGGATAGTAACACCGCACGCTTTGCGCTTCTTCAACGGCGGTCAGCTCGGGCATAATATCATCGCATTTGTCCGTGCGGTACTTACAGCGCGGCGAAAAGCGGCATCCCTTGGGAATGTCCAGCGGGTGCGGAACCGCGCCGGGTATCGCCTCGAGGCGGTCGGCTTTGTTTCCGGAAAGAAGCGGTATAGATTCAAGCAACGCTTCGGTATAAGGATGTGAAAAATTAGTGCGATTCTTGAATATATAGTCTACGGGAGCGGTCTCAACGACCTGTCCGCAGTACATAACCGCCACATCGTCAGCCATCTGGTTAATTACGCCGAGGTCGTGGGTGATAAACATAATCGCCGTGTTGAGCTCATGCTTCAAATCGTTCATCAGGCGCAGAATCTGCGCCTGTATGGTGACATCCAACGCGGTCGTGGGTTCATCGGCGATAAGAAGTTTGGGGTTGCAGGCAAGAGCCATCGCAATCATAACGCGCTGACGCATACCGCCGGAGAGCTGATGCGGATACTGATTTACGATACTCTCGGCGTTGGGGATTTTTACCGATTCAAGCATCGCAACGGCGCGGTTATGCGCCTCTTTTCGTGACAGCCCTTGGTGGAGAATCAGTACCTCGCCGATTTGCTTTCCGATTTTGAAAACGGGATTTAAGGATGTCATGGGTTCTTGGAATATCATGGAAATTTTATTTCCGCGTATTTCATACATCTTCTGATCGCTGTAATCGCTGATTTTATCGCCTTCAAAGTAAACTTCGCCGGAATGTATCTTCTGGTTTTTCTCAAACAACTTTAGTACGGAAAGAGCCGTCTGGCTCTTTCCGCTGCCGGATTCGCCCATAACGCCGAGGGTTTTACCCTCTTCTATGCCCAACGACACGCCGTCAACGGCGCGTATAAGCCCCCGCTTTGTCTCAAAGTAGGTGTGCAAATTCAAAATTTCCAACATTCTCATATCAACACCGCCTACCTTTCGCTTGCCTTCGGATCCATTGCTTCACGCAGCGCGTCGCCAATCATGTTGATTGACAGAGCGGCCGCTACAACAAACAGCGCGGGTATAATCCACTGCCACCAACAATACCGGATTACGAACGATGCCTGTGCGCCCGTCAGCATATTACCCCATGATGGCGTGGGTTCTTGAACGCCGAATCCGATGAACGAAAGCCCCGCTTCGAGCAGAATCGAGCTTGCGTATGCAAGGGTGACATTAACGATAACAAGATTGAAGACATTGGGCAATAGGTGGCGAACCATGATACCGCTCTGTTTTATGCCGAGTGACTTCGCCGCAAGTATAAAATCCTTTTCGCGCTCCGAGAGTATGACGGCGCGTATCAGCCGCGCGAGACCCGTCCAGCTTAAAAAGCCTATTATCCCCATAATAAGGAACATTTTTGCCTCCTGCCCCAAGCGATACCCCAAAACATAGGACAGAGTTACCGCTATCGGCAGGAAAGGAATAGCCTCGACAATATCGGCAAGGCGCATAAGCGTATGGTCAACCCAACCGCTGAAATAGCCGCTCGGAAGACCGATAAGTATTGCGATTATAATTTGAATTATCACCGATACCGCGCCGACTGTAAGTGAAATACGTCCGCCGTGGATGATGCGGGTAAATAAGTCGCGTCCGTACTTGTCGCTGCCCCACAGGTAGCCTTTATTGCCCCACGCGCCCACTATTTTGCCCGCGCTGTTTACCGCATAGAACTGAAAATAATCCGCGTAAACTTTGGCTATGTCGTTTCCGAGCTTTTTAGGAACTTTCAGCTGTGCCAGCTCATTCGCGCCCCAGACGAACACATCACCGTCTGAGTCGGCGACAACGAAGTTTTTATAACCCGCGTCAATATCAACGGCTTTCTCGCTTCTTAGCGTTTCCGGCATGACATTGAGCCTGTTTTCACTGCTTCCCCACAGGTAGAGCTTGCCGCTCTCGTCACGCGCAAGCACATTGCGGTTGGTAACGGCTATTTCGGCAACCCGCGTTGAGCCGTCTGTTAAAGCGGCGGGTACTTGCTGATAGAACTCCGTGCCGACAAGACCGATGACGCGGATAGTGCGGTCATCGAGTATAAGAACCATATTATTGTCGCCCGCCGCTATATCAACAATCCTTCCCATGGCATCCTCGGGGACTGTCAATACGTCCATGGCTTGTGTACTTCCCCAAATATAGAGGTTGCCGCTTGTGCCAAGCACAGCCGTCCACTGCGCCATTGCCGCCAACTTGACGATTTTTTCGCCGCTCAGTTGTAACTCCAAGGGCAGAATAGTCTGGTCGTTTGAGTGGTAGCCCCAGCCATAGAAATTTCCGCGGTCGTCAATGCAGACAATATGCCGTGTACCTGCCTCAAGATCAACGATATTCGCGTTCTGAACCTCTCGCGGAATGTCGAATATTTTTTCGGAGACATTTCGCATGGTACGGTTGCACTCAGAACCCCATACGGTGAGGTTGCCGTCACTTGTCAAGGCAACGCTGAACGAAACGCCCGACACAATCTTTTTAATTTCCTTGTCCGCGAGAGATTTCGGATAACTGAGGAAATTCCGCGCGGGACGCAGGTCGGCGTTGGTCGGCTCAAGGTAAGTCTCCCAAAAAGGTGTTAGCAGTGAGCCGATAAACGAAAAGAGTAATACGCTCACAAACATAATCGCGCCGATTATGGCTAGCTTATTGCGAATCAGAGCAAGCATTACTGTCTTCCCGGGGGTGCGTATAGCTTCTTCTTCAAGGATGTTAATTTCGGCCTTTTCGCGCACGAACAGTCTCTTGAACATGGACAGGAACGATTTCATCTTACATCCCCTCCTACTTCAGTTTAATCCGCGGGTCAACAAGCCCGTAGATTACATCGGCAATCAACATCGCGCTGACGTTGACTACCGCGAAAATCATGTTCATTGAGACAATCAGCATCGTGTCGCGCGTATTTACCGCCGTTAAGAGCAGTTTGCCTATCCCGTTATACTGGAAAACCGACTCCGTAATAGTCGAACCCATAAGCAGTGAGAATAATGTCCACACTATAATGGTCGAGACGGGAATCAGCGCGTTGCGGAAAGCGTGGGAATATATGACGACTTTTTCGCTCAGACCCTTTGAGCGTGCTGTGCGTATGTAATCCTGCGAGAGCGCGTCAATCATGGCGTTGCGTACATAGCGTATCGCGCTCGCGAGGCCGATTATCGTAAGGGTAATAATAGGCAGCGTTAGGTAACGCGCCCATTGGAACATAAGCCCGAACCCGCTGAACAGAACGGTGTTCGGCATACCGCCAAGGGGCAGTACCCCCATTATGACACCAAAGATAAAAATCAGCGACAGGGCAAGGAAGAATGAGGGGATTGAGTATGTCGCAATAGAAAAAACCTGCCAGCCGCTGTCAAACAGCGATCCGCGCTTTGTCGCCATTTTTATGCCGACAGGAAGCGCGATAAGCAGGTAAAAAATATTCACAAATATGTTCAATCTGATAGTGTTCACCAACGGTTCGCGTATAACGTCAACAACCGGACGGTTATTCGCCGATGAATAGCCGAGGTCGCCCTTTATAACAAGATTGTGCATCCAACGCAGATACTGCACCGGAACAGGTTTGTCCATCCCGAGACGGGCGGACATCACCGCGTATGCCGCCTGATACTGCTCGCCCCTAAGCGTTGTCGGAAGCATGGCGCGTACAGGGTCGCCCGGCATAAGTTTAATAATCCCAAACAGGATTATGGAAATAGCGATAACAACGGGAACGAGAATAAGTAAGCGTTTCGCGATATATCTTAGCATTAGTATGCCCCCCGAACGGTCGTTTTTTGAAAAAAAGGGGTTAAACCGGAGGAACTCCCGCTCCTCCGGTTCTCCCGTTTAACGGCTTACCTATACTTTTCGATATCGCAGATTATTTGTGACCAGCCCGCGAACGGGGTGGTGTTCCAACCGTGTATGACATTGTTGAACAAATCGTGGTAGTTGTTGGAATACAGCGGAAGCACCGGCATGAGTGACTGAGCGTACAGTATATACTCAAGCCAAATTTCAGCGTATTCCGCGGTTTGTGAAGCATCGAGACGGCGCATTCTCATAATCAAATCGTCCATCTTGGAATCTTTAATGCCGTTGGGATTGACCCATGTGCCGTAATGGTCGGAGTGATAAGAACCCCAGTATTTGTCATCGGGCTGACCGAATCCCCAACCCATTGAGAATGTGCTATAGATGCGTTCATCGTCCGAAAGCTCATAGGCATAGTAGTAGTGATCGAGAAGCAGGTTGAAGTCAACGAAGTCAACGCTGTAGTCCATGCCTGCCATCGGGGCGTTTTTCTGGAACTCCAGATTGCAGGGTTCGGCAACCGCCGCGCTGCCGCCGGCTTGACGTATTGCGAGTTTCTCGCCCTTGCTGTTGTGGCGCATATAAGTTCCATTGGAGTTTGCTTTACTTCTGTCAAACGGGGTGCTGCCATCGGATTCGTATTTCCACTCGGACTTATCCAGATAATCATTGGCAGTATCGATGTTCATGGCGATAGGAATAATCTGGCTGTCGAGTTTGTCTTTGTTGGCGATATATGCCCATTGGGCAAAGCCGTATTCGCCGTCAATGAGACCGCCGTAGCCTTTTAGGAACTGATCGACAACCGTGTTGCGGTCGATAAGGTGAGCGATGGCCCAGCGGACATTGACATCAGCTGTGGGGCCCCAGTCGCAAACCATGTTCAGCGCACCGCCGCCGTTACGCAGATAGTTGTGATAATTGAGGTTGTCGCTTGCTTTTGTCTGGTCGATTTTCTGACCGTCAATCGTAGTCGCAAGCACATCTATATCGCCCGCCATAAGCATATCAATGTCGGTTTCCTCGGGAACGGTCTGGCGGATAATATACTTAAAGTAAGGTTTCTTTTTGCTGACAGGGTCGCCCTTGAAGTTGTCGTTGCGCTCAAGGGTGCAGATTTGGTTCTCGAAGTTGACAAACTTAAAGGGACCGGCAGTGACGGTCGGCGCGAAGCGTTCCGTCTCGGAGATACGCACGCAATCGGCGGAAATGTCGGCGGAGAATTTTGCGCCGTTATCATCGGAGATAATGTCAATGCCGGGGAAGTATGAGTGCATCGGAATCGGGTCAACCATGACAAAACCCGTCTCATAGAAATAGGGCAGTTCTTCCGCGTCAATAGTTACGGAGAATTTATCATCGGCAAGCAATTTGAAACCTTTGAAAACATCGGTTTCGCCGCCGTAGTATTCGGAGTATCCCAGAAGACCGTCGCCCAGTATGCCGGACGCGCCCGCTTCGAGCCACTGCGGCGATGCTTCCATCAGACCCGAGCCGACAAAGTCTTTCGCGGTCATTTTTGTGCCATCGGACCATTTGAGGTCGGTGTGGAGCGTGAAGGTATAAGTCTTGTTGCCCGCGCCGTCCACGGATGTCTCGACATTTTTAACAACCTGTTCGTTGAGGATAATCTGGTCGGCGGTATCAATATGATATGTTCCGACATAACCGTGGAGCAGGATTTTAATGTCGCGGTCATAGGAGTTATTGCCGAAGCCGCCGATGAAGTCCCCGTTCATTTCGCCGGGGTCGCCGACTACAAGCGTGTCGCGCGGGGTGTTGGTTTTGATGGTTAAGTCTTTGGGTGCGCTGGTTCCGGTTTGGCAAGCCGCAAGTACGCCGGAAAGCATAACGAGTGCCAAGGTTAGAGCCAAGATTTTCTTAACTTTCATGTGTATTTACCCTCCTAAAAATATTTCGCTTGATTCACATTGTCCTTTATTATAACAGACATTAAAAATATTTTCAAGCAAAAATTAAAAAAAATGATGGCATTATTCTAAAAATCTGTATTCCCGTCTACAATTATGTATGGACGAACTGCGTTTGTCCGCGAAAAAACGGGCGGACGAATGGGCGAAAAACGGGCGGATTGCCATCCGCCCCTACGGGGAGGATGGATTATGCAATATAAAAAATCTATTGTTGCCGCCGTCTTTATAGCGTGTATATGGGCTTTTTGGCGGTGGGCACTTCCTGTCCTAATGCCGTTTTTACTGGGCTATATGATTGCCGCAGCGGTTGAAAAACCCGTCTGTTGGCTGATAAAACGCGCCCGTCTGCCGCGCTGGGCGGCATCGCTGACGATGGCGGCTCTGCTTGTCGGTTCGCTTGCGGGGCTTACTTATCTGTTGATTTCAAGGATAGTCTTTGAGACGGGGCAGCTTCTGCGCCGCCTGCCCGATTTAATGACGAGGCTTCCGGTTATGTCGCGGGATATAAATGTTAAACTTGAGGCTGTCGTTACCGCCGCGCCTGTTGAGCTTCAGGATTTTCTGCGTTCAAGTATAGAGAAGCTCATACGGGAGGGTATCAGCATACCGGGTGAGCTGTACACATGGTTGGGGAATTTTATAACGGGGCTTATCGGTGCGCTGCCCGCTATCGCGCTTTTCGGCATCGCGTTAATGCTCTCGGTGTATATGATTAGCGCGGATTATCCGGGCGTGAAAGATTTTTTAGCAAAGCAAGTCCCTGTGAAATACCGCTCGCGTGTCCGCGAAGTAGTAAAGGGATTCACTCCCACGATAGGCAAGTGGATGAAAGCACAGGGGATACTAATCGCCATAAACGCGGCGATTGCGTTCGTGGGGTTTATGTTCCTGCGCGTTGAGTACACGATGATTATGGTTGCCGTAATTGCGATTGTTGACGCTCTGCCGATTGTCGGAAGCGGGTTTGTATTAGTGCCGTGGGCGGTGTTCTGCCTTATAAGCGGCGAGACGGGCATGGGTGTCGGATTGCTGATACTGTTTCTGATACTCTCGCTCGTGCGCGGCATTGCCGAGCCGCGCGTTGTCGGGGCGCAAATAGGCCTGCACCCGCTTGTATCGCTGTTATCGATATATGCCGGGTACAGGCTTATGGGTATTTGGGGTATGCTGTTATTTCCGTTTGCCGCTATTTTCATTGTACAACTGCACGGATGGGGATATTTGAAACTGTGGCGGACGAATTAACCTGTCGGCGTTGTCGTCGACGCGGCTGTTATGCCGTCTTTGCCTTTGTCCTCATCATAAGTACCCCATGTGATGTTCAGTATTCCCGCAACTCCGGCGGCATTGCCGCTTGTGCTTGTCTTTCCGACTTTAGCCGTTGATTTAAGGCGTATTTCAACCGTTCCGCTGCTTGAAACGGACGGGAGTTTCTTCACCCAATCCGTGCCGCCGACTTCCCTGAACTCATAGAGTTTCGTCTTCGCGTCTTTAATCTTGCCCTTGCTGACACTGAAAGTCACGCTCGGCGCGTTGGCGCGTTGAGCAATGGTAATAGTCTGTGTGTTACTGCCCGGTTTTTTGCCGTTCGTGGCTTTTCTGACGGTTATTGTTGTGGGCGTGGCTTTTCCCGCTGTTTCGTCAATAACCGCCGAGAGGTCGAGGTCTTCCTTGTCATCATAGTACACGCCGTTTATCCAGAAATCTTTTTTGACCTTAAGCAGCTCTTTTTTATAGTTTACTTTAAGATTAGGCTCTTTACTGCGGGTGGCGGGCGTTACTTTCCACGGTTTTCCCGCCGCGCGTACTACCTTGCCGTCTCTCTCCGCGGGTATACGCAGGAAGTATGTAATCTTTTTCGCGCCTTTTTTGAAGTCGGCAATCTTAGTTGTGTCGGCGTTATAGTTGGGGTCTGTGGTGTCATCTATGGAAGCCCACACGGGGTCTTTGGGCAGTTTTCCGCCGCTTGCTTGAATAATCTGTAAATTCTTCATTGACTCAATGCTTGTCGCCGTTGAGGTCTCGCCTTTTTCCATCAAGTACCAGTTTGTGTCGTCATAGAAAAGTTTCAGTTTGCGGGAGTTGCCGTTCGCGCCCGGCGATATGGGGAAGAACTGAATTATATGAGCATCGGGAGCTGACTTATTGCCTTTCATATCATTTGTAATAATTACATCCAATCTTCCGCTCGCGGATTGCAGGGCGTTATTCAACGCGTCAATGCCTCCGGCTTTCCATGCCCTGCCGTTGTTAAGGCTGTATCCTTTGACTTCAAAACCGTCCGGTAATGAGGTGTCGTCAAATTTCATTTGCGTAACGTCTATATACGGGCGCGTTCCCTTGTAGGGGTTAGTTACTCCTTCTATGTCGTCATCGTTCCGCGTCATATCTTTCTCGCCGTAGAGAGTTTTCCATTCGGCTTCGGACATTTCCGCGAGATATGAGGGCTTCAGACCGACATAACCGTATAAAAGCAGACCTTTGGCTTCGGCGGTCGCGCGTTCATTGTCTTCGATTATATTCGCGCTGTAAGCGGCGAAATATGATTTTGACACATAGTCCGCTTTGGTGTTCTTGGGTACGTGCATAATAACATCGGAATCAAGCCCTGTTGTGGGGAACGTGTCCGGCGGCTTTGCCGCGTCAAACCAGATGTGTTCAATAACGTTTGTTCCGGTGAACGCATCGCCGATGTCTTTTACTCCGGAAAGGAAAATTATATTCTTTACAAATTGATTGTTCTTAAAAGCGTCATCACCTATTTCCCGCGTTGTGCTGAGGGAGGTAAATGTCGCGCCCGCTTTTGCGGGAGGGTAAAAGACGAGCATTCCCGTGCCGTTTTTGTAAAGAACGCCGCCGTTTGAGGCGAATGTGACGTTGCCTTGGACGGTCACGGTCTCGAGTTTAATACAACCGTCAAACTCGGGAACATCGTTGTTTGTTCCGCCGAGGTTTATGGTTTTTAATCCTTTGCTGTTTTTGAATGCGTTAACGCCCACCGTTCTAACGGTTGAAGGGAGAACTATTTCCGTCCACTGCGGCTCAACGGCAGGGTTTGTAGGTTCGCCGATAGAAGTCAAAGCATTCGTGCCCGCCGAGCTTATTATTTCAAGTTTGAGTGACGATTGTGTAAAATCGGTGACATCAAAAAGTTGGCGTAAATATGTCCAGTCGGTTGGACTTAGGTTTGTTCGGTTTACGGTTAACCTCAAAATCGTAAGGTCGTTAAAGTTAGTCCAACCGGCACTGTCCCTTGCGCTTTCCATAACAGACTGCAACGTCACCGTAGTTGGTGAAGCAGGATAAGTAACATTCAAAATCGCGGCCTGCGCCTTCGCGGGCGCGGCAAAATACGCCAGCCCTAAAATCAGAGCCAGCGCGGATATGGTAAGTAAGAATCGTTTCATCATAAACTCCTCCTTGAATTATCCGTAATTGTACCGGGTATCCTTAACCCTCATGTTTTATATCGTAACTTAAACACGCGGACTTTAGCTGATATTTACGAAACACAGGAAAATCATCGTCTCCTACTAAGTATTGTAGCACAGCCGGAAATATATGTAAACACGATTTGAGATTTCTCACACAAATATCACATTGACGCAAAAAACAAAAAATTTAACCCGCGAAAACTTTACATTGACATAAGCGTTGATGTATATTATAATATAAATTGGATTCTTGGATAAAAAAGGTGAAATTATGAGCATACGCGAGGAAACCGAGCGCAGGGAATTGGCAAGTCTCAACTCCAACGCTTGCTTTTCGGCGCATTCAAAGGGGCGCGAGGTTTATGAACCGCCGTGCGATATTCGTATGTGCTTTCAGCGTGATATTGACAGGATAACCCACTCTAAAGCCTTTCGCCGCCTTGCCCATAAAACCCAAGTGTTCCTGAAACCCGAAAGCGACCATTACCGCACACGGCTTACACACACGCTTGAGGTGTCGCGCATAGCGCGCACGATGACGAGGGGACTGAACCTTAATGAGGATTTGACGGAAGCCGTTGCGTTGGGGCATGACCTTGGACATACACCTTTCGGACACGCGGGCGAGGACGCGCTTAACGAACTGCTTGACGGCGGCTTTACACACAATGAGCAGAGTTACCGTATTGTTCGGAGATTTGAGTACGGCGGCAGAAAAATGAATCTTTGCCGCGAGGTCTGTGACGGAGTAAGAAACCACACAGGCGAAGCGTTACCCGAAACACTTGAGGCGAGAATTGTCCGCTTTGCGGACAGAATAGCCTACATAAACCATGATTTTGATGATGCCGCCCGCGCCAACATACTCCGCGAGGATGATTTGCCTAAGTGGATACGAGATTGTCTGGGGACAACACCGATTGAAAGAATTGATACGCTGGTCAGAGATTTGGTAATGACAAGTCTTGGTAAACCCGACATTTCTCTATCGCCCGAAAGAGCAAAAGCGATGAATCAGCTCAGAGAGTTTATGTTTGAGCGCGTGTATTACAATCCTGTCGCAAAGCCCGAGGAGGAAAAGGGACGAGGGCTTTTACGCTTTCTCTTTGAGTATTATGCCGGAGGTAAAGACAAGATGCCACCCGAATACCGCGCTATAGCGGAGATTGAGGGCGTACCCCGCGCCGTTGCGGACTATGTCTCAAGCATGACCGACCGTTATGCCGTAATGGTATACACCGAACTGGTCGTTCCAAAGGGTTGGGAGAAGATTTGAGCGGTTGATAATACCCGGTATTTAGTATAATAGTTCTAGTTATGGCAAATATATACATACCAGAGGGAGCTTTATGGCTTTTCCCGATACTTTTTTAGATGAATTAGCCTCCAGAACCGACATTGTTGACCTGATTTCCCGCTATGTCGGATTAAAGCGGCGCGGGAACACGATGGTCGGACTGTGTCCTTTTCACAGCGAGAAAACACCATCGTTTACGGTATCGCCTGATAAACAGGCGTTTCACTGTTTCGGATGCGGTGAGGGCGGCTATGCCATACAGTTCGCGCAGAAGATAGAAAATCTTGACTTTGCCGATGCCGTCAAATTTTTGGCGGAACGCGCGGGAATGAGAGTTCCCGAGATTTCCAACGACCCTTCGAAAACCAAACTGCGCGAACGCATATATGAGCTGAACGCCGAAGCGGCTCGCTTTTACTATAAAAATCTGATTGACGAATCCGACCCGTATGCTCTTGAATATCTTACGCGGCGCGGAGTATCGCCCGGTACGGCTCGCAAGTTCGGTTTAGGCGTGTGCGCCCCGGGTAACGACTCGCTTCTGAGGGCAATGACAGAACTGGGGTTCAGCAAAGACGAGCTTCTAAGCGCGAATCTCGCGGTTGCCGATAACAGGGGCGGAATAATCGACAGATTTAGGAATAGATTGATATTTCCAATCATAAGTGTTCAAAAAAAGGTTATAGCGTTCGGGGGGCGCATTTTCGGCGATGGAAAGCCCAAATATCTTAACAGTTCCGATACTCCCGTATTCACAAAGGGGCGGCAGCTGTTCGCCCTTAATCTGGCAAAAAGCTCGAAACAGAAAGGCATTTTACTCGCCGAGGGTTACATGGATGTAATCGCTCTGCATCAGTCGGGGTTCGACAACGCCGTTGCGTCGTTGGGGACATCTCTCACCGACAAACAGGCGGAGCTTCTGGGCAGGTATTCCGGCGGCGATGTCACCATCGTTTACGACTCCGATACCGCAGGGCGAGCGGCAAGCGAACGCGCCGCCGCGATTCTTAATAAATCTGATATTAAAGTATCCATTCTATCGCTTGACTGCGCGAAAGACCCCGATGATTTCCTACAACTCTATGGAGCGGCGGCACTGCGGCTTAGGCTGGACGAACGCGAGAGCCACATGACATTCAAGCTGACAGGGCTTAGTCAGGAGTTTGACATTCAAACCGA
>WRJE01000010.1 GCA_009782385.1 Oscillospiraceae bacterium | reverse complement strand
ATGGACAGCGGCAGAACATCCCGCTCATAATCCAAGCCCAACCGCTCGCACATCGCCCTGTTGCGAAGTCCGCGAGCCTCGCGGACAGGGCGCAGAAACTCCGTCACCTCGTCAAACCGATTGTGCGGAACGCCGTGGAAAGTAAGATAAGATATGTCCGTCTGGTCGGGGTGATTCGTGCGGCGGTTGCCGATCGCGGTGTGCGCGTGATACACGCGCATCTCAAAGCCCACCGTCACAGGCAGTCCTATCCGCTTCCCCTCAGCGATAAACTCAGACGCGCCCGCAACGGTGTCATGGTCTACAATTCCCGCAGCCGCCAACCCGGATTCCTTAGCTTTCCTTACCGCCAACGCGGGCGTATACGGCGAAAATGAATATGTCGTGTGTATATGATTATTAACATCCCGCCTCATAACGCTCGTCTCCCGTTACTTTTACTTAACACTTAGCACTTAACACTTAACACTTATCTAATCATCACCTGTCCGCCCGTGACAGGTATCGCCTGTCCCGTCTCGTACTGCTGTTCCGCGCAGTACATAATGGCGCGGGCGACATCCAACGGCACACAGCCGCGTTTAATCGGCGTTTTCGCCTCATAGAACGCTTTTATATCCGCAACTGTCTTTGCCCCCGGTACTTTCCCCGCGCGTAGGTACTGGACAAACAGCCCGTTCTCCGGGTCGCTCCACAGCGGCCCGTCATAGTAGTTACCCGGGCATATAGCGTTAACTTTTATTCCGTATTCCGCCAGTTCAAGCGCAAAGGACTGTACCAGTCCGATTCCGCCGAACTTGCTCCCAGCATAGGCGAAATTCTTGTTAGAACCCTCCAGACCGGACTTGCTGTTAATCTGGATGATGTCGAAAGTTCTCTCGGGATGTTCTTCCCGTTGCTCTTTCATTACCCGTGCCGCCGCCTTGGCGCAGAGGAAAAACGCCTTGTAATTTACCTTAGTCACAAGCTCAAAGTCTTCAACGCTCATTTCGTTCAAGCCGCCCGCTTTTAGTATCCCCGCGTTTGAGATAAACATATCCAGTCTGCCGTACCGCTCCATAACGGTGTCACAGAGCTGCTCCACATCCCGCTCCTTAGTCACATCGGTGATAATGCCGCCTTTTAAGTCGGCAACCGCGACAGCCGCCCCCTCGTCCGTCAGGCATTCCGCGATACCCGCGCCGAATCCCTGCGCCCCTCCGGTGATAACAACAACCTTGTTTTTTAGTCTCATACAATACCTCCTGTAGGGGCGACCGTCCCGGTCGCCCACGGGACGCTGAGGACAGCTGCGGGACGCTGAGGACAGCCTACGGGACGCTGAGGACAGCGTCCCCTACAATAATTTTCCTGTTTCTAACAATATTCGTTCGCGTTCCGGTGTCCACAATCCTTCAATCGCGGTCAGCGGCATGGAGAGGTGCGTGTAAATCAGTTTCTTACCGCCGGGAATGTTCGGCAGATTGAGCGTGGTGTCAATCACCGCGTCTAAGCCGCCGACATGAGTAATCATGGAAGACGGATCGATTTTTCCGTCAGTCATCATCTCCAACGTCTCAATCATATCAGCGGTGTTGCCGCCGCTGTTACAGGCGGTATGCGTAGAGTTGTAGTGCAGGTCGTAAAAATTCATACGCGCCGAAAAATTCGGGTCGGTCGGTCCCGCGAAGAAATTAAGGCAGCCGTCATAACCCAGTATCGCGCCGCCCTGTTCCGCAACAGCGGCGACAGGCGCGTATACAAACACATCGTCATAGCCTTGACCGCCGGACAGCTCCATCAGCCGTTCCGTATCCGGTGCTTTTTCGTATATAAGTTCAACGCCGCAACCTTTGGCGTGTTCGGGAGTGTATAACGCGGCGGCGCGGGCAAGCCGCGCTTCGTCTATATCTGTAACAACCAACAGAGACGGGCGGCGGTCGCAGTGCAGCGCGTAGTCAATCGCGCCCAGTCCCATCGGGCCGACACCCGCGAGCAGAGCCGCCTTGCCTCCGGATTTGATACCCATTTCATGTAAATAACTGCCCGCTTCGGAATGATACATACAGTTGAACCCGCCGACTATACAGCTCATCGGTTCGGCGAGCGAGCCGTGATAATACGCATTGCCGCCGTAGTTGAGCAAACAGCCGCGCTCCATGACAATGTTTGGAATAACTATATATGTTGCCGCGCCGCCGATAAAAGGAAAACTGTACCCCGGCGCGGCATAGACATTAGCAGGGTCATTTATCGCGGGTTGGATGGCGAACTTGTCGCCGGATTTGAATTTACCGCGCCATCTTTCCCCCGCTTCAATAATCTCGCCGCAGAACTCATGCCCGACAATGACCGGATTCATAGCCGCGTCATCAGGTACGCGCTTGTGAGCTTCTCCCTGCTTCGCCGCCTTGTATGTGGACATACAGACGCTGTCGCAGACGACTTTCGCCAGTATTTCATCATCGCGTATCGGCGGCAGTTCAAAAGTCTCAAGCCGCAAGTCGTTTTTTCCGTATAACCTTACAGCTGTCGTTTTCATATACCAAACTTCTCTCTTCTGATTTTCTCAACATTCGTAAAGTTCATCTTTGCCGTATGCCCCGGAAGCGGCAGGATTTTCTCGTGTACAGCGTCTACTATCCAACTCGCCTGCGGGTAGTACCAATCCTCCAGTTCGGGACAGGGGCAGATTACATTCGGAGCAGCCACCACAACAGGCGGCGCGTCTAAATAATCAAAGCACATCTCGGTTATATTACGCGCCATATCGTTGATATGCGCCCCGCGCTCGCAAGCGTCTGATACGAGTACAACGCGCCCCGTCTTTCTCACCGATTCAACAACGGGTTGGTAATTGAACGGTACAAGGCTTCGAGCGTCTATTACCTCGGCGGAGAGATTATGTTTCTCCCGCAGCATATCCGCCGCCTCGATTCCGGCGTACAGTGACGCGCCGACCGTAAGAATTGTAATATCCGAACCTGTGCGCTTAATATCAGGTTCGCCTATGGTTATTTCGTAATACTCCTCCGGTACGCCGCCGTCATGGAACATTTCGCCTGTGTCATAGAGTTTCTGCGCCTCAAAGAACACAACCGGGTCTGTGCCGTTCAGCGCGGCGTTCATCAGACCTTTCGCGTCATACGGTGTCGCCGGATAGACTACCTTTAAGCCGGGAATATGTGTGACGAGACTTGTCCAGTCCTGCGCGTGCTGCGCCCCGTACTTCGAGCCGACCGAAACGCGCAGTACAACAGGCATTTGCAACGCGCCCGCGCTCATCGCCTGCCATTTGGAGAGCTGATTGAACACCTCATCCCCCGCTCTGCCCAAAAAGTCACAGTACATCAATTCCGGTATCGCGCGTCCGCCGCACAGGCCGTATCCAACGGCGGCGGCAACGATTGTTCCCTCGCTTATCGGAGCGTTGAAGAAACGGTGGTACGGCACGGATTCTGTAACGCCGCCGTAAACGCCGAACGCGCCGCCCCAGTCGCGGTTGTCCTCGCCAAACGCTATAAGCGTTGGGTCATCGTAGAATTTATCTATAATCGCCTCGAACAGCGCGTCACGGATGTTGAACTGCTTGAGTTTGGAGACGGGTTTGCCGTCTTTGTCAAAGGCGGAACGTGATTTTGTTTTTATTTTCTGCAAACGCGGGTTTTCGTCTTGGGGAATCAAAACGTCCGTAGGGCGCGACACCCTCGGCGCGCCGTCTTGATTGGTTTGTGTTATCTGCGGCGCGATGTGGACATCGCGCCCTACAAACGGAGTATTACCGTTTGAAAACATATATTGACGTATACCGTCAGGGTTTTGGAACAGGTCTATGCGCGGCGACACCGTTTCGTCTATTGCCAGTTTCATGATTTTGGTGATACGTTCGCGGATGCCGTTCTCTATCGTTTCGCAGTCGTATACTGACGGAACGCCCTGGTGTGCGTTCCCTACGAGTTCCTCCTTGAAGGTTTTTATCGCATCTACGGCTTGCCATGCCTCAATCTCCGCTTTCTCGCGGTAAGTCGAAGCGTCTGTCGCCGAATGTCCTACAAAACGGTAAGTTACAGTGTCAAGCAGTACCGGACCTTCGCGGTTATCTATGATTTTCCGCTTGCGCTCAAAAGCGTCAATCACCGCAAAGACATTGTAACCGTCTATACGTTCCGCGTGGAGCTGTGTCGGGGAGATACCCGCGCCAACGCGGGCGAGTATGTCATAAGCCATTGTCTCGCCGGAGGTTTGCCCGCCCATGCCGTAGTGGTTGTTGAGGAAATTAAAAATAATCGGCAGTCCGCCGTTATGCGGTTCTTTCCATAGCTTGGTGAACTGGTCTTGAGACGCGAAATTGAGAGCCTCCCACACAGGTCCGCAGCCCAACGAAGCATCGCCGATGTTGCAGACTACCATACCGGGCTTGTTGTTGACGCGCTTATACAACGCGCCGCCTGTGGCTATACCCGCGCTTCCGCCCACTATGGCGTTGTTGGGGTAAATGCCGAACGGGGTAAAGAATACGTGCATTGAGTTACCAAGACCGCGTGTAAAGCCGTTATCGCGCCCGAACAGCTCCGCCATAAAGCCGTACAGCAGAAAGTCTGAGGCTAGGTCTTTGACATTGCCGGACTTATTATGCTTCTCAACTACCGAGAGAGGAACGCCGCCGATAAAATCTTTCATGATACCGTACAATGTATCATCGTCTAACTGTTTTATCGCCGCGTAACCTTTGGCAAGCACTTCACCGTGACTGCGGTGAGAGCCGAAAATTATGTCGTTTTCGTTCAGTGTATACGCCATGCCGACCGCGGCGGCTTCCTGCCCGGTATACAAATGCGCCGGCCCGGTATAGACATATTCAACGCCGTTGTACTGCTTTGTTGTACGCACGGAGTAGAGCATACCCTCAAACTCGCGTATGACCTGCATATCGTGGTATATGCCGAGCAGGTCTTCTTTTGTATAACTTTTGACAGCTTCACCGAACGGTGTATTATATTGGTTCAGCGGTATGTCATTGAAAGAGATTACCCCTCTTTCTCTGACTGCCGCAGGGTCTATGAATTGGCTCTTAGGCATGGAATACGGCCTCCTTTACGATTTCTGCTGCGGTAGGGTGCGGGAATATGATTTTTTTAATCTGTTCGATGTTCATTTCGCGGTATAGAACAGCTGATAGGGTGGAAATTATTTCGCTCGCCGGGTTGCCAAGCAAGTGCGCCCCAATCAGGCGGTCACCGTTCCAAATCAGTTTACAGATACCCTCGCCGTTTTCGTTCTCAGCCATGAATCTGCCGCTGTACATCATCGGGAGCTTGGTTTCGGCCGCGTTTATGCCTTTTGCCTTGGCTGTCTCCAATGTTTCGCCGATACCCGCCGCTTCGGGGTTGGTATAGATAACCGATGGAATAGCGTTATATTCCATGCAATCTTTTTTGCCGAGAATTGTATTAACGGCAACCTCCGCCTCGCGGTATGCCGTGTGAGCGAGCATCGATTTACCGTTGACATCGCCCGCCGCGAATACGCCCGGGACATTGGTTTTCATTTGAGTGTCTGTTACGACCGCGCCTTTTTCGATATGAATCCCGATACTTTCAAAGCCCATTCCCGTAATGACCGCACGTCTGCCAACGCTTGCAAGCACTTTATCCGCGCCTAAGTCCGCGACATCTTTCACGGCGGTTTTGAGTTTGAATGTTACGCCTTTCTTCTCATATATCTTTTGCAGCATATCGGAAATTTCCCTGTCAAACGGTCCGGCGATTTTATCCGTCATCTCATACACCGTGACCTTACTGCCCGCCGAGTTGAACAGGCTCGCCATCTCCAAGCCGATTACGCCGCCGCCGATGATTGCGAGCGTCTTAGGCACTTCGGTCAGAGCAAGTATTTCGCGGTTAGTCATTGCGGTTTCGATGCCTTTTATCGGCGGCAGAATGGGTTCTGAGCCTGTGCAGATGAGGAGGTGTTTTGCGTTGCGTCCGTTTATGGTAAACGGCGCGTCAGGGATGCCGCGCCCTACAATGACCGCCTGTTCGCGGATGATTTCTACGCCGGATTTTTTCAGTGACGCTTCAATGCCCGATACGAGCTTCTTGACTACCTTATCTTTTCGCTTGACAGCGGCGGCATAGTCCAGTACGGGATTATCGCAAGTCACGCCGTAAGGTGTTGCGCCGCCTTTGGCGGAATCGTAGAGCTTTGCGCTGTACAGCAACGCCTTTGACGGAATACAGCCTTCGTTCAGGCATACGCCGCCAACGTTGCGTTTTTCAAACAGCAGCGTTTTCAGTCCCGCCTTTGCCGACAATTCCGCCGCGTGGTAACCCGCCGGACCGCCGCCGATAATTATTAAATCGTATATCATAATACCCCCAACGGTTCAAAATTTTCAAGATTACCGCACAACGTTTGCAGAAACCGTGACGCGGGCGCGCCGTCTAAGGCGCGGTGGTCATAGGTTAACGAGAGCGTCATGCAGGGGTACGCGCCTATACAGCCGTCCACAACTCTCACGCGCTGTTGGATGGTATTCACGCCTAAGATACCTGTCTGAGGCGCGTTGAGTATGGGCGTGAAGCTCTCGATTCCGAACTGCCCGAGGTTGCTTACGGTAAAGCTCCCGCCGGATAACCTATCAACTGATATAGAGCCGGAACGGCACTGTTCCGCAAGGATTTTCAGCTCGCTTGAAATCTCCGGCAGCGTTTTTTGTGATGCGTTGAAGATTACGGGAACCATCAGACCGCGTTCGGTGTCAACGGCGACTGCGAGATTGACTTCGTTAAATACTCTTAACGTGTTGTCCAGCAAATGCGCGTTCAATTCGGGAAAATCCTTCAGCGTCCGTGACACGGCGTACAGGATGATGTCCCCAAGCGTGATACCGGACATTGCGGGGTCGTTTTTGAATCGTTTGCGGCAGGCTAAGATATTAGAGACATCAAAAGACGCGGTATGCGTCAGCTGTGCCGTGTTTTGCAGAGAAGCCATCATGTTTTTGGCGATGATTTTACGAATGTTGGATAATGTCCTATCTGTGTATTCCGCTGTTGGCGTTGTGCGGGACGTTGTAAACGGCGCGCCGGGGGCGTCGCGCCCTACTGTCCACTGTCCACTGTCAACTGTCAACTGTCTTATGTCCCTCTCAATCACACGTCCGTCCGGGCCTGTGGGGATTGCCTGTGACGGGTCAACACCCATCTTTTCGGCTAGATTTTTCGCGCGGGGGGAAACACCTTGACAATTAACAGTTAACAATGAACAATTAACAATGGGAGGAGCGGAAGCCGCCCCTACAGGCGGTATCTGTTCACTGTTATCTGTTATCTGTTCACTGTTAATGACCGCCACTGCGGACGGGACGCTGGGGACAGCGTCCCCTACAGCTCCAATCGCGCACACTTGAGCTTTGACCGCGACTTCGTCGCCTTCCTCGGCGAACAGAGCCAACAGCGTACCCGCGTGTTCGCTCTCAACATCAAACGCCGATTTTCCTGTTTCAATGGAGAACAGCTTGTCCCCGACATTGACATATTCGCCTTGCTTTATATGCCATTCCGTCAGAATCGCGCTCTCTTCTGATATACCTAACTGCGGCATTGTTATAATTTGCACAGTGTCACACCTTTCCGTATAATTCAGTTCAGCACCGACCTTCTGTATTTTTCGCCTTCCCAACCCGCGATGAAATTAACGGCGTTTTCGTCCATT
Organism: Oscillospiraceae bacterium; assembly: GCA_009782385.1. Lineage (GTDB taxonomy): Bacteria > Bacillota > Clostridia > Oscillospirales > UBA929 > WRMG01. The sequence goes on along the minus strand of WRJE01000010.1, from coordinate 36,644 downwards.
GGTTGTACAGTCTCTCCGTTTTTCATCAGCGTAAAGCGGATGAACATGACCGCCGCCAGTATTTCATTCTGCACATCGTTTAGGGTCAGGTATACGTGCTGGTCGGGGTACAGCGGTTTCGCGATACTTTGCGAGAACGCTTCAAAATCATCTTTTGTAACCCCATAGGCTTTTGCCATACGCCCGTTTATCTCATCTTGCAGGCGCAAGCACTCATCGGCGGTTTCAGCCGAAACCACAAGACCGTGATTTTGCATGAGAACTGCTTGCGTATCCGATTGCAGTTTCTCCTTGATTGCCGCGCACAGTTCCGCGCCCGGATTGATATAAGGCACGGTGATATACGATATACCCTCCATAATCGCGGGCAGTTTTTCAATTCCGGACGTTGAACATAACGCGATGTTCGCGTAGACCGGATGGGTATGCAGTACATATTTCCCCAGCAGAGCATGAAATCCGACTTCGACAGACGGGCGAAGGGGCTTATAACCCTGCTCTTCTGTAACGTCTTTCAGTGTGTCTGTCTCGATAACGGCAAATCCGTCTGTCTCGGTGACCTGCCTGAGCCGATAACCCGATGCTTTGATTGCCATCAGCCCATTGCCCAGTTTAACGGATGTGTTGCCGCCTCCGCCTTGGATGTAGTCCGAGCGTGAACCCGCGGTTTGAGACATACGCGCCAGTTCGCTTAACAAATTATTCAAAATTTCCACCCCGTCTATTATAGATATTCTTTGACTTCAAAGCTGTTCCGTACAGTTTCACGCGCTGTTTTTATGTCGGGCAATTCACCGCTTCGCAGCATCTGCGATATGATATTGCCTAACGCCGTACCCTCGATCGGGCCGGCGTATACCGTCAACCCCGATGCTTGCGCCGTCAGTTCGTTGAGAAAGCTGTCCTGTGAGCCGCCGCCGATGATACTGATACCGGTATAGCATTTTTCTGTTATATCTTCAAGCTCCCGTATGCTCCTCGCGTACTCGAGCGCAAGGCTTGAATAGACACAGCGCAGAATATCGCCCGTGCTCTCCGGCGGCGCGTATCCCGCCTCCCCGCACTTTTGCGTAACGGCGCGTGACATACTGTCCGGCGCGAAAAACACGGCATCATTGACATTTACAAGGCCGTCATAAGCAGATTCGCGGGCTTGACGTTCCAGTTCGGTATATGACGGCTTATCGGGCAGTTCGTCACGTATTGACTGAATCATCCACAGACCCATGATGTTTTTGAGAAAGCGGAACGTGCCGCCGTAACCGCCCTCGTTGGTAAATCCCGCTTCCCGCGCGGCTTGTGTGAGTATGGGCTTATCGCTCACGATTCCAAGCAAACTCCATGTGCCGCTTGAGATATAGACAGTATTTTCGTCTTTCGCGGGAACGACGAGAAACGCGCTCGCGGTATCGTGTGACGGCGTTAAACCGTGCGACACCGATAAAAACAGCCGCCTCGGGAAACCCAGTTTTTCGATTAGTTCCCAATCCCAATCCCGCGTGACCGCGCTGATAAGCCCTGTTGTCGATGCGTGAGTGTATTCCGCCCGCCTTTCTCCCGTCAGGCGGTAGTGCAGATAATCCGGCAGCAGAAGCAAAGTGTCCGCTTGTTCGAGCAGTTCCGGTTTTTTTATTTTCAAAGCCATTAGCTGATATACGGTATTAAACTGCTGTTTTATGATTCCGGTACGGGCGTAGTGTTCGGCAAACGGGATTATTTTTTCCGTCTCAACGTCCATGCCGTCTGTGCGGCTGTCCCGATATGCCACGGCATCGCCGACAATGTTCCCGTTCGCGTCAAGCAATACAAAGTCCACGCCCCATGTGTCGATACCAAGGCTCTCGTATGCGGCGCATTTGCTTATGCCGCGTGTCACCTCATCAACCAACGCGCCGATATTCCAGCAGAGCGTTCCGTCACGGTCGGTCATGCCGTTGGAAAAACGGTGGATTTCCTCAAGGACGATTTTACCGTCCCGCAAATGCCCCAGTATGTGGCGACCGCTTGACGCGCCAATGTCGATTGCCAGATAATGCCGCATACTTGACACCCCTTTACATTTTCCCGTCAGTAGTATATTATAGTAAATAAGTAAATTTGGCAATAGCTAAGTATGACAATAAATATCAATATCTTGACATCGTATAAATTGTTGCCGAGGAGAGGAGCAAAAAATGCAAAAGCAATCATTGAACGGTCTTTGGAATCTATCCATAATCGGCGGCACGCTGTCCGGCGAGGCTCTGCCCGCGCAAATCCCCGGCTCTGTATACGCCGCCCTGCTTGAACAAAGAAAAATGGAAGACCCTTACTACAGGATGAACGAACTGGACGCTCTGAAAATCATGGAGGGTGATTTTACATTTACACGCTCGTTTGATATGGAAACCTCCCACGGCAAAACCCTTCTCCGCTGCGAAGGACTGGACACTATATGTGACTTACAGCTCAACGGGCAGTCACTGGGCCGCGCCGATAATATGCACAGAATTTGGGAGTTTGACATCACGGGCATTGTCCGTCAAAAAGACAACACCCTTATATTGACATTCCGCTCGCCCACAAAATACATAGCCGAAAGATATGAAGAGGTATTTACAGACGGGTCAACAGATGCCATGCGCGGCTTTTCTCAGCTTCGCAAGGCTCACTGTATGTTTGGCTGGGACTGGGGTCCGCGTCTTCCCGACGCGGGTATTTGGCGTGATATTTCCGTCATCAATATCGAGACCGGACGTATAGACAGCGTGTATATCACTCAGAAACACAGTGACGGTAAAGTGGAGCTTGGATTTGAAACGGAGGCTTCTCCCGGGGATATTGACATTTCGGTTACAAGCCCCGACGGGACGGTTCTGCGTTCCTGCGGCGAACCTATCGTTATAGAAAACCCTGAGTTGTGGTGGCCTAACGGCTATGGCGGACAGCCGCTGTATACCGTCCGCGCGGTGCTTACCGCGAACGGACGGGAGATTGACACTTGGGAACGCCGTATTGGACTGCGGACGATGACAGTCACGCGGGAGAAGGACGAGTGGGGCGAATCGTTCGCCATCACCGTCAACGGTGTACAGATATTTTCCATGGGCGCGGACTACATCCCCGAGGACAATATATTATCACGCATAACTCCGAAGCGTACCCGCCGCCTGTTGGAGGAGTGTACCGCCGCCAATTTCAACACCATAAGGGTATGGGGCGGCGGCTATTATCCCGATGACTTTTTCTATGACATCTGCGATGAACTGGGTCTGGTCGTATGGCAGGACTTTATGTTTGCCTGCGCCGTGTATGAGCTGACCCCGGCATTTGACGAAAACATACGCGCAGAGGTCGCGGACAATGTAAAACGCCTGCGCCACCATCCCTCACTGGGGCTGTGGTGCGGCAACAATGAGCTGGAAATGCTTTACGACAGCTACAAGCCCTCATTCAAGCAAAGAGCCGATTACTCCCGTATCTTTGAGTACATCATTCCGCAGGTACTGCGGAGGCACGACAGGCACACATTTTACTGGCCCGCGTCGCCGTCGTCCGGCGGCAGCTTCGACAACCCCAATGACCCCAATCGCGGCAACACGCATTATTGGGACGTATGGCACGGTAATAAACCGTTCAGTGAATTTCGGAAATTTCATTTCCGCTACGCTTCGGAGTTCGGTTTCCAAAGTTTTCCCGACTTGAAAACAGTCAAAGCGTTCACGCTGCCCGAAGACCGCAATATCTTCTCCCGCGTTATGGAGATGCACCAGCGCAACCAAGCGGCAAACGGCAAAATATTAAACTACCTGTCCTCCATGTATCTCTACCCCGCCGATTTCGGAAAGCTGCTCTACGCGACACAGCTGCTGCAAGCCGATGCCATACGCTACGGCGTTGAGCATTGGCGGCGCAACAGAGGCCGCTGTATGGGCGCGATTTACTGGCAGTTGAACGATATTTGGCCGGTCGCGTCTTGGTCTTCGATTGACTATTACGAACGCCGTAAAGCACTGCATTATTACGCGAAACGCTTTTTCGCGCCGCTTATGGTGTCCTGTGAGGAAACGGGCGAAATGACGGAGCGTCCCTTCTGTGTCGCGCAACCCGAACCCATACGCAAGGCGGCGCGTCTGTCCGTTGCAAATGAGACAATGAGTGATGTTAACGGCACAGTCTCTTGGGCTTTACGCAATCCGGCGGGAGAGACGCTGAAAAGCGGCAGTCAAGCTGTCAAGGCGGCGGCGTGTACATCGGTTTGGCTTGATGAGATGGATTTTTCGGACTGCGATGAATTGTCAAATTATATCAGTTACAGCTTTGAGGTTGACGGTACGGTTATTTCATCGGGTACTGCCCTGTTTTGTATGCCCAAGCACTTTGCTTTCCAAGACCCTAAGCTGTCGGTTAAGCGTGATGGCGGCAAGCTGACGGTCACGGCGGCGGCGTTTGCCAAAAGCGTTGAACTCTATTCCGATGACGGAGATTTTATCTTGAGCGATAATTTCTTTGACATCAACGCCGGGAGTGTCACTGTGGAAATATTACGCGGAGACGCGAAAGAAATCAAAGCGCGTTCGGTGTGGGATATACGGTAAATATTCGGTAAAAAATCCCCGTTGAAACATATAACGATATATGGTATAATCATCCCATCCTTTATCGAAGGGAGAATACATATGTTAAAGAAGTTTACCGGCTTAAAAGCGAAAATTATGGGTTATACGATTATCCCTATGGCGATTGTATTCGCGATAGTATGTACGGTGCTGTTCGTTGAGCTGTACAATTCCATGCGTGATTCCGCCGAAATACGGTTTTTGCAGTTAAGCGAAAAATATACAACCGATTTTCATTTGCGTATCAGCGAGGCAATGGATTATTTGTCTCTTGTGTCAAGCACGCTTGAATCCCAAATCGAGAGAGATATAGTTGACAGGAAAAATCTGTGCGATACGGTTTTAGATGTTTTCAATGATTACGGAACTATAGACGGCTCGAGCATATACTTTGAACCCAACGCCTATGACGGCAGGGACGAAGCGTATAGAAACACACATTACGGAACTGCAACCACGGGCAGGATATGTTATTATTTCTATAAAGACGATGGTGAAACGGTGTACCTGCCCGAGGCTTTGGAAAATGACAGTGAGTTTAAGTTTTCCCACTACACGGGAGCGAAATCATCTAATTCAATTATCTACAGTCAGCCTGTCAGTTATGAAATCAACGGCAAGAACATCCTCATGTTTACGATTACACACCCCGTGCGGGACATAAACGGCAATTTCATCGGCGCGGTTACAGTTGATATTTTTCTTGAGGAGCTTTACCATAAGATTCAGTCTGAAAAAGTATACAAAACCGGATATATGCTTATCGGCAACGAAGACGACTTCCTGATTTACACACCCATAATGGAAGATATAGGTAAGACCAGAAAGGCCGCCGGACTCCAGTATTCCCTGCCGACCGAGGGGGGTGTTGTGTCTTTTATCAACTCAAGATCCATGTTAAACAACAAAAAGTCACTGGTAAACTTAAACTCTTTCTATATACCTAAACTTAACAAGACATTTTATGTCTCTGTCACCGCGCCGCTCGATGAAATCAACGAGGGGCTTAGAGAACTGCTGGTCGCTATTACATTGCTCATAATCGTTGTTATATCGGCAATGGCTATTCTGCTGTATTATCTAATCGGTAAAATTGTCAGACCGATAGTGGACATAACGGAGAGCGCGAACAAAATAGCCGAAGGCGCGTATGACACGAGAATATACGGCGATTATAACGATGAGATGGCGGTCGTCAAATCTTCAATCAATAAAATGGCGGACAGAATCGAGGTGCATATAAACGAATCGGAAAATATGCTGGATACGATAATGAACATTATGAACAACATCGATGCGTTTATATATGTCACCGACCCCAAGGACGATGTTATACTGTTTATAAACGACCCGATGAAACGTCACTTCGATGTGCCGGATGATGTTGTCGGCAGACATTGTTATGAGGTTTTACAGGATAATTTTTCGGAGAGATGCAGTTTCTGCCCGTGTAATCAGCTTGACAAGGATTCAAGTAAATCCGTTGTCTGGGAAGAACACAACACCGCGACAAAGCGCGAATACCGCAACACGGACACGTATATCGACTGGCCCGGCAGCACTAACAAGATGCACCTTCAGCACTCCATTGATATTACAGACATCAAGCGTTATATGAACGACAAAATAGAGGCTGAACGCGAAGCCCTTGAGCTTAGGGGCAAAAAGGAACAGGCGGAAGAGACTTCGCGCATGAAGTCTGAGTTCCTCGCCAACATGAGCCATGAGATACGCACCCCGATGAACGCGATTATGGGTATGTCGGAGCTGCTTCAGAACGAGTCGCTCAACGAGCGGCAGCGAAATTATGTAACCGACATTTTCACGTCCTCGCGTTCGCTTCTGAGTATAATAAACGATATTCTGGATTTCTCAAAAATTGAATCGGGGAAGCTGGATTTGATTCCGGTTCATTACAATTTCCATATGCTTATCGATAATATCGGTTCGATGTTCAAGTTTGTATCTGAGAGAAAGGGACTGGAGTTTAGATTTGACAAATCCGATGATTTGCCGTACTGCCTCTACGGCGATGACATAAAAATCAGGCAGGTGCTGACAAATATCTGCGGCAATGCCGTAAAATTTACAACCCATGGTTATATCCATTTTACAGTTCTTAAAAACGGGGATAATCTGATTTTCACGATAAAGGATACGGGCTTGGGTATGCACGAAGAAGACATACCGAAATTATTCCGCGCTTTCACCCAAACCGATATGCGGAAAAACAGGAACGTCAAAGGGACGGGACTTGGGCTTGCCATCAGTAAATCCTTTGTGGATATGATGGGCGGCAATATAACACTGGAAAGCGTTTACGGTGAAGGCACAGTGTTTACCATCACAGTTCCGATTGTAATCGGCGACCCCGATGCTATTGTTGACGATGATTCTAATGCCGAAACTCAAAACATCAGCGCGCCGACCGCAAAGGTTCTGGTTGTAGACGATAACGAAGTGAACATTAAGGTTGCGAGAGGATTGCTCCACATATTCAACATAGACATTGATACCGCGTTATCGGGTGAGAGTTCAATCGAAATGGCGCAGAAGAAGGATTATGACATTATATTTATGGATCACATGATGCCGGGCATGGACGGTATCGAGGCAACGCAAATAATCAGGGATTTGGGCGGGAAGTTTGAAAAACAGGTTATAGTCGCCCTCACGGCGAACGCGATTCGCGGAGCTAAAGAGATGTTTTTGGAAAACGGCTTTAACGGATTTCTCTCTAAACCGATTGAAAAAAGTGAGCTTATCAGCACTCTGCGCGAATTTCTGCCCGCTGACAAAATCGAAAACAAGGATATACCCGCGGATTTGAATGTGGTTAGCCGTACACGCGCCCCGGCGGGCTTTGTCGCCGCGTTAAAGGACATAGACGGAATAGACACGGAGGTTGGACTTAGTCACGTTTCGGGCATGGAGGATTTGTACATTGAAACTGTGACGGTGTTTTACAAAACGCTCCTTTCCGAATGCGGAAAGATGGAAGATTTTCTGCAAAATAAAGATTTACACAACTTTTCAGTCTCTATGCACGGCATGAAATCTTCGCTCTCTACCATTGGCGCAACGGAAATGTCCGGAGCGGCGTTTGAGTTGGAAAAAGCCGCTAAAGCCGATAACGCGGATTATTGCGCGGAGCGGTTGCCCGAACTCATTGCCAAATTGAAGAGCTTAAATGATGAGCTGAAAAATATTCTGTCACCTGACGAGATGTCAGGAGAAGGAAATTTAGATGAACTGAGGCACGGTATAAAAAGGGTGTTGGATGCCGTTGAGGAATTTGAGATAGACACGGCTGTCAGGGGTATTAAAATGCTGACAGCTCGCGGCTTCGGTGAAAAGACCAATACATTGTTAATGAACGCGCTCAAATTTTTAGAGAACTACAACTTTGATGAAGCCGCCGATGCTCTAAGTCAAATATTAACCGAGGTATAGCCAAACAATGTCATTAAATTAAGTGATTTTCATTCCTTCGGACGGTCGGGCATGGAAGCCCGACCCCACGGGAAACGCGGGTTTGTAGGGTGCGGCTTCCATGCCGCACCGTTAATTTAATGACATTGAACAACCAAAGGTCGCATGGTGTGTCGTTGAGTAATCGTTTGCGATTTGCAGCAAAGTATAAGTTATAACATTGTATCAGATATAACTTATATAATATTTGATTGCTCCTTGACAACCACCTATACTTTATGATATAACACATAAACAGGGAGTTGATAGATATGGTTATACGCGAGAATTACTTGTCAAAAATCCGCCCGTTTATCGGTAAAGACATTATAAAAGTGCTGACCGGTATACGGCGCGGCGGAAAGAGCGTACTGCTGCAGCAAATCAGGGATGAAATCAACAGTCCGAATACCGTTTATCTTAATTTCGAGGATTTGGGCAATCAGCATTTATGTGAGTACAACGTATTCCACGATTATGTATGCGAAAAAATCGGCGAAAGCAAAGAGAATTTCTATCTTTTCTTTGACGAGATTCAGGAAGTAGAGGGATGGGAGAAGGCAATAAATTCCCTGCGCGTAAAATTCAGAGCGGACATCTATATTACGGGTTCAAACTCAAGACTGCTTTCCGGTGAGCTTGCCACTTACATCGCGGGACGCTATGTTTCATTTGTGGTTTATCCTTTTTCGTTTACAGAGTTTAAGGATGTAAGCGCGGACTATACCTTTGACGAGTATATTCAATACGGCGGGATGCCTTTCCTGTCAAGCGTAGATTTTGAGCCGTCAATCAGCAAAAATTATTTGCAGGACGTGTTTAATTCCGTTATGCTGAAAGATATAGTCAAGCGTAACAATATACGCGATGTCGATCTTTTGGAACGTATCATATCATATGCGCTGGCTAATGTCGGAAAGAGTTTTTCCGCAACGAGTATTTCAAAGTTTTTCAAAGCTGAGAAAAGAACGGTCGCTCCGGAAACAATCCTTAATTATTTGAAAAACTGCGAGGAAGCCTACCTGCTGTACCGTCTGAAAAGTCAAGATATTAACGGCAAAAAAATGCTGAAAGTAAATGAGAAATACTATGTAGCAGACCACGGTTTGCGCGAAGCTGTTGTGGGCGCGAACTTGAAAAACACCGAAATCATACTTGAAAATATTGTAGGCTTGGAACTCCTTCGCAGGGGATACAAGGTCTGTGTCGGACGTGTAGGCGAAAAGGAAATCGACTTCGTAGGCGAAAAGGACGGTGACAAGCTGTATTTGCAAGTCTGTTATCTTTTGAACGAGGAATCTACCATCGAGCGGGAATTCGCTTCTCTTTTGGATATCAAGGACAATTACCCCAAGTTTGTTCTGTACAAAGAAGGTTCTTTCAAAGGAAACTTTGAGGGTATACCTGCGGTAAAAATTGAGGATTGGTTAATGAGGAATGACGCGCATGATTAACAGTATATTTATTGGCGTTATGTCCGTGTTAGCGGTCATTACTATCGGCACGATGTATATAGTACAAACGCGGATGAAAAGCGCGAAGCGCGAATATTATGTGTTATATCTTATCTGCGTAACCCTCTACGAATTGGGATATATTTTGGAGATGATGGCAAATTCCACGGGGGGCGGAATCGCGGCGGCAAAGATTTTTCATCTGGGCACACAATTCATTATGCCGTTTTATTTGATGTTCGTGCAAAAGTATTGTGAAATTTCAATAAAAAAGATTATCAATATTTTCATTTTTACTGTTTCCGTGTTTATAATATTACTCGTTTGGACTTCCGAATGGCACACCTTGTTTTATGTGTCCTATTGGTTCGAGGAAACTTCCGGAATCCATCGTTTGGCTGTACAAACGGGGCCGCTTTATCCGTTAAGTTTTATAAACGCCGCTTTATGTGTGGCTATGTCCGTTTTTGTTATAGCCAAAAAAATGCTCCGCTCCGGCAAAGAGAGACGCGGGACATATTGGCTGCTGATATTCTTGGCGGTTTCTCCGTTTGTCACGTCTTTGCTGTATGTGTTTGAAATAAACATTTATGGCGCGGACGTTGCGCCCGTGCTTCTTGTTGTTATCATTATGTCTATATATTGGAATATTTTCAAACACGATTTATTAGAAAACGAAGACACCGTCCGCGCACAAAATTGGCTTAGAGAGATGGTCGGCAACATCAGCCACGAAATGAAAACCCCGCTGACGGTTATCGCCGCCGATATACAGCTTGCCGAGCGGTTTATGGACAGCGGCAAATATGACCGCGCGAAAGAACGCCTGCGTGAAGCGTGGCAGGAAACGATGCAGACGGCAAACCTTGTTACCGACGCGCTGACCTTTTCACGCGGTAGTAACGAGCTGAAGCCCATGGAGCATTTCAGCTCGGGCGCGTTCATCGAAATGACGCTTACTATATTTGAACCCGCCGTAAATAAGCATGGCAATACTCTTGTCCGCGATATTGCAAAACCCGCGAAAATGTACGGAAACCCTGATATGCTGTCCGTTGCGCTCGTTAATCTCCTGCTCAACGCCAACCGTCACACAAGCGGCGGCGTTATAAAAGTCGGGTGGCTTAAAGACGGGGACAACCACCGTTTGACGGTGAGCGATACCGGCTCAGGCATATCGCCGGAAATGCTTCCGCGCGTGTTTGAACACGGCGTATCGGGCGGAAACAGTACGGGATTGGGGCTTGCGGTTGTTAAAAAAGTCATGGAGCTGCACGAAGGCACGGTTAACATAGAGAGCGAAGTGGGAAAGGGTACAACGGTAACGCTGATTTTTCCCGTACTTGCGGAGGAGCAAAAATGACCGGAAAAACGATATTGCTTGTCGAGGATAATCCAAAAGTCATGTGGATTAACACAGAGGTATTGGAATCACAGGGCGCGGCGGTTCTGTCGGCTGAAAATCTGGCGGAAGCGCGGCGGATATTAGCCGAAAAATTCCCGAATGCCGCCGTGATTGACATTATGCTGCCGGACGGTTCGGGGCTTGATTTACTGCGCGAAATTCGCGCGGTGTCCGCGCTTCCCGTTCTGCTTCTGACCGCTAAAGGCGAATCGGCGGATGTTGTTACAGGGCTGTCCCTCGGCGCGGATGATTACCTCGCCAAGCCGTATGACATAGACGTGTTCGCGGCGAGAGTTGAAGCCCTTCTGCGGCGGGCGCGTACCGTCAACGAAAACATCGCAGTCGGTCAACTGCGCTTCGACCTGTTAAGCAATCAGGCGGTCTATGGCGGAAAAGACTTATTGCTGACACAAAAGGAGTTCTCCCTGCTGCTTATGCTCACGCAAAACGAAAAGAAAACCCTCGCGGCTGAATACCTGTTTGAAAAAGTGTGGGGGCAGCCGCTGAACAACGACACATCCGCGCTGCGGCTGCAAATATCAAACCTAAAGAAAAAACTCTTCGCCGTTACGGAGGATATAACCATTGAAACCACACGCGGAGAGGGATATTGCCTTACGATGCTGACGATGCTCTGAAAAAAGTTTTGTTAGGATTTCTAAACATTCGCCCCCTTTTGAATGACCGCACATTATACTGGGATAGTATGCGGTAGAACCGTTCAAAGGGGGTACATACTTGTGAATAAAAATTTTAGTAGATTTATGGCGGTACTGCTGACCGTGGTACTAACGCTCGCACTGCTGCCCGCCCTCCCTCTCACGGCAGTGGCGGCGGGCGGACAGTTGCCGGATTTGCCGATAATTAATATCGAGTTCTCGGTGGAGCAGGTGCGCGATTGTTCGCGCAGTCCGGCGTATTTCCGGAATGTGTCGGCCGGCGGCAAGATGACACTTAGCAGCTTTAAGAATCCTTTAACCGATTCCAGAGTTAATGTGCCGGTAGCCGCTAATCCGTTAGGATACTTCAAGCTGTCATGGGCTGCCGATGCCACGGTCGAAAACCCGTTCTTTCGTATTGACTTTTACGCCGACGGTCTTCCGGGAGGTTCTATGGTGGTTTCTCCGAAGGCGCGTATTGACTGCATTTTTGCCGAAGGGTTTTTATTGATAAGCGTGTCCGGGGATATAGGCACTGTCTTCTTCTATGATAAACCCGTATTCACCTCAATCGCTGTGACACCGACAGAACCGGACATTATTGAAATGACACCATCGGCTTGCGACAGTCACACGCCCGGTTCTTCGGCGACTTGTACAACGGCGCAGACTTGCACTAGGTGCGGCGAGGAGTTAGATTTGGCAGTAGGACATAGTTGGGTATCAAACGATGACGGCACACATGACTGCACAAACGGCTGCGGCGAGACAAATGAAACCTGTTCTCCGAGTGACCCCGGCGAGGTTTGCGCGAAATGCGGTTATGTGACCCCCGGGGAATCGACACCCGAACCCTCACCCACGCCCGAACCAACACCTGAGCCCTCCCCCACACCTGAGCCTCCTTCTAAACCGTCTTATACCGTAACCTTCGACACCAACGGCGGGACGGAGATTGCTCCGATGACCGATGTTGCCCATGATATTACAATCTGCGCCCCCGCGACCAAAAAGGAAGGATACAGTTTTGTGGCGTGGTTCAAGGACGCGGCTCTGACAGATGTATGGAACTTCGGCAGTAACACTGTAACCGCCGACATCACTCTATACGCGAAGTGGAAAGAAGAATTGGTGTTCGACCCCCGACCGGACGACCCTGCCGATGACCGATTTTCGGGTATTGACTATGACTATCCCGACATTATCGTCCCCGGTTCTATTGACGGGTACGAAATGGCGAACGAATACCACATCAACCTGCGGAGCGAGATTATCGTACTGCCCGAGGACTTTATTATCAAGGAGTACAGCCTTGACGGCGGGTTCAAATGGCAAAAAGTAAAGCAAACTACATTCAAAAACTTTGATGTAAAAAAAGGGTTTCCCAAATTACTGGACAAGGGCATGACCTTGCACATAAAAAACGCGGACGGTGTTATCGTCACATTCCCCCAAATCAACAAACGCCCCAAAGCCCCCTACGCGCTGATTAACTATACTCTTGCCGCCGATTGGTCGGGTAAGACGGCGGGAGAATGGATGCTGAATCAAAAATCAGACAAGGAGGGTACGACTCCCTACAACGCAGGGATTGAAATCGCGGTATCGGCGAGAGATCCGAAAGAAATCAGCAAGCGTGGTTTCGGTAAGTTTTATTGCCGCTGTGTCCATGACGGCAACGCCGGGTGTATCGAACGGAGCGGGGCAAAAACGCCGCTGTCATACTGTGCGGATATCCCCGGTCAACGTATTGGTATCCCGGTCGAAAGCTCTCCCGGCGGCAAGGTCGTTGTGTTTTACTATTATGTCAGAACAGCACCGGAAAAATTGAGTGACACAGAGTACACAGCGGCAAGCAAGCCCAAAAAGGTTAGGGCGAAAATGATTCACCGCGCCAGCGTCAAAAGCATGGGTAAACCGCCCAATTATAGTATCAAGAGCGGGAAAATCAGGCTCAAAAACGGCGATATGCTTTTCGCCGGAGGGAGTGAGGATTTGGGAATCAGTCCGACTGAAGTGTCCGGAAATATAACGCTCGAAGCGGGACAGCTGATTTATAATAAAAGCGGCAAAGTCGTGGTGGTTGCTCTGGATGATTATAAGGGAAAACTCACCGCGTGGAAAGCTCCCAACAAAAAAGCTGTCAGTCAAAGGCAAAAGGTGCGATAACGTTGGCAGCTTGACCTATAATCAAAGCCATTTAGAAAGGGGTATTTTACATATGAAAAATTCGTTTTCTTCTTTTTCCCGCGCGATGGCGGTACTGCTGACCGTGGTACTGACGCTCTCGCTTGCGCCGACATTTACGCTGTCGGCATTTGCGGCAACGGACAGCGTTTCCTACGTTGACGCGGCAGGGGTTTCGCAAGGTTCTGTGACCGCAACCGAGATTGAAGCGGGTACATCGGCCATGAGCGAAAGTGTAACAGGCGGTTGGTATTATGTCCCGGCGGGAACGCCGACCGTTTCACAGCGGATAACCGTCACCGGCGATGTCAACCTAATTCTCGCGGACGGCGCGGATGTCACCATTACAGGCGGCATCGGTGTAAGCAGCGGCAACACCCTCAACATTTACGCGCAGTCCACAGGCGGGAGCATGGGCAAACTGACCGCCAGCGGCGGCGGCAACTACGCGGGTATCGGCATCGACTCGGGCGTGGGCGGCACAATCAACATCAACGGCGGCGATGTTACAGCTACAGGCGGCGATGAAAGCGCAGGTATCGGCGGCGGCGAGGGCGGCACAATCAACATCAACGGCGGCACGGTCAATGCCACAGGCAGCATCTGCGGCGCGGGTATCGGCGGCGGTGCCTACGGCGCGGGCGGCACAATCACCATTAACGGCGGCACGGTCACAGCCATAGGCGGCAGCGACAGCATCGGCGGCGGCGCGGGCATCGGCGGCGGCATCAACGGCGCGGGCGGCACAATCAACATCAACGGCGGCACGGTCACTGCCGCAGGCGGCAACGAAAGCGCAGGTATCGGCGGCGGCAGCATCGGCGCGGGCGGCATAATCAACATCAACGGCGGCACGGTCAATGCTACAGGCGGCATCGCCGGCGCGGGCATTGGCGGCGGCGTGCTCGGCGCGGGCGGCGCGGTAAAAATCAGCAATGCCGAGGTAACAGCCACGGCAGACGATTATGTCCCGTTGGCTATCGGCGCGGGATCCGATAGCGGCGCGGCCGGAACGCTTGAAATAAGCGGCAATAACGTCACTCTTTCGGCAGGTCCAAACGGCAGAATCTCAAAAATAGAAACGACTGCCGCAAACGATGTAACATTTACCGCCGCGCCCAATTCGGGGTATCAAGTGAATGAATGGACAGATAGCGGCTCAAAGGGAAATGCTTTAACATATACCATCAACGGGATTGATGATGACCACACCGTTGGGGTGACGTTTGAAATCCCTCCTCCCCCGCCAATTCCATATGTCAACGCGGCAGGAGCTTCGCAAACCCCCGTTGACGCAACCGCGATTACAGCGGGTACATCGGCTATGAACACAAGTGGAACAGGTTGGTATTATGTCCCGGCGGGAACGCTGAACGTTACACAGCGGATAACCGTCAGCGGCAATGTTAACCTAATTCTCGCGGACGGCGCGAATGTAGAAATTGACGGCGGCATCGGCGTAAGCGATGGCAACAGCCTAACCATTTGGGCGCAGTCCGGCGGCACGGGCAAACTGACCGCCACCGCCGACGGCTTCGGTAACGCGGGTATCGGCGGTATGAACGGGTCCAATAATAAAGGCGGCACAATCACCATCAACGGCGGCAATGTCACAGCCGCAGGCGGCATGGGCGGCGCGGGTATCGGCGGCGGCAACAGCGGCATGGGCGGCACAATCACCATCAACGGCGGCACGGTGGAAGCCGCAGGCGGCGGTCAAGGCGCGGGTATCGGCGGCGGCGGTCAAGGCGCGGGCGGCGAAATCAACATCAACGGCGGCACGGTCAATGCTACAGGCGGCAGCAACGGCGCGGGTATAGGCGGCGGTACGTTCAGTGCGGGCGGCATAATCAACATCGACGGCGGCAATGTTACAGCCACAGGCGGCGACTACGGCGCGGGTATCGGCGGCGGCGCGGGCAGCGGCATGAGCGGAGGCGATGGCGGCACAATCACCATCAACGGCGGCACGGTCACAGCCAACGGCGGCATTGACGGCGCGGGTATCGGCGGCGGTATGTACGGCGATGGCGGCGAAGTGGAAATCAGCAATGCCAAGGTAACAGCCACGGCGGGCGACAACGTCTTGCTGGCTATCGGCAAAGGGAATGGCGGCGGCGCGGTCGGAACGCTTGAAATAAACGGCAAAGAGTTCACTCTTTCGGCAGGTTCAAACGGCAGAATCCCGGAAATAGAAACGACTGCCGCAAACAACGTGACATTTACCGCCGAGCCCAAATCGGGGTATCAAGTGAAAGAGTGGAAAGATAACGGCATTTCAAAAGGAAATGGTTCAACATATACAATAAACGGTATCGCGGCGGCGCATGACATCGAGGTGATATTTGGAGTTCCCGAACCAATCGACATCGCGGCAATCGGCGGCGTGACCGCGCCCGTCAGGGACGCAACGCCGAAAACGGCAATCACCGAAACGGCGCAGTATACAGGCACGATTGCATGGTCGCCGACCGTTTCAAGTACATTCGCGGCAAGCACGGTCTATACCGCGACAATCACCCTAACGCCGAAAACGGGCTATACGCTCACAGGCGTAACGGCGAACTACTTCACCGTGTCGGGCGCGACAACGGTCAGCAACTCAGCGGACAGCGGTGTTATAACGGCGGTGTTTCCGGCGACAAGCTCCGCCGGAAGCGGCGGCATTGTGCCGCCGCCTGTTCCGACACCCCCGCCCAACCCCGGTCCATCCCCCGGCTCAAATCCATCACCGTCACCCGGTCCTTCACCTAGTCCCTCACCTAGTCCCAGTCCGTCACCAACTCCCGGAGCAAGCGATTCCGTTGTGTTTGTAGACGGCAATAAAACCGAAGCGGGCAAAGTGACCGTGGAAGACGACCGAACCACCGTGCTTGTAAATCAAACGGTAATTAACAGCGAAATTAAAAACGCGAGCGATAACGTAACGGTTATCATCCCGACAAATAAGGATACCGAAACAGCCGAAGCCGTCTTTGTCGTCAAAAACGTGGACGATATGGCGGAAAAGGAAATAACCCTTTCCGTGCAGGTCGAAAATGTAGTGTATAACATCAACACGGCGGCGATTGACACTTCTGCAATTATGGAAGCACTCGGCGCGTACAATACCGCCCAAGTCCCCGTTACGGTCACGATAACCACAACCGTAAATGAAGAAACGCGGGCGTTGGTGGCGCAAGCGATGACGGAATACGGAACGGATTTGGTATTACCGCCCATGCAGTTTACGGTTACGGCGGAATACAGTAACAAAACCTACGAAGTCACCGAATTTACGCAGTTCGTCAGCCGCACGGTAGAAATTACGGCGGAACAGGCGGCGAAAATCACAACGGCGGTTGTAATCGAGCCGGACGGCACGATGCGTCATGTGCCGACCTATGTGTATCAAGAAAACGGCAAATGGTACGCAACCGTCAGCAGCTTGACAAACTCCGTCTACGCGCTGATTTATAATGATGTCGTGTTTTCAGACGCGGCGGGTAAATGGTATGAAGCCGATGTCAACGAAGCGGGCAGCCGTGGAATAATCACGAGTATCGGCGAGGGGTTGTATGGCGGCGACCGCGCCGTAACCTGTGCGGAATTTGTTTCGATTATCATCAGAGCGTTGGGTCTGCCCGAAAACGGCAACGGTACGGTGTTCAGTGATATATCGGCGGACGTGTGGTACGCGGGAGCGGTTGGCAAGGCGTATGAGTACGGACTTGTGGGCGGCGTTGGAGACGGCAGATTCGCGCCCGACAGACAGATGACCCGTCAGGAAGCGATGATATTGATATGGAGAGCGGCGCAAATTGCCGGATACGAGGGAGCGGCAGGCAGTCTCGAAGCCTTCATCGACGCGGGAAGCGTGAGTTCGTGGGCGTTAGACGCAGCGATGTGGAATGTAGGTTCGGGCTTGTTCACAGGTAAAGGCGGCGGCAGAATAGCACCGCTTGATAACATCACCCGCGCCGAAACGGCGGCGTTAGCGTTGAAGCTGTTAAGGCAGGCGGGATTGGTGGAGTGACTGAAACACCCGTTGACATAAAATGACACAAATCAATCTAATAATTATTGCGTTTTGCCATCGAATGTGATATATTCAGTTTGTTGCGTTATCTGAACATATAACAGGAGATGGCATTGTGCTTGTTTTTAACTTTATATTGATACTTTTCGCGGCAATCCTGCTCTCTAATTTAATCAACCGCTTTCTTCCGATGCTGTCGCTGCCGATAGTGCAGATTATTCTCGGCGCGATGATAGCGATTATTCCGTTCGGAATATTCGGATTTGAGTTTCATCTTGAGCCGGAGCTGTTTTTCGTCTTGTTTCTTACGCCGCTCATATTCAAATCAACGGTATTTTCGGATAAAAGAGGAATGCGGAAAACCTTTAAGCCCATTATAATGGCCGCCGTTGCCTTGGTGTTCGTTGCGGTTATTATAATCGGGTATCTCACTCATTGGCTTGTACCCGTAATCCCGCTCGCGGCGGCGTTCGCGCTTGCGGCATCACTGTGTCCCACCGATATTGTCGCCGTTGAGGCGGTTGCCAGCCGTGTACCAATGCCGCGCAGGATATTCAGCATTCTGTCGGGTGAATCCACGATAAACGACGCGACCGGCATTGTGTGCTTCCAGTTCGCCGTTACCGCCGTAATAACGGGTTCGTTCGTCTTGATGCACGGTATAGCGCGGTTTTTTATACTGGCGGGCGGGGGCTTGCTGGTCGGGTTAGTTATAACCGTATTGAAATATTTGCTCCTGCGGTGGCTGCATTCACTAAGCATAAACAATCAGTCACTGCACGTCTTCATAGGTATGCTGACACCGTTTATTATATATTTGATTGCCGAGGAAGTGGGCGTAAGCGGTATTTTAGCCGTGTTTTTCTCGGGAATGCTGCATTCCCTGTTCAGAGACAAGTTCAACCCCGAAATGGTAAGCCTGAATAAAGCGCAGGACAGTGTGTGGTCGTTTTTTTCATTTAGTTTGGACGGGCTTGTGTTTGTTATACTCGGCACACAGCTTACGCAGATACTGCAATACGGCAGGACGTTTGACATCAGCAGAATACAGATTATAGGCTGTGTTTTGGCGATTTCTTTTGCAATTATAGTCATACGGTTTCTATGGTGGATTTTAACGGTAAGGAAGAAATACTATTCAGACTCCGATTATCCAATAAGCAGAATCAGATCGGGCATGGTGTTCAGCGTTGGCGGCACACGCGGCGCAATCTCGTTGGCAACCGCGATGTCGATACCGCTTATGCTGCCGGGCGATGTCCCTTTCCCCGAACGCGAACTGATTATTCTGATTGCGAGCGGCGTTGTTACCATATCCCTGCTGATAACTAACTTTTTCCTGCCGCTTCTGATAAAGCGCAAAGCGGAATCATCATCCGCAGACGCTGAGGAGGCCGCTCGCGTTGAAATATTATCAACCGTTACCGAACGTATTAAAAATTCCGCAACGAAAGACAACCTCGCGGCAACGGAAATTGTTATCCGAAATTATCAATCCCGTATAAAACAGCACACCAAAGATAATAAACCAAAGGATATGTATCATAGCTGGGATTTCGGCAGTGAAATTCTGGACTGGGAAAAAGATGTCTTTCTGCGTATGGCGGAAATTGAGCAGATAAGCAAAACTACGGCGGAGCATTATATAGAGGAAATTGACAAGGAAAAAGCGGAATGCGAGAAAAAAAACAACACCCTCGTGGTGCTGATAAAGATGGTATGGCATTTTATTCAGTCATTCACATGGAAAGAACCTAAGCTGAAAGACAAAGACTATTTGGAGCTTGAAAAAGTCAACGCGCAAATGATGCAAAAGACACTCGATGAACTCAACCTGCCCGAAGACGACCCGATTGCCGCCATCATCGCCGAGGAACACGAAAAGGTTGTTTCAGCGCGTCTGGGGATTGAAAAAGATAAAAAAACGCATTTGGATTATCACAGGATGATTCACGATGTCGCGGCTCAGAGTTTGCATATAGAGCGTGTGCTGATTCAGCATATGCTTGAGGAAGAGCGTCTGTCGTGGAAAACGGCAAAGGAAATGCAGGCGAATATCACTCTGCTAGAGGCTCAGCTTCAGGAACAATAGTCCTGATATGTACTGCGGCGCGTATTACCTCGTCAAAGTCACCCAATAAGAGATGCTCGTCCATTGCCGCAAGATGTTCCCGCACCTGCGTCGGCCACTTTTTGATTCTTAACCCGGCAATTATGTCTTTTGCGGTCTTCTTGTCGTAAACGGCGCATGAATCCTCAACAATTTTCAGCCGTTCGGTTAAATGCCCGAAGTGTTCCTCCGCGCCGTCTTCGTTATTATCGGGCGCGAACATTTCCGCGAAAGCCGTTAATTCATCTATAAATACATGGGCTTCGGCGGCAATCATGCCGCCGTTCTTTTGCTTGCCCGCAAGCTCCAATCGTCCTGCAAACGCGGATAATTCAGTCTCGCCCATATTTGCAAGCGCGCCTTTCAGCGCGTGAAACCGAAACGCCGCCGTCTTTACGCTCTCATCGTCAAGAACACCGCTCATTATTTCCCGCAGCGCGGCAACCGAACCTTGAATCTCGTTATAAACTATCTCTGCCATCCTGCGACTAACTTTCATGATATTTAACCTCCTTCCGCCGGCTCTTGATCCTTTATATAATTAGTAATCATCGCGTAATTTTTGATATAGTCCGCGATAATCAGATAATTTTTAATGCGGTTCAAAAGCATTGGTTCAGATACCGGCTTTGTAATGAAATCCATTGCTCCTAATTCCAAAGCGTAAGACTCGTTTGCCGGGTCTGTCAACCCGGTCAGGAAAATGACGGGAATCTTTGCGTATGCCTCGTTTTCTTTCAGCCGCATAATCGCCTCGAACCCGTCCATCTCCGGCATTTCGATGTCGAGCAGGATTAAGTCCGGCGTAACCTTTTCCAAAATCGCGAACATTTTTACCGCGGATGACAAGGTAATCACCCTATGTTCTTTCTCAAGAGCCTCTTCCGTAACGGAAAGGCTTGCGGGGCTGTCGTCAACCACAAAAATTATTCTCTTCATATTATTCGCCTCTGTTCTAAATATCTCATAGTTATTGTCAATATGCGTGCCGCTGTGTTACCAAACAACAGACACCCACGGAAGCGATTGAAACACTTCATCATTTGTAATGAGGGTCATATTTTCAAGGGATGCTTGCGCCGCCAATAATCTGTCGAAAGGGTCGCGGTGCGTCCATTCAAATTGACCTGCGAAATGCGTGTGCCGCTCGTTTATTGTCAGCGAATCAACTCCTAAAATTTTTACAAAATTGAAATAGTCTTTGGCTATATCTTCAAATTCGGGAAGTTTGCCTACGCGGTGTTTATTCATAATTTCGTATGCGCTTACCGCCGAAACAAAAATCCGCACATTCATATCTTCAATTATTTTTGCAGCCGTATTACTTAATTTTGGACTTCCGCGAACAGCCCAAAGGAAAGTATGCGTATCAAGTAAATATTTTATAGTCCCCATAATTGTAAATCCTCCTCGGATAACGGCTCGAAAAAGCTGTCGGGGACTTCCGCGCCTTTGGCGAAACCAAGCGGACGTTTCCTTTGTTTTGGACTTTCATGAAAATGGTCTTCAGAGAACAGAATAATGACTTCCGCGTTTTTGCCGCGCAGCGACTGCGGAATATCAAAAATGCCGCTTAATTTATCGCCGCCTATCGTTTGACGAATATATTCCATTTTTTTCATTTCCTCCTAATCATCATTGTGCATTGATACGCAGTATAAATCCTCATTGCTTTTTATAACGCGCCCGTTAACCTCAATCATCGGATACTCAATATCTTTAACGTCAAAAGACCGTATAACGCCCAATCTGCCGTCAGACATCATAACCGTTTTATCCACCAAATCATGCGGCATATTGCTGATAAAGATATCGACTAACTCTTTATCAAGATCCGTGCCTTGCAGTTTTGAAAGCATTGCCATTATGCTGAAAGGGCTGTTCGGCTTCTTGTATGAACGCCGCGACACCATAGCGTCATAAATATCCGAGACAGCGGTAATACGCGCTTCCAGCGGCAAATTATCGCCGCCAATCCGGTTCGGATACCCCAACCCGCTAATCTTTTCATGGTGATAACGCGCCCCAAGTCGCACGTGTTCGGGGAACTCTGTCAGCAAGTCATAACCGAACTTAGGATGGTTCTTTATAACCTCAAACTCCGTAACAGTCAGTTTTCGCGGCGCGTTTAGAATTTGCGTTGGAATCATCGCCTTGCCGCAATCGTGCAGAAGCCCGATAAGCACAAGCGTATCAACCTCATCCTTAGGCATATTCATCCATTTGCCCATCAGACCATTCAATAGGCTTACATTAACGCAGTGCCGCTGCAAGTATTCGTCTACCGGAGCGAGCGCGTTAATCAGAGCCAAAACCGACGACTGCGGAACTGTCTCCAGACGGTTTGACAGATTTTCGGACACCGAATACAGTGCCTCCTGCGGTACATTTTTTGTATTCGCTATTTCACCAAGTATCTGAAATGTATCGTCTTTGACCTCGGTATAGCCGGAAGCCTCCTCCATCTCCGTTCGGCTTTCGACCGGGTAATCATGCTCTCTCTGCGTAAGAGCTTTATACGTATTGCCGGTAACGTTGATAAAACTGCTGTAATCGTTGTGTTTTTTTATGGTTTCAATCCTGTTGGCATCGAGTGTAATCCCGCCTTTGGCAATCATAATCGAGGCGGTGGAATCGTAAATATCTTCCTCCACCACCATTCCCTCATACAGAAGGCTGAACGGGACAATTCTAAGATTATCTTTATTTATAACAGTGTCACTCATAGTTAATTCACCGCTGAACCCGCGCTTAGGCGGCATCCGTACTCCGAATATTCATTCCCGACATCCCTGTGGTTCATAACATCGGCAACCAACAGTTTATCAACTCCCCCGATTTTCATTCGCAGCGTAAACCTGTCTCTGTGCGTGAGCGAATTAAACGGTGTGCGAAGCCGCACCCCATTTTGGCTAATGTTAACGACTTTAACCCCAAGCGGCATACACAACGAATATGCCTGACCGTCATATATCAGGCTTTCTATTAACGCGGGGAGAAGAATACTGTGTCTCGCGTTTTTGCGGTCTTCTTTCTCTTTGCCCTTGTACATTGCGATAATTTTTTTGTATTCTTCCTGAATTATCTTCCCCAAGTAAAAAACAGGTGTGGGAGAAGTCAAAATAAGTACTTTGTACTCGTCTCCTTGCTTGAGATTCAGCTCTGACTTCACCTCAATACGCAGCGCGTCCCTGTCATGTTTTGCAACTGTTGTAGTTACAAGTAAATTATCGGACTTGTCATAGACTGAAACAGCGCAGCCGACATAATTCGCGCCATAAATTGCCATTTGCGCCCACCCTCCCATTATGATAAATATATAATATCATGTTATAGCAGAATTGGCAAGTTTGAAAATATACATATCGCCTTGTTGACAAATAGTATCGCATATGATACTATGAACATGGGATGTGATAGATTGTGCCATCGGTAGAGAAAATAATAGAGAAGATGAGAAATCAGCCACACGGAATACGTCTGCCGGAAGCTGAAAAGGTGCTTGCCGCATACGACTACTCTTTTAAGCGGCAAAAAGGCTCGCACCGTCACTACTTGAACAAACAAGGCGACTTGATAACTCTGAAAGACCCTTTGAAAATATCATATATCAACGAATTGTTGGAGCGAATAGGAGAAAAATAATTATGGAGGTGGAAACCATGACACTGCAAGAATATATGGAGCTCCCATATAATATTGTCATCCGTCACACCAAAGACGACAGCGGCGAATATTATTTTGCTACCGTTCAAGAGTTGGACGGTTGTATGAGTGACGGCGCAACCTTGGAAGAAGCTCACACAAATATCAGGGAAGCAATGGAGGGGTGGATTGAAACGAAGCTCGAAGCGGGATTTCCTGTTCCCGAGCCGTTAGATACAGATAAATATAGCGGTAAGTTTGTCGTTCGGCTTCCCAAAACACTGCATCGCCGTCTTGCTGTGGAAGCTGAAAAAGAGGGTGTTTCACTCAATCAGTATACGCTGTATAAATTAAGTATGTAGGGCGCGGCTTCCCAGACGCGCCCTACAATACCATATGTCTATTATGTTCATTTCCACCTCACACCGCAAACACCATCCTTGCACCCAAACGACAAATCTTTGTTTCCCATCTTGCTCAACAAATAAAACGTATGCCCGGCGGGCGCGTCCGCCGCAACGGCGTTCATATAGGCATTCTGCTTGAGCAGAACGTTTTCTGTTTCGCGGCTGCCGTTTATAGCATACAACATTTCCAAGTTCATCGCCATGACCGAGTTGCCTGACGGCATAGCCCCGTCATAACACTCCTTTGGGCGCGTTATCAATGCTTCTCCCGCGCTTCCGTAGAGATAAAAACCGCCATCATCAAAGTCGAAAAAGTCCGTTATAGCCGTATCTGCCAGAGTTTCGGCAAACGCAAAATATCTGTTGTCCGCCGTGGTTTGATATAATCTTAACAGCGCGTATATAGTAAAAGCGTAGTCGTCAATAAATCCCCATTCACTGCGCCGACCGTCACAATAGCTCGCCAAAAGCCGCCCGTTTTCATATAGATGTGTCTCAATAAAATCCATAGCGCGTTTTGCCATATTCAAGTATTCATCGTTCCCAAACGCGGCGGCGGCATCGGCAAACGCGGCAATCATCAGCGCGTTCCATGAGGTCAGAATCTTTTCATCCCTGTGGAGAGCCGTTCTTGTCAAACGATAATCATAAAGTTTCGCCGACGCATCGGCAAACCGTTCGTCAAACTTTGAATTATGAATCAAATTAGGAATATTCTTTCCCTCAAAGTTGCCTTTATCGGTAATGTCATAGTATTCGCAGAACGCTTCTCCCATGTCTTTGCCCAGTACGAAAATAATTTCGTCCGGCGTAAATACATAGTATTTGCCCTCAACACCGTCACTGTCGGCATCCTGAGCCGAATAGAAACCTCCGCCCGGATGCGTCATCTCACGGCGGATATAGAGCAGTGTCTTCTCGGCAATGCTTTTATACAGCGGATTCCCTGTGATTTGATACGCTTTCGCGTATGCCGATACCAACAGAGCGTTATCATACAGCATTTTTTCAAAATGCGGCGCGAGCCACTTCTCGTCTGTGGAATACCGCGAAAACCCAAAACCGATATGGTCGAATATGCCGCCCCTCGCCATCTGCTCCAGTGTCTTCTCCGCCATGAAAAGGCTGTTTTTATCTCCGTTCAGTTTATGATACTCCAACAGAAAAAGCAGATTATGCGGTGACGGAAACTTGGGCGCGCGCCCAAAACCGCCGTATCTCAAGTCAAATGTTGCTTTGAAATATTCAACCGCCTTTTCGCAGAGCAGCTCAGGCGATACGGCGGGGTTTGCGGTTTTTTCACGCACACCGAGCTGTCCGGTAATACGGGCGGCGGAACGGAGCAAAGTATCTCTTTCCGTGTGCCATTTATCAAGAATTACCGTTAGTATATCGGTAAGCCCCGCCATTCGGTAACGGCCTGTTTTGGGGAAATATGTCCCCGCAAAAAAAGGCTTGCCGGAGCAATCCATAATTACGGTCAAAGGCCAGCCGCCCGAGCCGGTAAGCATTTGGCAGACGCTCATGTATACGCTGTCGATGTCAGGGCGTTCCTCCTTGTCCGCCTTTATGCTCACATAGCCTTGATTCAATACTTCGGCGACTTCCGCGTCCTCAAAGCTCTCGTGAGCCATGACATGACACCAATGGCATATATCCTAAATGCTGTAGTAAGCGCTCTACTTATATACTATCTCGATTTTAATGGCATCACCATCCTTAATCCATATAATGCGTTCAATAATTGTTCTATATAAATCATTTCTTTCTTTCGGTGTTGTAACTTGCTCAATATTATTAAAGAATTTTTCAATATTCTGTTGTCGTATTTCATATGATATTTTAGGGATACTATTTAACTGATACTTAAGTTCTACAATGTCGCTCTCTACCTTTCTAATCTTTTCATTCCATTTTTGCTTTTTATTCAGCCAAACATCTCTTGAGTAATCACCCAACTCGTAACCATCGTCTACAACATCTAATGCCTTTATGTATTTTTCTTTTTGAACTTCTTTTTCATTAATAACTTTATTCAACAAATCAGAGTTAACAACACTCATTTCAGCTTCTTGAATAGCATAATTATCTAAAAATGATTGTATCTCATTTAACACCATCTGTTCAAATTCGCTTACCCATATACCGCCATTTTTACATTTGTTTCCAACGTGATCTTGACGAACACATGACTTCATTATCAATCTATATTTATTACGTAAATCTTTTCCAAAAGTCATGCACCTACCACATTTGCCGCATCTGACTATACCGGAAAACGAATATGTTTGTGGCATTGCTCTATTAGGATTTAAGTTTCTGCTTTTAATAAGTTTTGATATGATATCGTGTTCATACTGTGTTTTTACTGCTTCGTGACAATTTTCAACTATTATCCATTCTTCCCTTGGAAGTAATCTTAATTTAATTGCATTTGGTTTTCTATTTTTATGTCCATCTCCTTTTGATTTGTTGCTAATGATTTTACCTAGTTGCGTTTCATCCAACAATAATCTTTGAATTGTAGCACCACTCCAATTGTTTCCCTTTTTTGTTGTAATCCCCCTTTGATTTAAAGTTATTGAAATTTTATTTGGACTCATGCCATCAATAGCCATTGATATTATTTCACGGTAGACTTTATAAAGCTCATCGTTTACAACCAATCCTTTTTGATTATATTTCCCCTCATACCTTTCATATTCATATGGGAATGATGGTGTTCCATTTGTCCAATCGCCTCTGCGAGCTCCAATTTTTTTCCCTTGTCTAAGACGTTTTGTTATCATTTTGTACTCTTGTCTTGCAAATAAACCCTTAAAGTCAGCATATGTATCATCTAAATCATTATTCAAGTCATATATTTTTTCTGGGGTAATAATGAGCGTAGATGATTTTTGAAACGCCTTTTTAATCCTATCTTGTTCACCAAGATCACCTCTACCGAGCCTATCGTAATCTACAACACATACTGCATCGTACAAGCCACTATCAACGTCTTTGAGAAGCTGTGTCATTTTAGGACGCATATCTATTGAATCTGAAGTTCCTATTTCAGCATACTCAACATATTTGAAATTATTCCTATTGCATAGGTCAGTTAAAATCGTCCTATGCTTCTCTAATTCGTTTTCTTGTTCTGCGCGAGACTTACGCAAATATACAGCAACAAATTTTATATCATATGCAGTTTCCATTTTGTAAAACGCAC
This sequence comes from Oscillospiraceae bacterium, assembly GCA_009782385.1. Lineage (GTDB taxonomy): Bacteria > Bacillota > Clostridia > Oscillospirales > UBA929 > WRMG01. The sequence goes on along the minus strand of WRJE01000010.1, from coordinate 9,479 downwards.
TCCTCTATATAGCCTTAACAATACATCCATTATATGTGATATTGTCAAGTTTGTCAAGAGATTTTTTGATGAGCATTGCGACATTTTTATTGTAATCGCTTATTGCTTTTTCACTTGGTTTATTTGAAATAATTTCTACTTTATATCTACCATATCTTTTTTTAGTTGATATAGGTTGCATGAGATATCACCTCATTGTATTTATTCCACAATGATTTATTTTTATTCTACTTTATTATCAATGTCTGGTTTTATCGTAATTTAAATTTACATATAATCTCCTACACGGGTTTCACCTAACGAACGGTTTACTCCGACTACTACCCTACCCTTGTTGAGTCACATCTGGACTCTTTCTATACCCTTGTGCCAATACATTACCGTTATTTTCTCAGCCATGTCTTGACCCACCTCGGAGATTATAACAAATCGCCTACCATGGTTTACAGCGTTTTGTTCACATTTGTGTATACCTTAGCTAAGGGCGTTATTCCTCCCACGCACCTCTAGCGTCAATATTTTAATTATTTACTGCCGATTATCAAATCAAGATTATCTCCGGCCATGACCTCTGGTAAGACACCGTTCCACTTCTCATAAAACATTTGTCTTAGCATTGCCTCTCTTACCTCAAATCCTAACGCTCCCCAAGCGCCTTGCATAATTTTTAACGCTTCTGCATCACCTTGCGCCTTTTGAATAGTGGCCTGTGCTTCTCTTTCAGCAACAGCCAATCGTTCATCTGCTTTGATGATTGCCCTCTCTTTATCATAACTTGCACGAAGTTGCTCTTGTTCTGCAACCATTTTCTGCTCCACAGCACTCTCAAATGCATCGTTAAAAGAAATATCGGATAGAGCAATCATTGTAACTATAATATTGTACTGCTCCATTGTTGGAAGTATCCTTTGCTCAATCTCACCGCTCAATGACGAACGACTTTCAACGATTAACATTGCACCCTTATCTGCAAATACGCTTTTTGTTCGTTCAAGTATTACTGCTTTCAACTTACTTTCGAGAATGTCGATAGAACCGTATTGTCTGTTAATGTCCATAATCATATCAGGTTTAATCTGATATTGAACCGCAAGCTGTCCTGTAACTGTTTGAGCATCTTTACTATACGCTTGGAAATCAAGATTAATTTCCCTTGTTTTTATATCATAACGCTCAATGGTATTTGAAACCCAAAATTTATAGTGGATACCTGGAGACACCGTTTCTTTTGCTTCGCCAAAAACTTTAACAACACCGATTTCACCAGTTGAAATTGAAAAGAACGACCACGGAAAAATCAAGAACAACAAAACCACTACAGATGAACCGAGAATCAACATTTTTGATTTCTTATTGCTTTTTCTATCACTATACCGTCCATCCTTGTCCGAAATAAAATAAGCTCCTATGTATCCACCAACTGAAATCAATAGTAAAACAACAGCCAAAATAATTTTTATACCCATTATATATTCTCCTTATTATTATATATTTACTTTTGAATAAGTATCAACTTCAAACAAATACCCTTTTTTACCATACTTTTCATCTAATGGCTTTGTTACTTTAATCCCATTATCTTCAAGTATTTTATACAAAGTATTAATTCCACCATCAACCGAAGATTCTATGGACTCGTTAAGAATCTCATCAAATTCATCCTCATTAATATTATCTGGCACATCAACTGTAAGTTCATTAAATTCACTCGTCATGATATCTATACTATAAGTTTTCATTTTTAATTCCCTTCATATTTTACTTAGTATTTTTTTATTTTCTACTGTTATCATATACAAACAACGGAAATGCGCTTTATATTGTTTTCTTTAGCAATTAAATATGATATGTATCCATCCCACAAAATATATTTTTTCCAAAACCAAAATTTTACTTCTTCAACTTTTATTAGATTATCAAATTCGCCGTGATAATAATAGTACTTTCTCTTTCTTAATATTTTATGTTCACTAGGATTAGATTCTTTGAAACTTCTAGGAACAATTATTTTGTTTATATCAACAAATTTCATTTTAATTACCTCCATCATAAATAATTTCATCAAATTTGGTTGGGCTCTTTCCCATTGATACTTTTGTCAACTTTTCATTTGAAACACTATAGAGAATATATTTAGTACGCATAATATCTGATGTTGTTATGTACCTAACCACCCCGTTTTTATCTAAATATGATACCCATAAAATTTCGTTCTTCGGAATCTTTATTTTATCACCACCCAATATATTATTATTCTACATTGTCAGTATAGCACAGTCATATGTTCTTGTCAAGCCCTTTCTTGAAATATTTATCCACATCATATTATTATTTCATATTACCATTAAATCTATTTACTCTCTGTGGTCTACCACACACGGCACCCACTTACATCCATTTAACTCACATCGTTCACAAGGACTTAGCGATTTACCTCCAAGTTTGCACTTGCCCGACTCCCATATGTCAAACCTTTGATTGTTTTCATTATTATCACAAGTTCCACATACTTTTGGATCTATTCCATGCGTTAGCTCTAATCCACGCCCAAAACTACACACCCATCCAAATCTTGGTTTTGGACACCGAGGACACAACCAATCGTTTCGTAATGTTTTGCTTTTATATGCACCTTCTGCTGTACCGTAATTACGTATTACATCTCTAAATCTTTCTGGTTCTGCCATAACAATTTTCCTTTCTTAACTATTGTCTCAACCTTCCATTGGCACTTTAACATCATTGATTAATTTAATAGCTAATTTTTGATCTTTATTTTTACTTAAGAATGGGCTGCGAGTTGATAACATATTTTCAACAAATTTAATTTACTTAAGCATTATAAGAGAATTATATTGCTTCATAACATCATCTTTACTAACATACATAAAATTTACCTCCTATTCAAAATCAATCTGGACATCACTCAGTTTTTCTTTAAATACTTTATAACCCACATCATTTGGTATCGACAACAATACCTTCTTCGTCAAATCCAAACTGAACAACCCCATTATAGACTTCGCATTAACAACAAATCTCCCAGATGAAACTACTAACTCTTGCGGATATTGCATCGCTATGTTTACAAAATTTTTGACTTTATCAATAGTGTCCAAACTAATTTTAATTTCTTTCAAATTATCCTCCTATATTTCATCTGGCAACAGCCAGACGCTTACTATTTGTCTTCCATGATTCCACGCATCCTCATGACTTTCATAATACAAATCAAGTATCTTACCATCATAACGCTCTACAATCCATTTTGCCAGTTTATCCTGAACGACACGCTCTCCTATGCCTTCTATGTATAACATAGTTCCTGGTGATAGCGTATCCCAGTCTGCGCCTATTGTGACTCCCTCAACTGCTAGATTTCCAATTGCTGTAAGTGGATTAGAAGGATTGCTCCACTTGCCACAACATTTTTCACATGGACAATATCCTGTTGACGTAAACTCTCCGAGAAATATTGGTTCTGGCGATTCATGTTCATCATATATAGCTTCCTCCTCATTTACAATCTCATTTATAAAGTCAAGGCAAGAAAACCGCTTCCCTTTAGGGGAGCGGATGAATTGCCTACCCCTATGTTTGTATATATTTTTCAATAATATCCTTACTCACTTGACCTATGCTACAAGCAAAATATCCATCACTCCAAAATGTTTGTTCTTTCCAGAAATGCTTTCTTAAATACTTGTCATTATCATATTGCCTCCAAATCCTATAAGTTGAAATCTGTTTAAATAATCTAACAATCTCAAGTATTGATTTTGTAGACGAATAGCTTATCAGGATATGAATATGGTCTTTGTCAACTTCCATTTTCATAATTTCAATATCGTTTTCTTCAGCTATGTCACATAGCAACTTTTTAACCTGTGTTCCAAATACAGATAACAACTTCTTTCTGTACTTACACACAAATATCAAATGACACATCAAACAATATTTCGAATGGTTTCTGCTTGTATAATCCATGATTTCCTTGCGCTTATTCTCTTCATCTTATCGAGCTTTGGAATTGGTTTCATTGCGACTTTTTCTCCGTGTATGTTCATCAGTATTGCGTATCCCGTAGACATTCTACCTTTTATGAAGTAATCAATGCCACCGTATCTAACTTTGTCAAACTTCTTAAATCCACAAATCTTATCAGTGGTTATCGGCTGTTCACTACGAATGCCTTTGGTTTTTTGGTAATCACCATCTGCCAAGCACTTCTTTTGAAGCATAACACTTGTTTTGAATGTTACGCCATTACCTTGACTTGCAACCGCGACAGCATCCATATGATGTTCTTTTGGAAGACTCATTAGTTGTCGGTGTTCCTTTGTGATAAAGCCAAACGTCTCATCACAGTTAAGCTGCCTTAACAATTGCTGTCTGATTGAGTTCATCTGTGTGGCGTGCCTAAGTTGCCCCTTGTGCTTACCACCTTTGAGTTGAATCAATCCATCGTGTAGTTTGTCGTGACAGGTTTTACATAGAGTTATCAAATTATCTGCTTCGTCAGAGCCACCGTTCATTCTAAATGTTATGTGATGAATATGAAGCCTACTGTCTTTAGTTTTACCTCCGCAGTATTGACAGGTGTAACTATCTCTGTCTAAAACAAAAGCCTTAGTGTTAGCAAAGCCGTAGTTAATTCCTTTTTGGTACAACCACTTGTTCTGCAATACCGCAGGATTTTTCAATGCGTGTGGATCAAATGTTGCTGTCTCCAATATCAAGTGTGTTATCGGCAAAATTGACTTCACGAAACGAATCTCTTTCAAATGTGAGTTAATTTTACTTGTCATAGTTGGTGAAAACCTATCGTTCCTAATGCTGTTCTTTCTATGTTGCCACCGAGCCTTACGGTAACGAGTCTTGCGGTTGCGTCTGTTCCTACGGTATTTTGCACGTTGTTTCATTTTGTCTGTGATGTCATTACGTATCTCTATCTCTGATAAGTACACCACTTCTCCATTATTGTCAACTACTGCGCTTCCAATAATTGATGAACCTGTGTCTATTCCATGTGTGAGTGGTTGTGTAAACTCTTTGCTATCGTAGGTGAGCTTGATTGTAAACGGAGTTCTGCGTATACATTTAGCTTTGCCTGACCTTAACTTTTTCTTTGCTCTTGCGGGTGTTGTTGGCATCAGCGGTTTTCCATCTTTACTAATTACATATACTACCAATGTGTTTCTCCTTTCGGATAATTCCGCATTACTGCGGTTGTGCGTACTCCACATCACTGTTACCACGATGTTTTTCCGACATCACCTCGACAAAGATAAAAATAGCTTACATATGTATATCACCGAGCCTTACCCTTCAACTCTACTTAAATATACACGACATTGCAACGGTCTGGTGCGTCAACCGAGGGTGTCATAACTATTCTATCGTAGCTGTACTTTCGTCAGCTTAGTCTGGTAAACTGGCTTCTATTGTTACTCAGAAGCCCCGTGCCTTTAGGCGCGTGGGTAGTTCACTGAATCATCATTTGTTTTCATATAACAATTCATAGGTCTGCAAATCACAGAGTTCTTTATCTATTTGACTTCGTATATGCTGTGCAAATGGATATAAACAAACTAATAAATGATATTACTATAGACATTTTCTCCTCCTAATATTTTAATAAATCTCTGTTTGGTGTTAATTAATTTCTTTAATCTCTATATCTACCGCACCAGTTCCATTCATCTTAATTATACCCTCCGCAATTTTATCACTTTCCTTTGGTGCCGGTAGAAACTTATTCATTAACTTAATAAAACCAAATATAAATTTTGTTGTTCTGCAATCTGCTTCTGTCAATAAATTAGCTCCGCACTTAGGACATGGTTTATTAAGCCAGTTCTTATAATCGTTAATGCTTACATTCGTATCCTTCCAATCACAAGCATCACACTTTATGCCTCCCACTTTCATCTCTATTGTTTTTTTCTGCTTTTTCATAATCTCAAACTCCTTTTTAATATTTAACATTAATTTCTTCCTTCTTATTTTATTTATAATTCTATTGCATTATCATACCAATGTAAATTTTATGTAATTTTTCTAAAAACTGCTTGACTTCTTTTTCGTATCATGATACGATGTGTTCCCACAGCAATTGACATGATTACTCCACATTTTCGATTCCGAGTACAATGCTTATCAATCCGTATCCTTCATTCGTTTTGAAAGGAGGCATTGGGTGATGGAATGGGTTATCGGTATCATTGGCACAATTCTTGTTTTCACATTGCTGTATATTTGTTCCCCATCTAACGAACCCATAAGTGTATCAGAAATTGAATATGACAAAGAGCAACAAAAACTCGTTTATCCATCTCAAGAAATACTGTTTTCCAAAATACGATCAATAGTATATCGCTAATACCACTGTTTGTAAGAAAGGTTTGGTATCCTCCATTGCACAATTTAATACAATCTTAGGGCATATCGTGCTGTGGCGATATGTCTTTTGATTTTGAATCAACACAAATTTCTGTAAATATTACATTTTTCAACAAGCCTTTTCCTTTCTTTCAATTTTCTCACTAATTATGTAATTGATTTTAATCACACCTATTTAATATCCTATCCCATAGCTTTCTGTTTTTGAGCTTTAATATTTCACTTTCTAAATCCTTAATAATTAAATTTTGTTTTTGTGATTGATTAAAATCTCTTTGCTCTTTTTCATTCATTGTCATTGAGGATGTTTCAAGTGCAAAATCATCTTTATTAGAATCGCTAAACGGACATTCATCACAACATACATCATAACATTCAACTAAGTTACAAATATCAAAAGAATTACCATCTTTCCTATTTATGCTTTGTTCTATTAAGTTCTTTTGTTCATCTGATAATCCTAATACACATATATTAATATTATTCATTAATTTATCCTTTCAAAATTTTCATAAATCCCTATTTGATTGTAATCCTATGTAACACATCCGTTTTATCAAAGACTGAGATAATCAATCCCAATCCTTGAATCTCATTGAAGTAGCAAATATTTAAGGTTCGCGTTATGTCAAAGGCTACAGCACACAGCCCTTGATAAAACGGATGTAGCAGATATTAACATCAATAAACACTTTGTTAAAACTTATTTTTCTCTCGTTCCTCATATTCTTTCCGTTCAACATCATTTGCTTCGCGTATGCATTGCTTCCCGCAATCTGGGCATTGTTCTGCCACACCAGATCGTCTAAATAAAAAGCCGCAATGTTCACACACATATATCATAAGACACACTCCATAATTGTTAGAATGTAAATATTATATCATGCAGGAATCGCATTAGCAAGCATCTGACTAAAAGCAGATGCGACGTTAAAAGGAAACAAACTGGTAGCAATAGCACAATCAACCTCATACATCTTATTATTATCAATATGACCTACATAGTATTTTAGTCTGCTTTTGTCTATTGTTCTTAGCTGTTCCATCAATACAGTAGATGGCTCTCTTAGTCCTCCAATTCCCCTATCAAATCTCACATGTGTTGGTAAGCTCCTTTTTGTAGTCTTCGATGTCAGTGGAGCTATTTGTGTTGTTGGAGAATATTTATTGCCTACATCATTCTGAACCACAAGCACAGGGCGAAAGTCGCCTTGGTCAGTACCTTGCTCTGCTCCTCTCCAACCAGATAAGTCAGCATAGTATATATCTCCTCTTATTATTTGTTCCATAGACGCACCTCCGTTTCTTTTTTATATTCTTATATTACCACCCCTTTTATTTTTTGTCAAGCATTTTTTTACAAATATTTTATTTTTATGTATTAACGGAGAAAATTTATTTTTTCTCCGCACTTCAAAGCCCCTTATTTCAAGGCTTTTTCCATCTCTGATTTTCTAATGCTAACTTTATCGGCTTTTGCTGTTCCTGCTCCACAAGCAAAATTATATTTATCGCTAATTGAAGCCTTGTTTCCCTCGCCGCTAAAAAACTTTATGGCTTTTTCAGCAAATTTCTCTGCACTTAAATTTTTGCTTATTGCTATATGTGCCATATAACCAAGAGACATAAAGTGGGTTATGCTTTTCATTTTCCTTGCCATTTTTTTGTCCTTACCAAAAGTCTTGATTAGAACCTTCAAATAATCAAGAATTTTAGTAAGCCCTTGAACTTGATCTTCGGTTACTTCCGTAGAGGATAAAATCGGTGCAGTATCCTTATTGAGCAAGCTCTCAGAGCCGCTATAACACATCAGCCACACCTTGGTTGCAAAGTCTTCATCCATTTTTTTGTTCCGATTTGCAATAGAAAGAGTACCACGTATAGCATCATGCTTTGCCAATGACTCAAACAATCCACGACTTTTTATTTTAGTTCTAGTAATGTCACTTGCTGTAACAGGTCTACCGTTGTTAATGTCTTCAAATATGTCCAGTTTTTCGTCTTGACTCAAATTATTATAAAAGCGAATTTCAAGAACATAGCTAGTAATCCTGCTCTGCAAATCTTCGTGCAACTCTGTAAATTTGCGCTTGGCGATTGGAGTTTCATTTCCACTATCATCTGTAATTGGTAAAAAACTTGGATGAAGAGCAAAATCTCCCTTAATGAATTCATAAATTGCCGTACTACGCTGTTTACCATCTAGTGCCTCATATGCATTATCTCCAATTTTATTGAAGATGAACACACCTACAGCCCTCTTGAGTAAAAGAGAACGAATTAATCTGCTTTTTCTCTTTTTGTCCCACACTTTACCCCGCTGAATGGCTCCATCATAGTCAACCTGTTTTTTATCCATCATGCGTATAAGTTGATCTACATTGCTGTCAAATTTGTTTGGTATTTGCATTTTGTATACCTCCATCTTTCTTTCAATTTAGATTTACCTAAAGCTACATATAGCCAAACGCGACTTTCCAATCATGATAATCAATGTCCCATTTTCTCATCATCATTTTGTCTTCTTCGTCATTATACTCTAACCCTAAATTTTTTGCAAGTATTTCTAAGGAATATTTTTCTCCTCCTTTCTCTTTAAAGTCTGTACATACTATGTGGGGTCGTCCATATCTGTTACAAGTTTGCCTGATAATGTTTTATGACAGTTGGAAATCGACGGTTGCCTTTGCCTAGATACGCAACCCGCGCGGTTGCGTGCATGTCATCTTATATAACCGTACCAAAAGTTGCCACCTGTGCAATAGCCATCGCATCCGAAATGGTGTAAACTAAGGAAAAAAAGAGGGGCATACAAATGACGAACACCTTAACAGTCACGGTAACGATAAAAAATCAGGACGGCGAAATAATCACAATAAATGAAAGCGAACGTGCCGTCCCTTATATAAAGGAAATAGAAGAGCAAGGATTTCGCAATGCGTTTCACGACTTGGAAACGGCGGTATTAGAGACACGAAAAGAAGCCAGCGAAACTGTTGTTACGTCATACCTTGAAACTATGTCATTAAAAAAAAATCGGGACTGAGTCAGTAATAGGGGATATCATAACAACAGTC
>WRJE01000009.1 GCA_009782385.1 Oscillospiraceae bacterium | reverse complement strand
TAGTTAGCTCGCTGAATCAAAACCATCAGCGGTTTGTCAGAGGTGAAGCGACATGGGACGAGGTCTACGAGGATGCCAAAGACTTGGTTCGTTGGGCAAGGTTCAGTACATCGGAGGGTCATGTGGACGACGGCTACTTTTGGGCGGATATGACGGACGGAACTTGTATCGCCCACTATCAGCACTATGAGGCCGATATAAAAGACAGCGGCAACTTTGACGAAAACGGAATCGTTATACCCAGAAACCGTTGGGACACCCTTGACCGCAACCCCATCGAAAGTGAAAAGACGTATTATGTCAGAGCACTCTTACAACAGGATTTCAGCAAGACACGCGGATTTACCGAATTTTACACCAACCACCCCGATGACTTGGACGGTGCATATCTAAAGAGAAGTTTTACACGGATATTTGAGCCTTACGGTTGGTATGTCAGCACAGGTAACTACCTGATAGATATAGATGTTATCATGGAAAATATCGAATCACAGCGAACAATGGCATTGATTATGCTAATCGGCATAAGTCTTTTACTTGCCGCGGTTGGTGTTATTGTTGTGTTAAAGATTGTCGGCGGAATAGTTAAACCGATGAAAGTTCTCTCAGCTTTCATGAACAAAGCGGGAACAACGGGCGACATCAATATGACCCCCGAGGAAACCTCACTTATCGGCGAATATTCTAAGCGCAGCGATGAGATAGGCGACACGATTGGAAACACCGCCAAGTTTGTCGAACACGTAATTAAAATATCCGAGGAACTGGAAATTGTCGCAAAAGGCGACTTGACTACGCATCTTGATGTTATTTCAGACAGAGATGTTATGGGAGTTGCTCTAAAGCATATGGTTAATAACCTTAACAACCTGTTTGGCGAAATTAACCAAGTCACCTCGCAGGTTGCTACCGGCGCAAGGCATATCGCCGATGGCGCGCAATCTTTGTCATCCGGTTCAACGCAACAGGCAGCTTCGGTAGAGCAGTTATCCGCCGAAATCGGCGCAATAGCCGATGTTACAAAAACCAACTCAGATATGGCGCATAAGGCGGCTTCCCTTGCCAACGAAATTAAGGGCAAAGCGGAAAAAGGCAGCCGCCAGATGGATGAAATGATGGAAGCCGTAAAAGACATTAACGCGGCAAGCCAGAGCATCAGCAAGGTTATTAAAGTCATTGACGATATAGCGTTCCAGACGAATATCCTCGCTCTCAACGCGGCTGTTGAAGCGGCGAGAGCCGGACAGCACGGCAAGGGTTTTGCGGTTGTCGCCGAGGAAGTACGCAGTCTAGCCGCAAAGAGCGCGAACGCCGCCAGAGATACCGGAACTCTTATCGCAAACTCTATGGAAAAAGCCGAGCTTGGCACACGCATAGCCGGAGAAACCGCCGCAAGCCTGACTGAAATTGTAGAAGGTATTAACGAGAGCAGTAATATTGTGAATCAAATTGAAACATCCTCTTCGGAACAGTCAGTTGGTATTGAGCAGATTAACCAAGGTATCGACCAAGTGGCGAAAGTTGTCCAGCAAAACAGCGCGACTGCGGAAGAAAGTGCCGCCGCCAGTGAGGAAATGAGCGGGCAGTCATCCGCGTTGGAAGACTTAGTTGCACAGTTTAAGCTGAAAGGTCAGCCCGCGGCCGCGATTGGCGGACACAAGAAACAGTTGGCAATGCCGGAAAAAACACAAAACGGGAACGAAGAGTTCGGTAAGTATTAAACCTAATATTAAAGGACGGGGCTTTAACAGCCCCGTCCTTTGTTGTTTATGTCCATATAAAACATATAAAACGGTCGGGCATGGAAGCCCGACCCTACAATTATGTAATCGTAAGACCAACCTCAACGATACCAATCCCCGTGTCAAATGAGATTTTATCATTTGGCTGTGTTTCATGTGTCCCGGCTATAGATATGTCAATGTCATTGACTTCACTCCGGTCGTTTAGCCGCCGATATATGTTTTCAACTATTGTAGTCGAAATCTGTAACAAGAGTGCTTTTTCAAAATCACCTATTTCGGTTTCGGCGGGTGAAATTCCAATTAAGGAATACAACATTTTATTTAATAATTCGTGTACAAACGGAACCGAAAAATCAAAAACGACATGACCTTTGATGGTATGGGTAAAAGGATGCCTGACTATGACAGAGTTATCAAACGCTTCGTTATGCTCTTCGACCTTTACAATAGAGTCCTTATCCGCGTCTATCTCTATGCTTATTACATCGCGGAAGCACTCGCAGATAATATCAGCATAGCTGTCATCTGCCGATTTTTCTGCCGCCGCTTTACCGATTTTCTGGTCAACATCGGCGACATGGTATGTAAGCCATGCCAGTAAAGTGCCGGTAAACTCGCAAACATCAGCATACGCGAAATCCGATGCAAGCATCTTTTTTTCATGTTTTAACACGGTCACAACAAATTGATCGTGCAATTTTTTGTGTTCCGTATAATTTGCGTCATTGATGGATAGCTGATATTCTTCTTCGTCCGCAAAGTGTGTGACGGCGTACTCTTTCAAGAAAACGATGGTGGAAATCGCCTTTTCCTTTTGGTACTCTCTGCCGTAATCCAAACTGCTTGCCAACTGGTTTGCCTGTGCGAACAACGTCTTATGTTGTTCGTCAATTTTCTCTACACCAATTTTTAATGAATCCTTCCAAAGCATATTGCTTCCTCCTTATATTTTATATGTTTATAACGCATGGGTTGACAGGCGGGACGGACGAGCCGTACCCTACTACTAATACTTGCCAAACTCTCCGTTGCTTGTTGATGTCTTCTCCGGCATTGCGAGTTGTTTTTTATGTCCCGCGCCGGGCGCGAAATTACCCGCAGACTGCTCTTTCAGCTTAAACTGCGCTACCAATTCCTCCAGCATAGCCGACTGACCGCTCATTTCTTCCGAAGCTGCCGCGCTCTGCTCTGCCGTTGCGCTGTTCTGCTGAACGACACTCGCCACTTGGTCTATGCCGCTATTGATTTGCTCTATCCCTGTCGCCTGTTCACCGATTGAGCGGGCGATTTCGCTTACGACTTGATTGCTTTCGTTGATGCCGCTGACGATTTCCACAAGACTGGCAGCTGTTTCACCCGCGATACGCGAACCCAATTCCGCTTTCTCCATTGAGTTCTCAATCATTGCTCCGGTCTCTCTCGCCGCGTCCGCGCTCTTTGACGCTAAACTGCGTACTTCCTCGGCAACTACCGCAAAGCCTTTGCCGTGCTGTCCGGCTCTCGCCGCTTCAACAGCCGCGTTGAGCGCGAGAATATTCGTCTGGAAAGCGATGTCGTCAATGACTTTCATAACTTTTTGAATGCTCTGGCTGGCATCGTTGATTTCCTTTACGGCGGCAGTCATTTCATCCATCTGGCGGCTGCCTTTTTCCGCGTTGCGTTTGATTGTATCTGCCAACAACGCGGCTTGCCCTGCTCTTTCGGAATTATCCTTTGTTTTTCTTGTCAAAACAGACATGGAAGATGATAGATGCTCTATAGAGGATGCCTGCTCAGTCGAACCCTGCGCCAATAACTGAGACCCATCGGCTATTTGCTTCGCTCCTATGGAAACCTGCACAGATGAAGCGTTTATGTCTCCAAACATCGCGTTTAGGCTGTCTACCATATGGTGCAGTGATTGCCCTATTGTGTCCGTATTGGAGAGAACCTCAATCTCGGTGGTTAAATCACCTCCGGCAACGGATTCCAATTCTTGCGAAATATGAATCACATGGTCAATAAACGTCCCTGAACCCGCTATCAACTGCCCGATTTCGTCTTTTCTGGACATATAGCTGTTCAAGACCTGTTCCTCTTCATGTGTAACGTTAATATCTCCGGTCGTACCCGCTTTTGTCATAAATGAGGACAGCAAAACGATTGGTTTAACTATCCCGCTGAGTATCTGCGACAGCGCAAATCCGCCCACCATGACGGAAATCATAAATAAGCCGATAATGATAAGCCACATCTTCTCTTGGTTCTGTACCGCTTCTATTTCGGCTGTGGTTCTGACCGTTATGTCGGCAATCAGCATCTTTGTCTGCGCCGCGAGTTCCCTATCGGATTTGGCATACTCGTCACCAAAGATAATAGAAAATGCCAAGTCACCGTCACCCGCGTCAAAAGCGGCAAAAGCGTCATCCTCAATGGCGGCTAAGTCATCGAGCATACTCAGCAGCGTGTCCACACGCCGCTGTTCATCGGCACTCAACCCGATTTCAACCATCCTGTCCAGTTTTCCGTCCAAACTGTCATAGTCATTCAGAATGGTCTCATACTCCCGTAGAGCGGCGTTGTTTTGTGTCGCGGCATACTCCCTCATGAGTTTTACCAGATAATCGTTGTTGTGAAGCATCTCATTACTGAGAATAATAAGCTCCGTGCTCTCTTGATGCAGCACCTGAGAGCGTGACATAAGAGAGTTCATTAAAGCAAATAAAACCAGTATGATTACGAGCATAATAGGGACTGCGATTTTTACGACATTAGAAGTCTTTTTCAAGCGCATTTGATTTTCCTCCTACTTAACTTAACCACACAATCGCGAACGCACAAGCTGAATAATTTATGTGCCTGTCCGCTTACAAATGCCACTTTTATAATTGTAACACTTTATCCCGATTTCCGCAAGATATTTTTTTGCCTTTTTCCCATGTTTTTGACATATCTGAGAAATTTTCAGTAATTATTGCTCAAAAGCGGTTATTAACAAACCAAAAACCGCGCAACACCTTGTGGTACAAGGCTTTCGCGGTTTAGAAATTGGTGCGAGTGACGGGACTTGAACCCGTACGCCATTGACACACGCCCCTCAAACGTGCCTGTCTACCAGTTCCAGCACACTCGCATACACTGTTGTGTATTATAAACGCTCCATCGGTGTTTGTCAAGCTCTATTTTTGAGCTTTCCATTTTCTGTCAAACTATCCGTTGTCCATATCCGGCAATCCGCTTTCGGGAATATAGGTATCACCAAGTTTCTTGAAGTCGAAGTTCAGCTTGCCCTCTATTTCAAACAGCTCAAGCGTAGCGTTTTCTATTTGCTCATCGGTCATGCGGCACTGCCCGTTTATACGCGCTCCCTCGTCCATCTTTATGGTCTGAGACGCAATCGCACCCTCCACATAGGATGACGATGTCAAGTGAAGCGTGCCGTCACAGAACACAACGCCCTTCACCTTGCCCGAAATAATAATCTGCTTGGCTCTGACGTTACCGATGACGCTCCCGGACTCTCCCACCGTAAGGGTATTGTCGAGGTCTATGTCACCCAAATATGTCCCATCGATTACTATAGGGTCGGAACCGCTGAGTTTAGCTCCCTCGAGCCTGTTTCCGCGCCCTATATAAGTGCTGGCAACCCTTTGTTCAATATTTTGTTCATCATACTTTTGTCTTCTTGTCATAACAAATCAACCCTCCGCAGAAATACTGTAATTAGAGTATAATACATTTTTTTACAATTTGCAACTATTTTTCTAAGCGGCACTCCGAAAAGTGCCGCCTTTACAAAAAATGATTTATTGCCTTTAATTCTTCATTCCTGTCATGACGATTCCTTCGACAAAATAGCGTTGCCCGAAGAGATAGACCAACACTCCGGGAATAAACGAAAGAACAGTTGCCGCAAACACTCCCGCGTAATCCGTTTTGAATGTGCCGAAAAAGATTGTCAGACCCAACACAAGAGTATAGTTCTTTGGCGTATGGATATAAACCATTTGCTGCAGAAGGTCGTTCCATGTTGTCATAAATATCAGCAGCGCAACAACAATTATGGCAGATTTTATCGATGGCACGATGATGCTGACAAGCGTTCGCAGATAGCCCGCGCCGTCTATTTTAGCCGCTTCGTCAAGCTCTTTGGGAACTGTCATTATAAACTGCCGCAGAAGAAAAATGTTAAACGCCCCTCCCCCGCAGAGATACGGAAGTATCAAAGGCCAGTAAGTATCGACAAAACCCAAATTCGACCACACGATATACAGCGGTATCAGCGTAACCATTGTCGGCAGCAGCATTGAACCCACGCAGAGCGAGAATATGAAGTTTTTACCCTTAAACTTCAGCCGTGCAAAGGCATAAGCGCACGGCACGGCTGTGACCGTCCCGAAAACAACACATGGCACAACAATCGACAGCGTGTTCATCAAATATCGGAAATAGTTAAATGTGGTCGGCGGAATGTTATAGTTAGACCACAACCAATCCGGCGGAAAAAACGGCGGCGGCCGCATAAAGATGTCAAGGCTTTTCATCAGCGAGGAGCGAATCATCCACCAGATTGGCAGCAATACAATGACGGACATACAGATAATTATAATAAACGCGGTAATATCGGCAATTTTTTTGTTCCGTTTCATGCTGCGTACAGAGCCGCTGAACAACATTCCGGATTTCCTGTAATTTTCGCCGGTCATTTTTGCTCACCTCCCTCATAAAATATCCAGCTCTTAGAGGTTTTGAACAATATAAAAGCAAGTATCGCGGCAATAATAAAGAACACGGCCGCGATTGCGCTCGCTGTCCCCAACTGTCCGCCCCTGAATCCTTCCTGATACATCATGTATGTCATAAACATCGTAGCCTTGCCCGGACCGCCTCTTGTACGCGCAAGCGCGGGTACAACGATTTGCAGATTTGCGACAAGGCTCATGAGCACGTTATAAAAAATTATTGGGGTCATACAGGGAATAGTAATTGTCCAAAAACGCCGCCAAGCACTCGCGCCGTCTATTTCCGCGGCCTCCTGATAAACACGGGGTACATTTTGCAGCCCCGCCAAAAAAATGACAATCAGGTTACCGCACTGCCAGACGGCAATCAGAACCAGTGTAGGTATGACCGTGGACTTGGAATCGAGGAAGAAAGACCTTTCAAATCCTAATTGCACAAGAACATGGTTGATAACGCCGCCGTCATAAATCAATAAAAAGTGCCAGCTTATTATGACCGCCGCCGCCGGCAAAATATACGGGATATAGAAGATAGAGCGAAAAAAACCGCGTCCCGGCATCTTGCGGTTCAGAAGCATTGCTATGAACAAAGAGTATATAACGCTTGATACGACCGCGAACAGCGCGAAATATACCGTTACCCATATGGAGTTCTGGAAGTTTATGCTCGGATTTTTGAATATGTTGACAAAATTATCCAACCCGACAAACCGGGGCGGAGCTAAAGGGGTATTCGGCATGAAATGACCCACTTTGAGGTCTGTAAAACCTATGCCGAAAGCTGCCAGTAACGGTATGTATGTTATAAGTGACAGCCCGAGGAACGCGGGAATCAAAAAAATGTACGCCGCTCGCTGTTCCTTTATTACCGCTGCCGATTTTTTCGGTTTATTGCTCATACAAACCAGCACCTCATTTCTGCGATAAAAGGGTGTCTTGTTTCCGTGACACCCTTTACCGCTCATACATAAATTATCTTATCCGGCGAGTGCCGCTTCCATAGCGGGGCGCACATCCGCGATAACCTGAGCAACCGTTTTGCTGCCGTTGATTGCTTCAACCATAGCGGGGTTGAGAACCCTGTTTATGATTTCAAATGTGTTGGGTGTATAATACCAACCCGTCGATTGAGAAACGGTTAAATCCAGCGCAACGTCTTTCATTGCCGTTCTGTAAGCATCGGCGGGCAGTCTCGCGCGGAGAGGTACATCATCTATCCATTTTTTGAGAAGTGCTTCGTCCGTATACCAGTTCATTTTGGTCGGCATCCACCACCCGGCTTCGATAGTTCCGAAATTGTTGTCTTCATCGGTATACCATCTTACGAAATCCGCGACTTCATCGGGATACTTCGTCCCCGCGAATACGCCGACCGGACCGCCTGTAACAATATTGGCTTTGCGTTTCATATACGGAAGCACGGCCACGCCGTAGTCTATATCCGTATCGCCGGCAAATCCCGTGGCCCACTGACCTTCGGTACACATAGCGACATTACCCGCGCCAACCGAGTCGCCGAAGCCGCTGTCCGTTGTTCCGGGGTTAAACGGCGCGACATTGTGGACTAAGTGCAGGTCAACAACCTTTTGCATCGCTTCGATTGCGGCATCGTCAAAGACTATTGATTTTCCGTCTTCCGAGAACCATTTGCCGCCGTTGGAGAGAGCCCAAACTTCGAGCTGCCATGTCCACTGATTCACATACGCACCGTACTGCACGATGTTGTTCTTGTCAAATCCGTCATCGTTGGGGGTGTTTCCGTTCGAGTCAAAGGTGAGCTGCTTCGCTACTTCGATGAACTCATCCCATGTCCACGCTTTGTCCAGCGATGTCGGGGGATAGTCAACTCCGGCGGCATCGAACATCGTCCTGTTGTACCATAGACCGAGAACTTCGTTCGCGCCTGAATATGCAACGGTTTTGCCGCCGTCTTTGAACGCCAAGTAATCGAGCGGCTTATCCGCCTGTCCCTCATAGATGTCAATCGGCATCAGCAAGCCCTGTCTCGCCCATCCGATAGCGGTGGGTTCGTTGACCATTCCGCAATCAGGCATATTGCCCGCCGTAGCCATGGTTTGCAAAACATCGGCGTATTCCTCGTTCGGAATTTGCAGAGCTTTTACATACACCTTATCCTGCATACTGTTGTAAACATCGAGCCCTTTTTGTGTCGTCTCCTGTTCAGCGGGGTCGCCCCAAATTGAGAAGACAATCTCGATACGTTCGCCGCCCCCTGAGGATGTGCTGTCTCCCGCCGTGTTGTTGTTCCCCGCCGGGGTTGCGGTCGCGCCCGATCCTGACGGTGATGCCGAATCGTTTCCGCAAGCGGCAAGCACTGCCAAAATCATCACTGCCGA
The DNA here is from genome assembly GCA_009782385.1 of Oscillospiraceae bacterium. Taxonomy (GTDB): domain Bacteria; phylum Bacillota; class Clostridia; order Oscillospirales; family UBA929; genus WRMG01. The sequence goes on along the minus strand of WRJE01000009.1, from coordinate 36,803 downwards.
GAGAACGATGGCTAAGATTCTTTTCATTTTTTCTCCTCCTAATTTTTTATATATAAAAACGCCGTGGCGTTCTTATATCCGATGATGAAGGAACACGCGCATTTCGCCCACGTTACGGTTTGCCCAAAGGAAGTACGGTACCAGCTTGACCTCTGTATCCGAGAGTTTCGGAGGTGCTGCCGTATACAGTACGTCTCCTTGTCCGGTATACCGATGAGCGGGTGACTTTAACATAACGGTTTCGGGCGGCAGTCCGTCAACCGCTCCGGTTTCGGCAAACGCCGCCTCGGACGGCAGTATAACCGCGCCTAAATTCTCACCGTTATCGGCCTGTTCCGCACAATACACCAACGGACCGCGCATAACCGCCGCTTTCCCGTTATTATTCTGCGACTTAGGCGATGTATAAATAATTTTCGGACGCATATCGAAACGCAAAACAATCTCGTTCCCGTTCCAGTCCCTCTCCAATACAACATATCCGTTTTGCGTCTGTACATCGAGCTCCAGACCGCCAACGCTCAATGACAGTATCGGCGCGTTTTCCGGATTGCGGAGGAACAATTTATAACGCCCACCCGACACGGTTATAACGGCTTTGTCCGCATATGGATATCCGGTTTTCACCGCTATACTCCTCAATCCGTCTTCTGCCGTACCCGAACAATACAGGTTGACATATAACCCGTCCGGCGCGGTTCTGTAAATATACTCACCAAGTCCCATGACTGTACGCGCAATATTGGTCGGGCAGCAGGAACAGTCGAACCATTTTTGACGCGGGTTTTTAATATGAGCCAAGTCGGGACTGTGCGCCAACCGCGCGGGGTCGGCTTCCAGCGGGTTGACATAGAAGAACTCCGTTCCGCTTAATGACATTCCCGCCAAAACGGTATTGTACAACGCCCGTTCAATAGTGTCGGCATACCGCGCATCGCCCGAGAGCGCGTTCATCCTTTGGCAGAATATCATCAGACCGATAGAGGCACAGGTCTCTCCGTAAATCAAGTCGGAGGGCAGGTCATAATCCGTTGTGAAAGCCTCGCCTATTGATGTTGACCCGATTGCTCCCGTGATATACATCTGTTTCTTTGTGATATTGTCAAATAATCCCTCGCAAACGCCGCGCATTTGCGCGTTACCGTCTTCCAAAGCTAAATCCGCCATAGCGGTGTACATATAAACGGCACGGACGGCGTGTCCGGTGGTGTGCCGCTGTTCCAATGGCGGGATGTGGGACTGAGAATAAGCAGCGTCAAATTCTTCCAACTGCGGCCAAATTGTGCGGTACTGCGGTTTTTGTCGTTCCTTTATGAAATAATGGGGTTCTCCCGAACCACGGCGGCGAATAAACTTCCCGGCTAAAGTCAAATAGCGTTTCTCGCCCGTTACCCTATATAACTTCGCGAGAGCCAATTCGATTTCCTGATGACCGGGATACCCTTCCGTGTTGCGGAAAACGCTGTCTATATAATCGGCGAACCGTATGGCGATATCGAGAAAATCCCTTTTGCCTGTCGCGTTGTAATAAGCGACCGCCGCTTCAATCAAATGTCCGGCGCAGTATAACTCATGCCCCTGCTGAAGATTAGACCAACGTCCGTCCGGTTCTTTAACGGTATAGTAGGTGTTGATATATCCGTCCGCTTGTTGAGCCGAGCCTATCAGTTCAACGGCACTGTCGGTCAGCTTTTCCAATTCGGGGTCGGGTCGTGTGTCCAAACTGTAAGCCGCCGCTTCAAGCCATTTGTACAGGTCGCTGTCTTGAAAAACCATACCGTAAAACTCACCGTTACGCCGCCCCGCCGCAATCTCAAAATTTTTGATGCAATGGCTCTTGGCGGCATCGGGTATACGGTCGTTCAGAACCTCCCATTGATATGGGATTACTTTTTCGCGCACAAGATTAATGACCCTTCCCCAAAAAGGATCGTCTACTGTGATATTCTTCAGCGGCAGAGACTTAATACCGTTCATTATCCGAACCATCCAATCCTTTTAACAGATAACCGCATTGTATATCATATTCATTTGTTAGTCAATCACTTTCTGCCCGCGCCCTACGAATTTTTTCTTCCTTGCTGTTCATCAATATCTCGGACATAAATCAGCACCTGTGCCACAACGTTATACAGCTCGATTGGTATCTCCTGCCCTACTTGCAGCATATTGAGAGCGTGGGCGAGATCGGCATCGGCATGGATAGGCACGCCTGCCTCCTGCGCCTTCGCGATAATGTTCTCCGCGACTTTTCCGCGTCCGGCAGCAACTACCGTTGGAGCGGAGTCCTCATTCTCATAGGACAGCGCGACTGCCTCTTTTAGTTGTTTGCGTTTTTCTTCGTCCATTTTTAATCACCTTAACGTTATAAATACGGGCGGTTATATAGCGGCGCGCCGGGGTCGTCGCGCCCTACAACATGGTTATACCGTTCTGTCAAAAAAGTAACGGCTCATTTGCTGTTCACGCGCTTTGGACACATCGAGGATGTCGGCGGTCTTTTCCGCGACCTGCGCCGATGTCCGCGCTAATTTATATCCCTGTAAATCCAACAATTTGTAGAGGATGTGCATTTCACCGCGTACCAAATCAACGGCATCCGGCGAGTCAACGCTGAAATCACATTCAACACTTTTACCGATGACCTTTATCATTGTTTCCACTCGCCCGGTGTTGGCGGTCATAAGCGAAATAAATACCGTGGCGTTCTGAGGGTCTATTTTTTTGCCGCCTTTCGAGTCGTTGAACACATAAAGCTCGGCGGTCGTGCGCTCCCCTCCCCATTGCAGGGGTATGTTGACGATGGGGGTGAATCTGTTCATATTATCAAGAAATTTTACACTCTGCTCCAACTCGTTCACGGCTTTGGCAAGTGCTTCCCTTCTGCTTGGTTCGAGTTCGGGCAGTTTTTGTCTGACTGTTTCGATTACCTCGTCTAATTCACGCGCCAATTCACGCGCGTTGAGCTCATTGGGCAGTTTGTGAGGGTTTTTGGGGTCTACTTTTTTGAACAGCGAGATTATTTTTTGTTCGACTGTAATTACAGAGGGTTGTTCGGGTGTTGCTGGAGCGGACGGCGCGGGTATGGGCGGCGCACCGGGGGCGTTACGCCCTACGGTTGAGGTTGTAGATTGTTCTGTTGTTTGTTGCGGTTGTGCGGTTTCAATAGATTGTTCGAGGATTTGCGCGGGTTGTGCGGTGGAAGACGGCGCGGGTATGGACGGCGCACCGGGGGCGTTGCGCCCTACGGGGACGGTTGCGGGTTGTTCGGGGGTTTGAGATTGCGCGGATTGAACAGGTTGTTCGGGGGTTTGCGTTGTTTGTTGCGGTTGTGCGGTTTGAATGGGTTGTTCGAGGGTAGGCGGCGCGTTGGGGACGGTTGCCGATGGTTGCGGTTGAAGTGAGTTTGCGGGTTGTTGCGGTTGAGTAGTTTGTATGTTTTTTTCGGGTATTTGCTGTTGTAATATTGGGGGTTGTTCGGGGGTTTGGACTATTTGTTGAGGTTGTATGGTTTGAATGGGTTGTTCGGTTGTTAGCGGTTGCGCGGATTGAGGTTGTGCCGATACGGACGGCGCGTCAGGGATGCCGCGCCCTACGATTTGTGTTGTAGGTTGTTGTTCGGAGACTGTTTGTTTTATTTCTTCCGGCAGTTGTTCCAAAATCTGCGACAGCTGCTCGCCCACAAGGTTTTTATGTTCAAGGAAAAGTTGAAAACGTTCGATATTCGCGGCGTTTATCGGAATACCTTCACGCGCCATAAACACGGCTTGCTCCGGCGCGAGACCAGCATCGACAGCCCTAGATAAAATTGATAAATTTTGCTGATTGATTTCAACTCCGCCGCGTGCCATCTCGGCAACTAAACCGCGCACGGACGGTGTGTCCGGCAGTTGAAAGGCTTTAACTACCTCACTTATATTAACGGCACGGTCAATGGTCGCGCGTAAAGGTCTGCCGCCTTGACGCGAAACAGCTTCTTCACCTTCTGCGGAGGTTTCAGGCGGCGCGTCAAGGTCGCCGCGCCCGGTAAGCTCTGCGGTCTCGGCGTTATTGTTATTATTCGGCGGAACAAAACTTCCTATTCTCATAAAAACTGCCACCCCAAAAATCACAATTTACATTTGCGAACGAGTAATTTTTGCTATTTTTGTGAAAGATAAAAATGTCTCTTCCCCTATTATAACACACACGAGAAAAATCGCAACATTTACCATGGAATGAAGACCTTTTATTACATGAAGTATTAACGCTAATTTGCACATACTGTCATAGCGTAAATTCATAAAACAACGAGGTAGCTATGAAAAAATTATCATGTTTGCTATTGCTGACATTTATTATAAATATAACCCCCGCTCTTGCCGCGCCTCCGGCTGAGAGAACCGCGCGGCCGAACGAGCTTATACCGATGGGGCAGACTGCCGGACTGCGGCTTACAGCAGACGGCACAAATGTTTCCGGTATCGGCACGCTGACATTTTACGACCCTGTAACTAAAATGTTCGGTGCGCTCGGACACGGTATCAACGAGACAGGTACACGCACGCTCATGCGTATGGGCAGCGGAACGCTTCTTGACGCGGAAGTTGTTGATGTACGCAAGGGTTCTTCGGGGCAGCCGGGAGAACTGAAAGGCTCGTTTGATAATATTCCGTCCGGTACTCTGCTGATGAACTCGTCTAACGGATTGTTCGGCGTTTTGGAGACACCCGAAAAATTCGATATAGGCAGTTTGCTTCCCGTTGCCGGAAAAGAAGAGGTAAGTATAGGATACGCGCAAATGTTATCGAATATTAACGGCGATAAAGTCGAAAGTTTCGACATAGAGATAACGAGAATCCTTGAAGAGGACAGCCAGCGCAGTTTCACGATTAAGGTCAATGACCGAACGCTCATAGACAGAACCGGCGGCATTGTTCAGGGCATGAGCGGCAGCCCGATTATCCAAAACGGTAAGTTAATCGGAGCTGTGACGCACGTATTGGTAAACGACCCCAAAAAGGGATACGGTATATTCATCGAAAATATGCTGAATGAAATTTTCGGAACGTAATTATCAGTTTTTTGCAGGGGCGGGCATGGAAACCCGCCCCTACAATTTTTTGTTTTTATATTCCCATAATATGCCAATATTTTACAAGCTGCATCTCATATAATGTTGTTTACATAAAGTTGTCCCGCACGTCTGAAAGGAGCGTTAGAAATGAAACTCAGTTACACAAAGTCAAATGACTCGCTAACGGTAAGCATAACCGGAGAAATCGATCACCACACGGCGCAAAGTTTACTGTCCTCTCTCTCCGCTCTGCTGGATACGCAGCACCCGCTGTCCATCGTACTGGATTTTTCCGGTGTCGGATTCATGGATTCATCGGGCATTGCGGTTATACTCAACTGCTACAGACGCATGAAAGAACTGGGGGGCAGACTTGAGGTTGTATCGGTCGCCAATCAGGCGCGGCGTGTGCTTGCGGCGGCCGGGTTAGAAAAATTTCTAAAAATTTCATACACATAAAAAAGGAGTGTACATATGAAGATTACAAATGAGATGAAACTGACGCTTCTCAGCCGCTCAGTCAACGAAAGTATGGCGCGTACTGCTGTCGCCGCGTTCGCGGCACAGCTTGACCCGACATTGGACGAGCTGGGAGACTTAAAAACGGCTGTAAGCGAGGCTGTCACGAACTGTATCGTTCACGCCTATCCCAATGGGTTGGGGCGTGTTCTGATAACCTCGAAAATCTATGATAACGAAGTCATAGAGGTCATTGTCCGTGACACAGGCTGCGGTATTCCCGACATTGAACGGGCGCGGCAGACGTTATTTACAACCGGAGGTCCCGAGCGTTCCGGAATGGGGTTCACGATAATGGACAGCTTTATGGATACGCTGAGAGTGCGTTCGGTTGTCGGCAAGGGTACGACCGTGACTATGCGTAAGAGGCTGAATGTGCGGTACAGGAGCGCACAGCGTTGAGCGCATCGACAACAACTATTGACCTTGTAAAAGCAGCGCAAGGCGGAGATCAGGCCGCGTGTGAGCAAGCTCTGCAAGAAAACGCGGGGCTTATTTGGAGTGTCGCGAGACGGTATTTCGGTCAGGGCATAGACCCGGACGACCTCTATCAACTGGGCTGTTTGGGATTTTTGAAATCTGTCAGGGGTTTTGACGAATCCTTCGGTACTCAGTTTTCCACATATGCCGTTCCGAAAATCGCGGGGGAAATACGCCGTTATTTACGCGATGACGGCATGATAAAGGTATCGCGCAGCTTAAAAGAACGCGCGAGAAGCGTCCGCGCATCACGTGAAACGCTTGCGCTTGCGTTAGGGCGAGAACCCTCATTGTCTGAAATCAGCGAACATTGCGGGATTGCGCCGGAGGATATAGCCGCCTGTGAGTTGGCGGTAAGCCCCACGGAGAGCCTCCAGTACGAGACAGGCGAAGACGGAATGACGTTGGAATCCGTTTTGAGCCTTGACAGCTGCGAGGAGACAATAACGGAAAATCTCGCGCTTAGGCAGGCTATTGAAAAACTGCCCGAACGCGAGAGGATGGTTATATTTTTAAGATTTTACAAAGGCTTGACGCAAGACAAGACCGCGAAAATTATCGGTACGGGTCAGGTTCAGGTATCGAGAATCGAGCGGTCGGCGTTGAAAGAATTAAAGAAATTGTTGGATTAGATGTGGATTTAATGTCGTAGGGTGCGCCGCCCTCGGCGCACCGTTTTATATGTCAATATCCTAAATTAACGGTGCGGCATGGAAGCCGCACCCTACAAATCCGCGTTTTACGTAGGGTCGGGCTTACATGCCCGACCGCTTTAAAGAGAGAGGCTGCGCGCTACTTCAAATTAAACCATGCTTTGCGTCCAAGATATTTCGCCGTTTCGCCCAGTTCTTCCTCAATGCGAAGGAGTTGATTATACTTTGCCACGCGGTCACTGCGGCTCGGCGCACCGGTTTTGATTTGCCCGGCATTGACGGCAACCGCGATGTCCGCGATTGTCGAATCTTCCGTTTCGCCTGAGCGGTGCGAGACGACTGAGGTGTATCCCGCGCGAGCCGCCATCTGAATGGCATCTAATGTTTCGGTCAGTGTGCCGATTTGGTTGACTTTGATAAGAATCGAATTACCAACGCCCTTGTTTATTCCATCGGACAGGCGGGTTACGTTCGTGACGAACAAATCGTCTCCCACGAGCTGGATTTTCTTTCCAAGCGCATCGGTGAGCATCTTCCAACCGTCCCAGTCGTCCTCGCCCATACCGTCTTCAAGGGAAATAATTGGATATTTATTAGCAAAATCCGTCCACATATTAACCATATCTTGGCGAGTAAAAGTCTTCTTCGCTTTGGGCAGGAAATATGTGCCGTCTTCCTTATACCACTCTGAAACCGCCGCGTCGATTGCAATCATAAAGTCTTCGCCGGGTTTATATCCGGCTTTTCCGATGGCTTCAACGATGAGTTTCAGCGCGTCTTCATCGCTCTCGAGATTAGGCGCGAAACCGCCCTCATCGCCCACAGCCGTTGTCATTCCCTTATCGGCAAGGATTTTTTTAAGATTATGGAAAACCTCAACGCACCAGCGCAGTGCTTCGCTCCACGAATCCGCGCCCACGGGCATAATCATGAACTCTTGAATGTCAACGGTGTTAGATGCGTGTGCGCCGCCGTTGAGAATGTTCATCATCGGCACGGGCAGAGTTTTCGCGTTTGCGCCGCCGATATATTGATAGAGCGGGATTCCCAGAGCTTCCGCCGATGCTTTCGCGCAGGCGAGAGACGCGCCCAGAATAGCGTTCGCGCCCAGTTTTGACTTATTCGGTGTGCCGTCAAGCTCAATAAGAATTTCGTCAATTAAAACTTGATCCATAGCGTTCATGCCGAGCAGTGCTTCGGCAATATCGGCGTTGACGCTCTCGACTGCTTTTAATACTCCTTTGCCCAGATAACGTTTTTTGTCGTCATCGCGCAGTTCACACGCTTCGTGTATGCCGGTTGACGCACCCGAAGGTACGGCGGCACGTCCGACAAACAAGCCCTCGTCACTCTCAACGTAAACATCAACTTCGACTGTGGGATTGCCGCGAGAATCTATAATCTCGCGCCCAACTACATCAACGATTTCCAGCATTTTTTTCATGGTAAAACTCCTTTATAATTAAAATTTATTATACGCAATAGCAGGGACGATTACTAATGATTAATCAACGATACGCCGGACATTTCCGCGGGTTTGCTTAACCCCATCAAATCCAGCATTGTGGGAGTGAGGTCGCAAAGCCGCCCCGGTTTGAGTTCCGCGCTCGCGCCCACAAGTATAAGCGGCACGGGATTTGTTGTGTGCGCCGTGAACGGTGAACCATCGCTCTCAAGCATTTTGTCGGCATTGCCGTGGTCTGCCGTTACAAGGGCAATCCCCCCGGTCTCGGTAACAGCGTCAATAACCTTTCCGATACAAACATCAACCGTTTCAACAGCTTTTACAGCCGCCTTGAAAACGCCCGTATGCCCAACCATGTCGCAGTTGGCGAAATTAAGTATTATTACATCATACTTGCGGCTCTTTATGCGCTCAATCGCCGCGTCCGCAACTTCATACGCGCTCATTTCGGGTTTTAGGTCATATGTCGTTACCTTGGGCGATGGGATTAGTACCCTATCCTCGCCCGGAAAAACCTTTTCCTCGCCGCCGTTGAAGAAAAATGTAACGTGAGCGTACTTTTCCGTTTCGGCGATGCGAAGCTGCGAAAGCCCCAGACCGGAGATATACTCGCCGAATATGCTTTTTAAGCCGTCCGGCGGAAACGCCGTGCTGATATTGGGCATCAGCGCGTCATACTGAGTTGTACATACGTAATGTACGGGGAAATAAGCGCATTCAAATCCCGCGAAGTCGGGATCAACAAATACGCGCGTAATCTCCCGCGCCCTGTCGGGTCGGAAATTATAGAATATTACCGCGTCGTTTTCGGATAACCGCGCGTTTTTATTAGCTATTATGGGTTCGACAAATTCATCGGTTACGCCTCGCGCATATGATTCCTCAACGGCTTTTGCCGGGTTTTCGGCGTACTCGCCCTCGCCTAAAACCAACGCCTTATACGCGCGTTCAACGCGATCCCAGCGGTTGTCTCTGTCCATGGCGTAAAAACGCCCCATAACCGCGCCGATATTTCCGGTTATCTCTTTACATTTTTTCATTGCCTCAGCAACGAATCCCGCGCCGGACTTAGGCGGCACGTCCCGCCCGTCTAAAAAGCAGTGCAGATATACTTTTTTCAATCCTCTGCGGCGGCACAGCTCAAGCATAGCCCAGACGTGGGTATTATGACTGTGAACGCCGCCATCAGACATAAGTCCCATCAGATGCAGCGCGGTGTCTTTTTCAAGACAATGACTGATTGCGGCGTTATACGCTTTGTTTTCATAAAAACTGCCGTCTTTTATGGCGAGCGATATACGCGGCAAATCTTGAAATACAACGCGCCCCGCTCCGATATTGGTGTGTCCGACTTCGGAGTTACCCATTTGACCCTCGGGCAGACCGACATCAAGTCCGGACGCGGACAGCAGAGTATTGGGACAAGTGGCAAACAATCTGTCAAGATTCGGCGTTAATGCCGCCGATATGGCGTTTTCATCGCCGGAGGCGGCTTGCCCGTAGCCGTCCATAATAACCAAAACTATCGGTGTCTTCATAATAGTTATTGGTTAGCGGCGTTGACAATAGCGATAAAATCCTTCGCTTTCAACGATGCGCCGCCGATTAACCCTCCGTCAACATCCTGCTGTGCAAGCAGTTCCGATGCGTTTTCGGCGTTCATTGAGCCGCCGTACTGTATCGTGACCGAACGCGCGGCACGCGCCCCGTACATCTTGCGGATAACTGTGCGTATATGCTCACAGACCTCGGCGGCCTGTTCCGATGTGGCTGTCTTGCCTGTGCCGATGGCCCAGATAGGCTCATACGCGAAAACAACTTTTCTGAGCTGTTCAACGGTAACATTTGCCAACGCGGCTTTGACTTGAAGCGATACCAAATCCATTGTCAGTCCCATTTCGCGTTGCTCAAGGCTCTCGCCAACGCAGATAATCGGGCGAAGCCCGGCGTTGAGCGCGGTATGCGCTTTGGCGTTAACAAGCGCGTCCGTCTCCCCAAAATACTGGCGGCGTTCGGAGTGACCGATAATTACATACTTGCAGCCCGCGTTTTTCAGCATCGCTCCGGAAACCTCGCCTGTAAACGCTCCGGATTCATTCTGATGCAGATTCTGCGCTCCTACGGCAACCCTAGTATCTTTTAAGAGCCTAACGGCAATCGGGATATCAACAAACGGTACGCACAATACGGTTTCGCACCATTTAGCTTTTGCGATAATGGGTTTTAGCTCCTCAATAAGAATTTTCGATTCCGCCGGGGTTTTGTTCATCTTCCAATTTCCGGCAATTATTGTTCTCCTGTATCTTCTGTTCAATGTCTTTCTCCTCTCGTTAATTATTATTTATCGTTCAGGCACGCTATTCCCGGTAATTCCAGACCTTCCATAAACTCCAGAGACGCGCCGCCGCCTGTGCTGATATGATCCATCCAACCCGCGTACCCGAATTTTTCGACAGCCGCCGCGCTGTCGCCGCCGCCGACAATACTTGTGCCCACTGATTTTGCCATCGCGCGAGCTATGGTTTTTGTACCCTCGGAAAAATCGGGGAACTCAAACACGCCCATCGGTCCGTTCCACACAATCGTTCCGGCACGCAGTATTACCCTTGAAAACCTCTCGATTGTATTGTGTCCGATGTCCATGCCCATCATGTCATCGGGAATATGCTTTGTATAGTGCGCCTTGGCATCGGGCCCGTAATGATCCGAAACTATGTGGTCGCTGGGCAGCAGTATATTGACACCCAATCCAACGGCTCTGAGTAAAAGATTTTTGGCTATTTCCAACTTGTCTTCTTCACATCGGGATATACCTATCGGACGACCGCACGCTTTCTTGAAAGTATACGCCATCGCGCCGCCGATAAGAACTGTGTCAACCTTATCCACAAGATGCTCTATAACGGCGATTTTATCGGATACTTTCGCGCCGCCGAGAACCGCGACAAACGGATGCCTTGGGTTTTCAAGTGCCTTGCCCATAACGGTTATTTCTTTTTTGATAAGGTATCCGCACACGGCGGGCAGATAGTTTGCCACACCCGCCGTTGAGGCATGGGCGCGGTGAGACGTGCCGAAAGCATCGTTTACGTAAAGCTCCGCCAACAGCGCGAGTGACTTGGCAAAATCTGCATCGTTCTTCTCCTCTTCGGCATGGAAACGCACGTTTTCAAGCAGACAAATTTCGCCGTCCTGCAAAGCGGCTGTCTTTGCTTTAGCATCATCACCGATTACATCGGAACACATTACCACATTCAGTCCCAGAAGTTCCGAAAGCCTGTCCGCCACCGGCTTGAGAGTGTACTTTGGCTTAAACTCACCCTTGGGTCTGCCTAAATGCGAACAGAGAATAATACGCGCTCCCTGATTGAGCAAGGATTTAATCGTGGGCAGGGATTCAATGATGCGTTTTTCATCGGTTATATTCCCGTTTTCGTCCTGTGGTACATTGAAATCACAGCGCACCAGTACGCGCTTGCCTTTTGCCGCTAAATCTTCAACGGTCATTTTATTATAGTTCATTAGTAAAGCCTCCACTGAATTTTATATGTTGTATTATACACCCCAGAAAAAGGAAAATCAATACCTTATCTTGGATTTCCGTAATATACTACTCCGATTGACGTTGGTCCCGTGTTTGTGGTTATTGACGAGCCTAACGGAACACGTTTTGGGTTCTCGATGCCGAAATTTTCTTTCAAGCCCTCCTCCAACTCAGAAATAATTTCCTCTGAAACATCGGCGTGAATTATATGGACTTGCTGTTCCTGATCGTTCGCGTTATAGCGTTTTTTAAGATTGCTTAACACGCCTTTTATAACATTACCGTCACCTCGTACTTTATCAATCGGATTTATTGAACCTCCGGACGCTAACAGCACGGGTCTTATGCCCAACGCCTCACCCGCGAAAGCGGCAACGCCGTTAATTCTCCCCGATGCTTTCAGATATTTGAGAGTATATACTGAGAACATAGCTTCGACTTTGTTAAATATCTCTCTTATCTTCGCGCAAATCTCATCAAACGATGCTCCCGCCTCCGCCATTTCCGCGCCCTTGAGAAAAGCGTGACCGTACATTGCCGAATAACCCAAGCTGTCAATGGGTTCAACCACTAAATCGTGTATTCCCTCCTCGCGCAGCATACCCACAGCTATTGACGATGCCGCATCGAAAACGCCGCTGCCCGTTGAGCTGACGGTCGTCATGATTACATGAGTGTAGCCCTGTTCATATGCTTCCTTATAAGCTGTCATCCACTCGATGGGGGGAGCCATGCTCGTATGCGGTGATATTTTACAGGTTTTAAGTACTTCCCAATATTCCTGAGGGGTGATGCCGAACAAATCGCGTGTTTCAGGTCTGCCGTCTATATGCACACGCGCGGGGCAAATTGTTATGGGTTTGCCTTTTATATCTTCATGCGTCAAGTCTCCCGCCGCGTCAAGAATAAACTTTATTTTTTGCATTTCTATTCCTCATTTCTATGTGTAAAATACAACCCCTACTGCAAACGGACCTGTGTGCGAGGTTATCGCCGCTCCCAGTTTATACTTGGGAAGATTCTTTAAGCCGAAGTTTCTCTCCAATAAATATTCCAGTTTTGCCACAACCTCCTTTGAAATGTCGGAATAGAGTATGCTCATATATGTTTCCGCGCTGTTTTTGCGTTTCTTTACATACTCTACTATGCCGTCAACAACGTTTTTATCACCGCGAACCTTGCTGACCGGTTTTACCTCGCCTCTGCCTCCGAGCATTACGGGTCTTATCCCCAACAGCTCGCCCGCGAAAGCGGCCATACCGGACGCGCGTCCCGTGCGGCGCAGATATTTGAGCGTAAACACGCTGAAAACAACTTCCGCTTTATGGCAGAGTTCGCGCATACGCTCAACAATTTTATCAAACGAAAAGCCTTTGTCCGCCATCTCGATTCCTTCAAGAACCGTGTGACCGTATGTCATCGTATAGTTAAGGGTATCTATGACCTCGATGGTCATATCGGTTACACCCTCTTCTTCAAGCATTTTACGCGCAATCAGCGCGTTGTTCATTGTCGCGCTGGCGGTTGAGCTGATTTGTGTCACGCATATATGGGTATATCCATCGTCACGCGCTTTTCTGTAAACATCGAGATAATCGCCGGGAGACGCGGCGGCGGTTGTGGGAACTTCAGGCGTGGTTTTTAGAATCTCCCAATATTTTTCATGCGTCAAGTCGTGAAAATCACGGTATTCCTTGCCGGAAACTATTATTTTAGACGGCACAACCACGACCGGCTTGCCCTCGATTAACTCGCGGGGGACATCCGATGAGGAATCGGTTACGAATAAAATTTTCATTTGAACCTCCTTGTAACATAGCGTGTATATCAAGATAATTTTTCAAAACCTGTCTGCCTAAGTGCCTCGAACAACACCAAAGCCACCGAGTTTGAGAGGTTTATACTCCGTATATCCTCTCGCATTGGAATGCGGAGCAGGGGCAAATCCCTGTATAACTCCTCCGTCAATCCTGCTGTCTCCCGCCCGAAGAGCAGATAATCGCCCGCTTGGTATTCAATATCCGTGTATAGTTTTGTTCCCCTTGTTGACACAGCCCACAATCTGCTTGGCTTACACGTTTCGTTAAAATCTGAAAAATTCTCGTGTATTGTCAAGTCTAAATACTGCCAATAGTCCAGACCCGCTCTTTTCAGATATTTGTCCGACAAATCAAATCCCAGCGGCTTTATCAGGTGCAGAGCCGTCCCCGTTGCGGCGCAGGTACGCGCGACATTCCCCGTGTTTTGAGGGATTTCGGGTTCAAACAGAACTACATTCATTAACCCTTGACCCTCCCGCGAATCAGAAATGTGGCGAAAAAGAGTACCGCTCCGCAGAGAGTAACAGTCGGGCCTGTCGCGGTGTTCAGCCAATACGAGAACATTAAGCCGCCGACACCGGAGCAGAGCGCGAAAATGAGGGACAGCAGAATGAGTGACTTTGAATTGCGCGAGACGTTACGCGCGGCGGCGGCGGGCAGTATTAACAGTGAATTTATAACAAGTATTCCGACCCAACGTATGGCGACCATTACAACTACCGCTAATATGAGCATAAAAGCCGTCTGCATAGACTTAACGCGAGTACCTTTCGCCGCCGCCATCAGCGGCGACACCGAAATTAACAGCAAATCGTTATAAAACAATAACCAGTATATCAGAACACATACGGAAAGTAAAGCTAAAGGAAGTAAATCTTTTGAAGAAATTGTTAAAATATCACCTATTAAGTAACCGGAAAATTTATTAAAGCTGCCGCTTCGGGATAAAATCGCCAATCCCAAGGCTATCGCGGTCGATGAAAACACTGAGATAACAGTGTCGTTTGACGCAACTCCCGAGCGGCGTATACGGTTAAGTAAATACGCGAACCCAAGCGCGAACAGCACCATTGAAAGCGTTGTGTCGGTAATACCCAAGAGCGTTCCGAGCGCGATTCCCGTGAGTGCCGAGTGTCCCAAGGCATCGGAAAAAAAGGCCAGTTTGCTCTCGACAACAACTGTCCCCAACAGTCCCAACAGCGGAGTTATCATTAACAATGCCCATAGGGCGTTTCGCATAAACTCATGTGTAAACATTATGTACCACCAAACAGTTTTTTGTATTCCGCACTCTCAAATACTTCATCAGGCGTTCCCCGAACCAGTATTGTATGCGAGAGCAAAAGTATGTTATCTGCGTATTTTCTCAAAAAAGAGAAGTCATGCGAGACCATAAGCACAGACATATCCTGTGTTTTTTTGAGTTCATCTATTTTTTCATACAAAAGTTCCATCCCGGCTAAGTCAATGCCCGCCTGTGGTTCGTCTAAAATAAGCAGTTCCGGGGTGGGCGTTGTCGCGACCGAGAGCATGACGCGCTGCCACTCCCCTCCCGACAGCTCACACAGCCGCCTGTCAATAAGCTCTTCCGCGCCGAACGCGGACAGCATATACAGAACGCGCCGCCTTACGCCGCCCGGTAAGAAGACAGGGTATTTAGACGATGACGCGGCGCACAAATCATAGACACTAGTCGGCGAGTTAGGGTCAAGCGGCACACGCTGAGGCACATAGCCCAACGACAACGGACCGGGCGTGCCGTCATGTTTTGTAAATTTTACCGTTCCTCTGTGCGGGACTTGTCCCATAAGCGCGCGCAGAAGCGTTGTTTTGCCCGCGCCGTTACGCCCGATAACGGCGGTAAGCTGCCCGCAATTAAGACTGAAACCGACATCTTTAAGCAGTTCGTTACGCCCCAATGTCACACTCAGACCTTCTACTGCGGTTATGCAGAAACATGAATCGTTGTGCATTACTCGTCCCCCAACGCGGCGCGGAACGTTTCGGCGTTCCGGCGCATCGCCTTACGGTAAAAATCTTTATCCTCCGGGCCCGATGATACCGAGTCTATCTCATATATCCGCGCACCGATTTCACGGGCAACCGTATACGCCGACGCGCCGGAGTATTGTGGTTCGGTAAACACGGCTTTAACGCCCTTTTCAAGCGCGAGGTCAAGCAAATCGGCAAATTCGCGCGGAGCGGGTTCAACGCCCGGTTCACTCTCCACCGTTGCAACTATATTCAAGCCGTAAGCATCCTCCCATGGCTCAAACCCTTCATGGAACATTATTATCGGAACACCGTCAAGCCCCTGCATATCTGATTCCAACTCAATCGCGAGCAATGACAACTCCTCGAGATAATTTTGAATATTGCGTTCATATTCGCCGGAACGCTCCATATCCGCGCTGATTATCGCGCTTCCGATACGGTTAACGAACTTTATATAGTCCCTTACATATACCCAGCAATGTTCATTATCGGGGTCGCCTATCTCGTTTATAGAAATATTGGGATATGACTGCTTAACCCTGTCAAGAAAATTTTCCATTTCACCCAATGCCAACACCAAATCGGCACCTTTTATGCTCTCTAGTTCTCCCGGCGTTAGCTGATAATCATGCAGGCATCCCGTGTGGGGCGAAGTGAGAAGTTTCAGTGAAACACCGTCAACGCCGTGGGTTATGTTCTCCGCCGCCAACCATATGGGGTAAAATGTCGCGACAACTGTAAAATCCTCTGTTTGTTCACGCTCAGGCGTACATGACACTAAAAACAGCAGCAACGCCGCGAAAGCAAAGCGTCTCATTTAATCCTCCTGTCAGGACGCGTTATCAGCATCCCGTTTTTTGTTTATATCTCTCGCGGTTATTATAGTAGTCAAAGTGTCGCCTAACTGCATAAATACCGATGCAAGCAGGGTTGCCTCATCCTCCGGCAATGAGTCCGCTATGGCGATTGCCGCCGCCGTCACGCTTGCCGCGAGGGCTTCCGGGTTGACAGACATAAAAAAACCACCCCGGTTATCCTATGCTGACTATTTTTTTCAAATGCTCATACGCTTCCCTGTTTCTGTCAAAATCGGCTTTTGTCACAAAGAAATCCTCGTTGTCTAAAAATTCACCGCTGGGCAGGAGCTTGTAATTAACCCTGGTCGGTGTAGTCCTGTCTGAGTAGCGATATATGAAAGTTGGGATAAAATCGCTGTGAGTAATCACAGGTTTGTCGCTTTCATCGCGTTCGACCGTGACATTCACAAGCATTCCGTACTGTGTCTTGCGGATTGGGGTTTCCATGTCGTTTTGGTCGGCAAAGAAGTTGCCCAACGAATACATAATAAATCCGTTCCTGCCGTCTTCCGACTCATACAATTCTATTGGCTGCACACAATGCGCGTGGTTGCCCATGATAACATCCGCGCCGCTGTCAATCAGAAAACGCGCTATCTGCTTCTGCGTTTCGCTCGGGGCGTTGACGTATTCCACACCCCAATGCAGGCTGACGATGATAAACTCCGCGCCCGCGGCGCGACAGCGTCCGATGTCCCCCGCTATGCGTTCCGCGCCCTGCAATCCCGAGAACACGTTTACGGCAAATCCGCGCTTTTCACTGGGTATCAGAGAATCCAGACCGTTAAGCGAATCTGTATACGCGATAATTCCGAAGGTTATGCCGTTTATCTCTTTGATGAAAAAGTTGTCGCCGTCTTCAACCAGTGTTCCGGTACTGTCGATATTCAGCTTGCGGAAGTTTTCAAGCGTTGCCGCAAGTCCGTCCCAGCCCTTGTCAACGCTGTGGTTATTTGCGTTGACGAAAAAGTTAAACCCCGCGCCACTCACGGCTTCGAGAATCTCAAACGGAGCGTTGAATCTGGGATAGGTGGAGAGATTCTGATTGTTCCCGAAAACATCTATCGGCATTTCGATATTAACGATGCTTAGGTCGCCTGTTATATACTTGGCAATCTCTGTAAAATGCGGTGAGAAGTCGTACTTGTCATTTCCGATTGCGGCGGATTTTATAAGCCTTGAGTGCAGAAGCACATCACCTGCGAATTGCAGTAACACGGGCGGGGGCGGCGGTTCGGGCGTGGGTTCAGGTGTCGGCTCGGGTGTTGGCTCGAGTTCAGGCGCGGAAGACGGCTTCGGCGTGGGTTCGGGTGTAGCCGCCGAAGCCGGAATATCCGGTGATATTATTTCTAAAGGAGCGGCACAGGCTGTTAACGCGATTAACAGCAGCATCGGAAACAGGAATTTCTTCATTAACAACCCTCTTTGATTTTACGCCATTCTAGCACGAAATGTAAAATAATGCAATATTTTTTTATAAAGGCAAGCTGTCGTAGACCACATCACGCAGTGTCACGGGGGTCACGGTATTCTCCCTGAGTTTTTCCGCGAATTGATAAATACTGCTCCAGTGCGTTGTTAAATCGTGAATTTCCGCAAATCCGTCCTGACTTTTTATGCCCACTCCGTAAATTTCACCTACAACATCACCGTTATAATTAAATATATCCCTTATTATAACAGAATACTCCAATTCCCCTACTTTAACCGCTGATATGGGAATCCTTCTCGCTCGTATTTTTCTCATCGCCGTTTACCTCCATATGTTTTTTCACAGATTAACATATGAATCGGCTTTGAAAAAGAGAAATATTCCGACATTATTCGACAAATGATAACTTATTGTATTAAATAACAGCAGCATCGGTTTACCCTGTGCCGGTGTTTGTCGAATATTTCTATTTGTTATAAAAATTATGTAAATATACCAATAATTCAGCATTGAAAGCGTGAATATATTATGTTATCCTCATGATGAGGTGATTAACATTGAAAATAAATATGACACCGCCGGCACGCAGCATACTGCGCGGCGGGTTTATGGTAGCCATCGCGCTGTTGCTGTTCTCCGCGCTGTTCCTATACAAAGCTATGCCACTCAGCTTGGATACATATGAATTCTTCGCGTTGTCTGAAACAATGAGACAAACCTGCTCCGCGATTCTGTTTTTCGCTATTTTCGGCTCGGCATACGCCCAAGACATGAGTGGACGCAAGAAGTGAAACTTCATGCGTCCACAAGTGTTGAGTGTTAAGTGAAAAGTGATAAGTAAAACCGCACCATAACTTAACACTTAACACTTAACACTTAGCACTTAGCATTTACCCCAATATGCCGACTAATTTCATTGCCTTTGCCATATCTCCTCTAACTTTCAGCTTTCGCGAGGAATACGCCACCATCGGATGCACTTTGCCCGAGAGCAATCCCTGCATTGTTTTCTGGGATAACTCGATTGTGACCTCGGGATTATCAGGCGTTCCGGGGAACAGCTTATCGCCCTCCGCCGATAGGTCGAGCGTGAACGACCCCTCGCCGATTACGTTAATCAGACATATAAAATCATCTTTAACGCCCGCCGTTTTTTCATTGAGCTGAGACAGAACCGCTTCCATCTCCGAAGAAAGTGTATGTTTGTCCATAATACTTCAAAACCTCCTATTGTATTATTCCTTAGTATATGTTAACATAACAGAAGAGCTTAATCAACGGTAATTTCTATAAACCGCACAAAAGAACTTAACATAGGGAGAGATTCAAATGAAAAAGAGGATGACCGCGCTGCTGCTCGCAATCGCGATTATTGTCTGCATACCGCTTAATGCGTTTGCGGCGGTTGCCACTCCATCGTTAAAATTTTCACACACATCAACGTTTTCCATATCGGCATCGCCGAACAGTCTTATTTTCACCTTGCCTTCAAGCAGTGAGTTCGCCTATCTGCGTATTTCACTTGAGGACGAGAGAGGTGACGAGCATAATCTGCTCTGGACACAGCGTCAGCAGGATTCCACCGCTGTTTACAGTCTTGACGGTGTCCGTAACGGTACATACTATCTCCAGCTTTACACATTGCACACCCAGTACGGCAATTATGTCAGTTACCTGTACGGCAGAGCTTTCAAGGTTGTTGTCACCAATACCTCCGTTTATTTTGAGCTCGCGCCTACATACGAGAATAATGTGCGCCGTTACGGCTCTAAACGCTCCGACAGCGGAGTTCTTTCATACTACCTTAAACCTTCCGAGGGCGTGCAAAGTGACAATATAGGCATTATCACTCTTGCAGAGAGAATAACCTCAACCGTAAAAGGCGACTTTGAACGCGCCCGCGCCATTCACGACTGGGTCTGCGACAATATTTGGTACGATGAGGACGTGCTGTCCAAAAGAGTTCCATACGGTGAACAGAGCGCGCTCTCCACTTTCAACTCCAAGCGCGGAGTATGTCTCGGATACGCGAATCTAACCGCCGCGCTTATGCGGGCGGCCGGCATACCGACAAAGGTTGTTTTCGGGTACGCTTTGTGGGTGGAAGACGAAACAGAGGAGTGGACTGCCGAATCGGCAGCCGGCAAACTCAACGCTAACCACGCATGGAACGAGTTCTATGTAAACGGTCGTTGGGTGATAACGGATACCACATGGAATACCGATAATTCATATTCGCTCGGAGAGTTTTCAAGGGATACGGGACTTATTAATCATTACTATTTCGATATTACACTTGAGGTGTTTTCCGTTGACCATTTGATTTATGAGTATTCCGAGGATGATATTCCCAAGGAGAGCGTATCGGAAGCCACCTCCGCCGTCCCGACCAGAAATAAAGTTATGATTAACGACAGAGAGATTGTTTTCGACTGCTATAATATAGCGGACGAGAATTACTTTAAGCTGCGCGACATTATGTGGGCAATTAACGGGACAAGCAAGCAGTTCAACGCGCTTTATGATACAGGCACAAGAGCAATATCGCTTTTATCCCAAACACCGTATGTGCCTGACGGTTCGGAGATGAAATCAGGCGATGGAAAAATAAAAACCCCCGTTCCGACATCCTCGTTAATTTTCAAGGATGGCAGCGAGGTTATTATAAAGGCTTATCTGATTGGCGATAACAATTACTTCAGACTGCGTGATATAGCGATTGCATTCAATATTTTTGTTGATTTAATAGACAATGTTATTGTTGTTGATACATCGCGCGACTATTACAGATAGTTCGGATTTATAACATCCAATTCCAATCCCTGTTCGATTGCCATTTTAATTGTGTGCCATGTTCCTCCCGTCTGATTGCCGTCATAAACGGCTATTAGGCGGGATGAGTTTTCTGTTAGATATTTGTTGCGGTTCATCATACAAAACGGCGTATATCTCGGCTCAAGCACAATAAACCCATCGGAAGCGAGCAGTATATTTTTGTAACGCTCCTTGTCTTCCTCCGCCCAACGTTTCTCCTGTCCCAGAAACGGTATTACGACTTCCAACGTGACACCGCCCATTTCTTGCTTCGCGCGGAAAACCGCCTCCGCCGCCCATGTATCAACGCCGAGCGCACCCCCGCACAGAAAGCGTGTCACTCCGGCGGCGACCGCCACGGTTATGGCGTTATCAAGGCGTTTTATAAGTTCTGAGTGGCGGCTGTCGTCCTCATCAAAACCCCAAGCTAAACGATGAGGTCTGTGACCTGAGAAACAGGCTGTTTTTTTACGTAAATCGGAAAAATCGACCATTGAATACCCCTGATGTAATCATGATGCCTATCCCGCCGTCATAGACTGTCCTATGGGGGGATGGACTTTTGAAACTAGACCCAAAATCGCTGACATTCAGCGTAATCGTACTCACCGCGACACAGATTTTTTCACAGGTTCTAAGTTTTATATTCCGCATTTTTTTGGCAAGAATTGTGGGTTCGGAGGGTATGGGACTCTATCAGCTGATAATGCCCGTTTACTCCGTTGTCATGTCCGTGACGGCATATGGGCTTACCGTTGCGGTCGCGCGTATGTCCGCGGCATATTCGGCGAAGGGTGCTTTCTACGCCGTCAGAAAAACAGTAAAACTCGCGACACAGGCATTTCTCATTCTATTCGGGCTGACAGCCGCTTTTGTCATGCCGTTCTCAGATTGGATTTCCGTGACACTCCTCAGCGACGCGCGTACCCGTTTAGGACTATTGTTATTGCTGCCCTGTATTTTCTTTACGGGCTTTGAAAATATTTATAAGAATTATTTCTATGGTACCGGTGATGTACGCGCCCCGGCTGTCTCCGAAGTATTCGAGCAAATCATGCGTACAGGATGCGTTTTGTCGTTGCTGCTGATTCTGCGTCCGGCGTATCTTGAGTGGACTGTCGGCGTAATCGTGATAGGCATGGTATTATGCGAAATAGGCTCAAGTACAATGCTCTTGGTTTTCTACCGCAGGTCGGTAAAGAAAACTCCGCGATATGAGCGTTTAACGGGACATTCCAATATAATCGGTGACAAATCGCTTCTGTCGGAGATGTTCCGTATAGCTGTTCCGGTCAGCGGCGCAACGCTTGCCGGAAACCTTTTGGCATCAATAAACACAATAATCATCCCGGGGCGGCTGATTGTATCGGGTTTGGGACAGAGCGAGGCTCTGTCCGCTTACGGCGTTACATTCGGGATGACGCTTCCCCTGACATTACTGCCCTCCGTATTTGTGATACCGCTGTCATTGACGATGATGCCGCGTGCCGCTCAAAGCGCGGCATTGGGTGACAAGACCGCGCTCAACAGACAGATAATGAAAGCGTTGGGCTTGACGGCTGTTCTTGTAATCCCGGCGTGTCTGCTGCTTATCCCGTTCGGAAGACCTTTGCTCGCGGTATTGTTTAGGGGTCAGGGCGCGGGACAGTATGTTGAGATACTGGCAATAACCGAAATATTTTCATGCTTTCAGTATATCACGGGCAGTATGATGAACGGTGCAGGGAAACAGCGTCAGGCGGCAATAAACATTTTGGTAAGCGATGCTATACAAATAGTTCTCACATGGCAGCTTGTGGCGATGCCGAATATGCGTCTTTGGGGATTTATGGCGGCATATCTACTGACAACCGCCCTATGCGCCGTCTTGAATTTTATCGAGCTGACAAAACCGTCAAAAAGATAGATATGTATCTAACTCTGTGTCAGCACATACGCGGCTTCAAGCATGGAGGGCTGAAGATCTTTCTTCATCGCGAGTGCTTCTTCAATATCGATTTCCTGCATTTCGCTTTTGAACATTGTTATCACCCTGTTCTTTTTATCATCAACCAGAGCTTTTACCGCAACTTCACCCATACGCGATGCCGTGACACGGTCACGCGCTGTCGGCATTCCGCCGCGCTGAATATGTCCAAGTATAGTAACGCGAGGATCCATTCCGGTCGCGTCTTTTATCTGTTCCCCCAGATGAGATATACCCGCGACACCCTCGGCGACAATTATTAAGTGATGCGAACGCCCGCGTATACGCCCTTTGCGAATCTTTTCGGCAATGTCTTTTTCAAAGTCGAACGGCAGCTCCGGCACAAGCACCGCGCTCGCTCCGCACGCGATGGCGACATACAGCGCGAGGTGTCCCGCGCTGCGCCCCATGACCTCAACTATAGAGCAGCGTTCATGAGACTGCATTGTATCGCGCAACCTGTCAATAGCCTCAACCGCCGTATTGCAGGCGGAGTCAAAACCGATTGTATAATGTGTGCAGCCCACATCGTTATCTATGGTACAGGGTATGCCCACAACATTTACCCCGAGCCTTGATATATCAAGTCCGCCGCGCAGAGTTCCATCGCCCCCGGCAACGATAAGCCCGTCTATTCCCAGATACCTGACGGTATCCGCGGCCTTTTTAAGCCCTTCTTCGGTGTTGAACTCAGGACACCGCGCCGTGTAGAGAATTGTGCCGCCGCGTGTGATAAGCCCGTTTACAGACTGAGAATCAAGCTCAACGACATCACCGTGAATCAGCCCGTTGTAACCGCGCTTGATTCCAAGCACACTGATACCGTGGTGATGCGCCGTGCGCGTGACGGCGCGGATTACGGCGTTCATTCCGGGAGCGTCTCCGCCGCTCGTAAGGATACCTATACGCCTTAACGCAGTGTTAGTTTTCATATTACTTCAAACCTTTCTATTTTATTTACTCCATAATAAACGCAAAGTTACATGAGTTTCAAGCAAACGTCTGATTGTTCCCCACCCACGGCTCTGTCCGTCGGCAAGATTTCTGTGCGTACTCGCAAGCACACGGATTTCTCTGGTATTAACCGCCTTTTCATTGTATACCATTATTTCCATAAGCGCAATAGCCGGCAGCAAATCCGAAAGGGGCAGTGTTTCTCTGACCCGTTCCTCAAATTCGCGCATCGTCTCATGGCTCTTGATGACAAGCCCGCTGGTTTTCAGAATACCAAGTATTTTATTGTACCAGAAACGCGCCTGTTTTGACGCGGATTTCCGTTTAAGGTTATCGAGCCTGATTATTATATAGAGACGGCTGCCAAAAAACCATATCACGGCAGGAGATGCAATAATCGCGACAATTACAATGAAGCGGAAAATTGAACTGAAAAACAATGCGTTCGCGGTTTTTTCATCCGTATAGACAGCCGCCGCCGGAATATCGCTGACAGGCGCGGGCGTTGGCGTGAGAAATGGCGCGGGTGTTGGTGTCAAAGGTACGGGGTACTCATCTGTTTCCTCAACCGTCTTCTCGGGTGCGATTTGGGTCGAGCGATAGAATGCCGCCGAACTTGAACCAGTTGGGTCAAGCTCCACCCACCCGGCGAAAGGCGCGTACATCTCTACCCAAGCGTGGGCATCGGTGGCATAAACGGAGTATACTCCCCTGTTACCGTTCTTCGGATCAGGCGTGAACCCTTCACAGTACCGCGCGGGTATGCCTAAAGACCTGAGCATAACTACCATCGCGCTTGCGTAAGAAGTGCAATATCCGGTTTTAGCCTCGAACAGAAAGAAATCGACAAAGTCCGTTTCCTCGGGCAGTGCGGGAGCGTCTAAGGTATAATAATATGTCTGCGACAAGTAATCTTGAATTATCAACGCTTTTTGAATTGACGACACTGCGCCTTCCGTTATGTTCCGCGCGAGGTTGCGTGTGCGCTGAGTAACACTGTCCGGCAATTCGAGATAGCGGAACATAAAATCACCTTTTCCGCTGATATAATTATCAGACATATCTATCGCGTAATTCAGCGTTCGCTTGGATGTCGTGCCGGAGTATGAAAACCCTCTGCGCGCGGTGGAATTAAGCGAGAGCGTGAGGTCGTCTTTCATGAAAATCGAATTATTGCCGGATTTGATATTAATATTGCTAATCTGCCTAGGCACTAACAGCCTGTTTGTCACCAGATTGTCATAGGTGATATTAAATGAGAACGGCGGCAGATTGTAACCTATATCTCTGACATAAAGCGCGTCCTGTCTTTCGTTATAATCGTACTGCGTAAAATTTACTCGTTCATCATCGGTTTTCAACCATGAAGAACCCGTATAGCGGTCATATGTATCGGCATAGAGATAAATCAGCTCTCTGGTCTCTAGTTCAAACAGCAGAGTTTCCTTTGTCGTATTAGCTCCTCCGAGCGTTACCTCGCCAGATGTGTTAATCCTCAGTGTTCGGGTCTCAAATGCCGATCCTAAGTTTTGAAAAATCGTTTTAGCGTCGATTTCCTGCAAGCTGTCGATAATATCAGGCCGCCCGCTCACGCTGAACGGAATAAGGTTGGATAAAAGCACTATGACGGCGCAAAGCGCGGCTCCGAGCTTTTGGTATGTTACCGCTCGCAGTTTGCCGTCCATTTTCCTCGAAACGGTATCATACCCCGACAATACTATGAGATACAGCAGCGCGAACAGTATTATATTAATGCCTATACGGAGCTGAACCGGGTCGCCCCATTGGTACGGTACTAACACAGCCGCCAGAAACAGCGGTACAACTGTAATCGGGCGCGGCCTTCGGACAACAAAAATCGTGGTATAAATCCCGGAAACAGCCGCCGCGATAATGGTTGTTATTGTCACGGCAAAGGGGGGAGGATTGGCGGTCATCAAATCGTAGCTGTAAATCCATGCCGAGTATTCCTCAACGATTTCTCTCACAAACGATAAAATGCCGAAACGCCAGACGACTAACGGTATTGCCGCGGATAAAATAATACTTGTCCAAATATTAGTGTATCTGTAAATCATAACGCAGCCGTAGAATAACATAGTAAACGCCGCGCCCGTAAGGAAACACAGAATAATGTTTTGCTCAACGTATAATATCGCCCGCGCTATCATAACAGAACCGGTGTTAAGTAACGCGGCAACAGTTAACAATATTAAACTGTAACGTTTCGTATACCGCATAAGAACCCCGCTAATCGCACATCCACGCGCAGCATTTCACATTATCGGACAGAGGAATATGTTGCACTAACGCTCCTGTGTTCCTCACGCTGTCATGACTTGTAATGTCCGGCTCAAGCGATACGTTTATCCACTTGACATCCCACCCGTGTGAGAGGAAATTTGAAACCGTCCCCGCTATATCACTGCCGGTCGTTACCAACCACGCAATTCCGGGATTATCCATGCCGATACCCGATAATGTCCCGTAAAAGTCACTGCCCTTAAACTCCGCAAGTCCCAGCGTTTGGTAATAGTCGTCAAATTCCCTCGTGCTTTTCAGCTTCATTATCCCGAGATTATCGTTGACAGCGGCGCACATTACCGGAGTTGACTCCAACAGGAACCTTATCAGCGACAGCGCGGATTCCAACAGCTTATCCTCTAATACCACATCGCCGCCGACATCGCTCAAATCCGTGATAACCCAAACAGGCGGACGTTTTACACCCGTAAACTGCTTGGTATAGAGTTCATCCCCTTTTGCGGAGAGCTTCCAGTGTATGTCTTTTATCCTGTCTGTGCCGACATACGGACGCGCTCCCGACAAATCACCCGAACGGCT
The DNA here is from genome assembly GCA_009782385.1 of Oscillospiraceae bacterium. Classification (GTDB taxonomy): domain Bacteria; phylum Bacillota; class Clostridia; order Oscillospirales; family UBA929; genus WRMG01. Next base: position 10,404 of record WRJE01000009.1, on the reverse strand, counting down.
CGCTGTGTTTGAATCTGTTTCCAGTGGCGGCAAAGGGGGATTATCGCGTATTGAGATAACGCGCGGCAGCACCGTCACCGTTCGCCGCAAATTAACATTCCGCCGCGCCGTAAACACCCCGAAGAAGTCCCACGCTCGCCACAGTGTAACGCCGACCTCATGTTCGCCGCGGCTTTTTAAGTCAACAACGGCGCGCATTTGCTTTTTCTCATGCGAGCCGAGTGTCAGCGCGTACTGCTTTATGCAATCAGTTCCGGGTGTTTCTAAAAAATTGACCGCAACAGCCGGTATGGGAAACGAAAGTTTGTTCCTAAACGCAACGGTCAGCATTATCTGCCCGCCCGTGACACCGCTTGGCGAATCCGTCTCTATGCCCGCTCGCAAGGTCAAATACACGCAGAGCGAAAATATTCCGCTCAAACTCAATATTGCCGAGATTATATAAAATGTCTGTGATAGGTATCTGCCGCCGAATAACAAAGCGCAGATGCCGCTTGCCGCCCACGCGGCGATAAAAATCGCCTTTTTCATTTCGGTACGGAAAGGCCGCGCTTAATATCCCCGATTGCCTGCGCCAACGTGACACCGTGGTATGCCGCGCCGCGTTTAAGTATCATTCTGTGCGACAGCACCGCTTCAAGCCAACGGTGTATGTCATCTGGAATAACATATTCCCTATTGTCTAAGAGCGCACAGGCTTTAGCGACTTGCGCCAGCGCGAGCGTTCCGCGTACACTCGCGCCGAGCTGAATACCGGAGTGTGTGCGTGTTGCCGCGACAAATGAAACTATATACGCCGCGAGCTGGCGGCTGATATATACCTTCTTCAATTCTTTTCTTAACTCAAGTATATGTTCGACACGCGCAACGGCGGCGAGTTCATGCGGGTCGCGCAAGTTATCATAGAGTATCTCAAGTTCATCGCGCCTCTCAGGGTAACCGATGGATATCTTCATGAGGAATCTGTCAAGCTGCGCCTCAGGTAAGGGTGAAGTGCTTGTGTTTTCAATGGGATTCTGTGTCGCCATAACCATAAACAGCTCCGGCAGCGGATAGGTAACTCCGTCAATAGTCACCTGCCGCTCCTCCATTGCCTCCAACAAACTGGACTGCGTTTTAGGCGATGTGCGGTTTATCTCGTCGCCGAGCAGGAACTCGTTCATTATTACGCCGGGGCGGTACTCGAACTCCCTCGTTTTGGGATTGAACATGGAAAAACCCGTGATGTCTGACGGCAGTACGTCCGGCGTAAACTGAACGCGCCCGAAAGAAGCGTTGATACTCTTGGCGAGCGCGACAATAAGGCGCGTTTTGCCAACGCCCGGCACATCCTCGATAAGCACATGACCGCCGCATATAAGCGCGGCAACCACCGCTTCGACCGCATCGCGCTTTCCGCGTATTACACTTTCCACGTTATGTATAATTTTACCTAATATTTGGTGCATATAAAATCTCCGTTTTAATCATTTTGAGACATCCGTATTAAGCAGTTCCACTTCGTAATCACCCATCAGAGCTTCGTAAAACTCAGCGTAAGCGTTTTCGATTATTATCTGCTTTAATTGATCTTTCCAGACGGAAACATATGTAATATCTCCCGTGAAATACATAATATGTGTTCCGTAATTTGTATCCACAAGTCCGGAATCCCCGGCTCTGCGGTTCGGGTCGAAACACCATTCATCAAACGGTACGACCATCTGTCCTTGATATACATTTTCGTACAGACCGCCGTTCCCAATCGAACCGGGGTCTTGGGAATGAGCGGCGGCCATCGCGGCAAATGAATCCTCGGTCGCCGCGCTGTTTATCCACTCCTCATATAACTCTTCCGCTTGCGCGCGAGCCTGTTCATCTGTCATGCCGTCATTTGATATCAAGATATGACGCACGGAAACATTTTTTTCATCCGCAGGCTGATAACGATCCTTGAAGTACAGCACATAGTACATTTCGTATGCTTCAAGAACGGTGGTATCATCCGCGTTACGCGCGTCATCAAACAGCCAGTCCGAAAATTCATCGCCCTTGTTTATTTCACCTATCATCTGATAGTCATTCAAATCATCATTATGATTGTCTTTTATGTAAGAATAAAACGACTGCTCGTCCGTTACTGCGGCGACACACGCATCGGCTTCTTCCGATGTGCCGAACTCAAAGAAGATGTAATCGACCCTGTCAAAATCAGAGGTATTCGCGTTGTAGTAGTCGAGCAGTACCTTATCGCTGACATCCACGCTGTCGCGTTTGCTCAACTCAAACTGGTATCCGAGATAAACCCGTTCCAATATATCCCGAAGTTTTTGCTCGTCTATAGTTCCGCCGAAGTAACTGTTAAGGAGGCTCTCCATCGTTATGCCGGAGCTTTCGTAGTATTGGTTTAACATATCGATTTGCTCTTCAATTTGCTCTTCAAAAGACGCATCGAGGGTCATGCCGCTCTTTTTCGCCTGTTCGCTCAGTATGACGGCATTGCGTATACCCGCAACGGCTCTCTCACTGAAAGCGTCCGCCCAAGTGGTAGTTTCATCGATATATTGCTCGTCATAGGGAATGTCCGGGTCAATTTCCATAAAAGAGCCGTAATAACTTATTATAACACTTGCCTCTGAATAGAAATGATAACGGTATTCATTGTTAGAAATCTCAATACCGCCGACCGTCATGGCTATATCGCCGTATTCAGTCGCCGAAGATGACGGGTTCTGATTGCCGGAAGGCTGTGTTCCGGCAGATTCGCCGTCTTCACCTATTTCTTCAGCGGGCGAGCAGGCAAACAGAAACAATATAAGAATGGCGAGTAAAAGTTTTTTCATATTAGACCGCCTTTGCGTTTATGTGTGTCCATTATAACACAGTTGCGGAATTAATTCAAGAATTTTTCAACGCTTGCCAGTTTGACCGCGTCACAAAAAATTTCCAACGCCTCGCCGAGTTCGGAGAGCGGCGGGAACGTGGGCGCGATACGGATGTTGCTGTCTTTCGGGTCGTTTCCGTTGGGATATGTCGCTCCCGCGGGCGTTAACGCGACACCTGCCTCGGCGCACAGCGCGACAATACGTTTCGCGCAGCCCTCAAGAGCGTCTAAACTGACGAAATATCCGCCCATCGGCTCAGTCCATGCGGCAATACCCAACCCGCCCAACTCACGGTTCAGCGTATCGCTTACCAGTTTGAACTTAGGTCTGAGTATCTCCGCGTGTTTTTTCATGTGTGCCATAACGCCTTCCGCGTCTTTGAAAAAACGAGCGTGACGGAGCTGCGAGAGCTTATCAGGTCCGATGGTTTGTGCCGTGAGGCGTTTCTTTATATACTCGCAGTTGGATTTGGACGATGCAATACAGGATATCGCCGCCCCGGCAAAGCTCACTTTTGAAAAAGAGGCGAAAACATACGGCATATTGGGATTCCCGTACTCCTCGCACAGGCGGACGATGTTCGGAATTGTTTTATACGTACCGCCAAGGTCGTGAATGGCATAGGCGTTATCCCAATAGATGCGGAAATCATCGGCGGCGGGCTTCAGCCGCGCAAAACGGCGGACTGTTTCCTCGGAATAAACAATCCCGGTGGGATTTGAGTATTTCGGCACACACCAAATACCCTTTATCATGGGGTCTGACGAGACTGCCTTCTCGATAAAGTCCATATCCGGTCCATCTTCGCCCATTTCAACCGGAATCATATCAATATGGAAATAGTTACAGATAGTGAAGTGGCGATCATAGCCCGGAGACGGGCAGAGGAATTTGACCTTACCCTGCTTCTGCCAAGGCTCGCCGTCTCTAACGCCGTGGGACATATTTACCGCTACATTATCGAACATTAGAGCCAACGAGGAGTTGCCGCTAATGACAACCTCGTCCTGTGTCAAATCCAACAGATCCGCAAAAATCTTTTTTACTTCCGGAATACCGTCAAGCCCGCCGTAATTGCGGCAGTCAGCACCGTTAGCCGCCTTGTAGTCACCCGCCGACAGGCAGGTCAGCATTCCATCGGATAACGCCAGTTGGTCGTCTGACGGAACGCCGCGCGTCATGTTGAGTTTCTTTCCCATTTTACGGTATCCGCCAAACTTCGCGTTCAACTCACCGTGAACCGCCGACAACTCACCCTTGCTCATCTCAGAATATTTTTTCATAATTACCCTCCAATTGTTAATTATCTAATTATAATTGTTAATTGTTATCTGTTAATTGTTAATTACATAACCCCCGGTGTTCGCGGGAACGGTATCGAATCCCTGATGTTCGCAATACCCGTCACATACATAATCATACGCTCCAATCCCAAACCGTATCCGGCATGGCGGGTCGTGCCGTACTTTCTCAGCGACATATACCACTCGTTATCCTCAACGCTCAAACCCAACTCGTTCATGCGTTTTAGAAGCACATCATAGCGTTCTTCCCTCTGTGAACCGCCGACAAGCTCGCCAACGTGCGGCACAAGCAAATCCATACAGGCAACGGTTTTGCCGTCATCGTTAAGCCGCATATAAAACGACTTCAATTCCTTGGGATAATTCGTCAGAAACACAGGCTTTTTGCATATTTCCTCACTGATATAACGCTCATGCTCGCTCTGCAAATCCGCTCCCCAACCGACAGGATACTCAAACTTATCCTTGACTTTTTCCAAAAGCTCGATTGCTTCTGTATATTCCATGCGTTCAAATTCGGCGTTGGCAACATCTTTAAGTCTTTCAATAAGCGTGTTATCGACAAATTGGTTCAAAAATTCCATTTCATACGGGCAGGTTTCCAAAATATGAATTATTATATGCTTAACTAAACCCTCGGCGTTATCCATGTCGCCCTCAAGGTCGCAGAAAGCCATCTCCGGTTCAATCATCCAAAACTCATTGGCGTGGCGCGGGGTATTTGAGTTCTCTGCCCTAAATGTAGGTCCGAAAGTATACGTTTTTCCGAAGGCCTGCGCGAACGTCTCCGCCTCTAACTGCCCCGAACCGGAGAGATGAGCGGGTCTTCCGAAAAACTCACGCTCAGTCCCGGGTGAGGTAACGCGGAACATGGGCGCGCCCTCCGCGTCCGCGCCTGTAATAATCGGCGTGTGCGCGTAAACAAAACAAAGCCCGTGGAAATAGTCGTGTATGGCAAACGAAACCTCGCTTCTGATTCTGAACACGGCTTGAAACATATTGGTTCTAGGGCGCAAATGAGGTATTGTACGCAGAAATTCCAAGGTGTGGCGTTTCTTTTGAAGAGGATAATCAGGTTGTGACCCGCCCTCCACAGTTATATCCTCAGCCGCGATTTCAAAAGGCTGGCGGGCATCCGGCGTGTTGACGACAAGTCCCGTGACTGTGACAGCCGCGCCGATGTTCAGCTTTTTAACTGTCTCGAAGCACTGCTTATCGCCCCCGACAACGAGCTGAACGGTCTTAATGACCGAACCGTCTGACAGCTCAACAAACGCGAACGCCTTGCCGTCACGGACAGAGCGCACCCAGCCGTTGAGCGTCACTGTTTTGCCGTCAAGGCTTTTATGGTTGTTGTATAACGTTAAAACGGATGATGCTTTTATCATATTGAACCTCCGTATTTATTGCGCGTTTTAATGTAGGGGCGACCTTTGGTCGTCCGCGGGCGGCTAATAGCCGCCCCTACATGACGCTTTATATTAAATGACCGTTTTCCCCAATTCAAACGCGCGGCGGTTAAGGTCGAGAAACTGAGGCTTAACAGCGGCAGACAGTGCCGCGTCCCATTCCGCGTCTGTGCCGCCAAGCGCGGCGGAAGCCGCGCCCAAAACCACGACATTAGCCGCTTTGCTGTTTCCCGCCTGTTTGGCGAGTGTCAGCGCGTCTATAGTAATCAGCTTGAATCCCGCGCCGCGTATCTCGTCAAACACATTATCGGGGTATACCGCCGCGCCCGTCAGAACGGGCATGGGCGGTATCTTTTGAATACTTGAGATAACCGTACCGCCCGGCTTGAGCTGATTTAGGTATCTCAACGCCTCGATTTGCTCAAGCGCGATAAGAATATCGCCCTCGCCGTCAGGTATCAGCGGGCTGTAAACGGTTTTCCCTGCGCGAACGGTCGTTATGACGCTGCCGCCGCGCTGGCTCATGCCGTGTACCTCGCTGACCTTTACCATATCACCTCTGGTCTCATACAGGGCGAATAATATACGGCTCGCCAGTATAGAACCCTGACCGCCAACGCCGGAAATAACAATATTCGTCATATTATTTGCCCTCCTTAATCGCGCCGAAGCGGCAGATTTTCGAGCATAATCCGCAGCCCATACAGAGTGACTGGTCAACCTGTATCAGTTCGCCGACAGTGTAGAGCGCGGGACATCCCACACGCAGGCAGGCTTTACACTTCTTACAATCCTCAACCGTTCGCGGCGAGCCTTTCTTAAAGGTTTTAACTAATGCACACGGGCGGCGCATAATCACGACAGACGGTTCGTCCGCCGCCAACTCTTCTTTAAGGGCGGCTTCCAATCCCTCCATGTCAAATGCGTCAACTACGCGAACGCGCTCAACGCCGCACCCTCTGCACAAAACTTCAAGATTGACAACAGGCGCGGCTTCTTTCTTCAGCGTAAAGCCCGAAACCGGGTTGGGTTGGTGACCTGTCATGCCTGTAATTGAGTTGTCCAATATCAGCACGGTCGCCGCGCTTCTGTTATATACAATGTTAATAAGCCCTGTAATACCGGAGTGCAGAAATGTCGAATCGCCTATTACCCCAACCGAACGCCTTGCCATTTCGGGTCTGGCTTTCAACAAGCCGTGAAGTGACGATACCGAAGCCCCCATGCACAGGCACATATCCATCGCGTCAAGCGGCTTCGCCGCCCCCAGAGTATAACATCCTATGTCACCCGTAACGGTTAGTTTCATTTTATTAAGCACGGAAAATACTCCCCTGTGCGGACAGCCGGGGCAAAGCACGGGCGGACGCGCGGGCGGCACGGTAATGGTATGTGTGACATCGGGAACACTGTCCCCCGCCAAGCGGCGCAGCATTTCAGGCGTATATTCCCCAAGCGGCGACAGCTCCGCCTTTCCTATAACGCTTATACCGTGCTTTTTGCAGTGCGTCTCAATAAAATCGTCCAGTTCCTCAATGACATACAGAGTTTCGACTTTTTCTGCAAGTTCCTGTATTATAGCAACGGGCAGAGGATATATCATGCCCAATTTTATATAGCTTGCTTTATCGCCGAAAGCCTCACGCGCCGTCTGATACGCGATTCCCGCCGATACAACGCCGATTTTGCGCTCTGTCCCCCATTCAACGCTGTTGATATCCGCCGTTTCACACCAATCCCCCAGCTCCTCCATATGCTTCTCCACCTCCGCGTGGCGCGGGCGGCCGTTTGCGGGTGTCATTACATATTTTTGCGTGTTTTTCACATACTCACGCGGCTCAACAGGGGCGGGTTCGCTTATCTCAACGCTACCCAGCGAATGTGAAATGCGTGTTGAAAGCCGTACAAACACAGGTGTATCGAACTTTTCGGAGAGTTCAAACGCCAACTTAGTGAAATCCTTGCACTCCTGCGAATCAGACGGCTCGAGCATGGGTATTTTAGAGGCAACGGCATAATGGCGGCTGTCCTGCTCGTTCTGTGACGAGTGCATTCCCATATCATCCGCAACGGCTATAACCAACCCGCCGTTAACGCCTGTGTAAGCCGCTGTAAATACGGGGTCTGCCGCTACATTTAATCCAACGTGTTTCATGCCTGAGAATGCCCGCGCTCCCGCGAGCGATGCACCGAAAGCCGCCTCAGCGGCTACTTTCTCATTAGTTGCCCACTCGGCGTAAATGCTGACATAATCCGAAGCATATTGCGTTATCTCCGTACTTGGCGTACCCGGGTATGATGAAACAAAGGTACACCCCGCCTCATACAGTCCCCGCGCGACAGCTTCATTGCCAAGCATCATCTTTTTCATATCTGTTTTTCCTCTCGTAAATCTACTACTCTTTTCGCTTTGCCTTGAAAACGCTCTATAGTGTTCGGTCCGACCAAGCTGACCTTTACATTAAGTCCCAAAACAACCCTCAGCCTGTCCTTTACACGGTGCTGTATACGTTCCAACTCCGAAAAACTTTCCAAAACCGAGGTATCTGTCAGCTCGACTTTAACCTCTAACGTATCCGATATTCCGTCACGGCGCACCAACAGCAAATAATGCGGTCCGATATGCTCGATACCGATAAGCACGCTCTCTATCTGTGACGGGAATACATTGACACCCTTTATTATCAGCATATCGTCACTGCGCCCGCGTGTCGGCATCATCCGCATATGTGTGCGCCCACAAACGCAAGGTTCGGGATTAAGGCGGGTTATGTCCCGCGTTCTGTAGCGCAGAAGCGGCAGAGCCTCTTTTGTCAGCGTTGTAACTACCAACTCTCCCTGCTCGCCGTGGGGCAGGCGTTCGCCTGTATCGGGGTCTATTATTTCGGCAAAGAAATGGTCTTCGGCGATGTGCAATCCGTCACGCTCGCGGCATTCGCCGGACAGCCCCGGTCCTATAAGCTCGCACAAACCATAGTTGTTTGTAGCCGTTATTCCAAGGTTGTTCTCGATTTTGAGACGCATTTCCGGCGTGCATCCCTCGCCGCCGAACAATCCGACCCGCAGCTTGAGCTTGTCCCTTATACCCGCTTCATTTACCATCTCCGAAATATACAGCGCGTATGACGGGGTTGCTATCAGAACCGTTGTACCCATATCTTCCATCATGATGAGCTGGCGTTCCGTATTGCCCGATGACATCGGAAGTACGGTCGCGCCGATGCGCTCCATTCCCTGATGTAATCCAAACCCGCCCGTGAACAGCCCGTATCCGAAACAAATCTGCGCGACATCCTCATCCGTAACGCCAACGGCGGTTGCGAGCCGCGCTATTAAATCCGCCCACATTTTCATGTCGCGGCGGGTGTATCCCGCCATCGTATTTTTGCCCGTTGTGCCTGAAGTTCCTTGAAGTCTCACTATGTTTTTCATAGGAACGGCAAACAGTCCATACGGATAGTTAACGCGAAAATCCTCTTTTACAGTGAACGGCACGTTCACGAGGTCGTCTGTCGTGCGGATATTATCGGGAGCAAGCCCCGCCGCTTCCAATTTAGCCCTCTGAACCGGAGCGTTTGCCCAAATATGTGAAACGGTTTCCCTTAACCGCTCATTTTGAAGGGTTTCTATATTTCTGCGCGGCAGAGTTTCAATATCCGGCTGCCACATATTGTTGTTTTCCTCCCTCCAATGATTTCATATTTCATCGCCCCTACGAATCATAGCATGAAAAGTATTTTTCTATCTCCGCTCTATCGGGAGCTTTAGAAATTAGGCTTACAATCGGCACTATAACCAGTCCGGCAAGCATCGCGAACGCCCCGGCATTGATCGGCGACTGCAGCACAGTCGGAAACGCGCTTCTGAAAACGCTGTTCAGCGTCATAAGGGAGGTGCTGAAAATAAAGCAGCACCAGACGGAGAGCTTGCTTGCGCGTTTCCAATATAACCCATAAAGGAACGGCGCGAGGAACGACCCGGCGAGCGCGCCCCATGAAATACCCATTAACTGAGCGATAAACGTCACTCCGCCGTTATAAATCCATATAGCTATAACCGAGGAAATAACGATAAAAACAACAATCAGTACGCGGATGTACATAAGCTGTTTCCTGTCGTTCATCTTTTTTATTACATGACCTTTCAGAAAGTCCAGCGTCAGAGTAGATGCCGAAGCCATGACAAGTGAAGAGAGGGTTGATATTGAAGCAGAAAACACCAAGACAATGACAATACCAATCAATACATCGCCCATTCCCGAAAGGATAGTGGGAATAATTGAATCATAACCGTTATCAGCAACAAAGCCTCTGTCAACAAACAAACGCCCGAAACTGCCAAGAAAATAACATCCTCCCGCTACAATCACTGCAAAAACAGTAGAGACGACCGCGCCTTTCGTTATCATTTTCTCGCTTTTTATCGAGTAAAATCTGGCGACCATCTGCGGCAGACCCCACGCGCCGAGCGATGTTAGAATAACAACGCCCAACAATGAAAGCGGGTCGGGTCCGAAAAGTGATGTGTAGAGACCGGGCGGGAAAGATAAATAATCGATTCTGCCAAGCGAATCAACAGCGGCTGAGAAACCGCCCTTTTGGTTAAGCGCGGCGGCAATTACCGCGATAATACCGACAATAGTGATTGTGCCTTGTATTAAATTGTTTACGGCGGTTGCGATGTATCCGCCGGCAACCACAAAAATCGCGGTCAAAACTCCCATAGCGATTATACAGTATTCAAAAGGCACATCAAAAGCCATCGCGAACAGACGCGAAAGCCCGTTGTACAGCGAGGCGGTGTAAGGTATTAGAAACACAAAAATTA
>WRJE01000008.1 GCA_009782385.1 Oscillospiraceae bacterium | reverse complement strand
AATGCGGGGCGGACGACTTCAATTCAAGTGACGGCACGCACGAGATAACGACCGCGCCCGATGATTTCAGCGCGGTACGAGACGCTATGGAATCGCGCGGCTATGCTTATATCAGCGCGGAGGTTGAGATGATTCCGCAGAATTATATAACTTTGACCGACCCCGATGACATCAAGAAGATGGATAAACTCCTCGAAATGCTCGAGGACAACGATGATGTGCAGAATGTCTGGCATAATTATGAACCCGCGTCAAATCCCTCTTGACACTCGCTCGCTCTCAGTGTTATAATACCCTCAACAAGTCTTTCGGGGCGGGGTGAAACTCCCCACCGGCGGTTATACACGGTTTTACCGTGGCAAGCCCGCGAGCCTTATATAAGGTTGAATTCGGTGAGATTCCGATGCCGACGGTAAGTCGCTGTTTTCAAGCAAAAGGATTTATTCCCTTTGCGGGAACAGTGAAAAGTCCGGATACGAGAAGGAGGTATTTTTATGTCCAAAGACAAACTCAGAACCATAACAGGCATCGGTCTGTTGGCGGCGGTAGCCGTTGTGTTGGTGTATTTAATCCGATTCCCAATCTTCCCCGCCGCTCCGCATATGGAGTATGACCCCGCCGACATCCCTCTGCTTATCGGCGCGTTATTTTACGGAACGCTGCCGGGACTTGTGCTGGTGTTCGTGGCGTGTGTCATTCAGGCGTTGACCGTCAGTGCCGCAAGCGGGTGGATGGGATTCATCATGCACTTTGTTTCGACCGGCTTGATGGTTTTTGTCGCTTCGCTGATATACCAAAACAAACGCACCCTTTCGGGTGCGGTTATCGCGCTGATTGTTGGGGCGTTGACCAGCACGGTGATTATGATTCCGCTCAATCTTGTCGTTGTGCCGCTGTTTATCCCCCACGCTTCGTTGAGAGATGTAGCGGGTATGCTAATCCCGGTAATCGTGCCGTTCAATTTGATAAAATCGTTTGGAAACTGTATTTTGGCGTTTATACTATATAAAAGGGTGCAGAAATTGCTGTAGAGGGCAAAACCTTAACATCACGGGCGTGTGCGGTCGATTACTGCAATAATTCTACCGTATATCCGCTTTGCCTGAGCAGCGCGATAATACCGTTGCCGCCGAGCATATGCGCGATTCCGACTATGTAAAACACGTTTTTTCCCTCGGACATATACCGTTTTGCCGCTTCCGCCATTTTCAAATTACGCTTAGTCATCAGCGCGGCATTGTATTCGGCGGCGAGATGTTCGGGTATATCTTCCAGTTCCGAACTCAATACCGCCTCAATACCCGATTCATTGCCCTGCTTCCAAAGGTTGTAGAGTTCGCTAATTTCGTTGGCGGACTTGTCAATATTCAACGCGCTCTCCAACAGAAGAGACTGCAACGGCATTGAAAACCCCAATATTATATCTAACTGCTCATCCATAGATTCAATTTCAAGTATACTCTTGCCGCGTGCCGCCGCTTCGGTCAGAAAATATTTATCCAATCCGTATTCTTCCGACAGGCCGGATTTGCTTACAATGATACTCGTTAACAGTGATGTCCACATATAAGGCTTAAAGAGGTCGAGCATTTCAAGTGGAAACCCTAAATCTAAAAGCGGCTCGTGTTCTGTAAAAACGTCTTTTGCCCTCTCGTGGAGTTCCGAACCTATATCATCATCTATCAATTTTCCGTCTTGGTACATCATTCGGAGTGACATTGCCATCTGGGCATCAAAATCATTCTCAAAAGCGTTCACATCAACCTCAACCGCCACATAATCACTGCTCTCAAAAGCGTTCATTATTGTTGGCGGCAAGGGATACAGTACGCTGTCAGCGGCGTGTATTGACCCGAACAAGTACATAATTTGCCCGCTTGTATCGGTGACCTGCCATATGAGGGGCATAGCCTGCCGTTGTGTGCCGATATCGTTAATGTCAACGTTATCGGCATTATCGGTTTTATCAGCATTATCGGCATTGTAGGGAAGCACTGTCTCGTTCTGCTGTGCTTTGGGGGTACATCCGGCAAAAAGAGACAGGGTAATAAGAAGAATTAAAAGTATACTTGTGATACGTTTCATAAGAACCTATTCGCTTTCGTCAGACTGCTGTTCATCCGCGCCTTCTTCGTCAAACTGATGGGGGACAAATGCCTTTATCATCGGTTTTTCGTGTGCCTGCATTGAGTCGAGCTTATCGTCTATAGTATCGAACAGACGCGGAAACTCGTTAAACCACTCGGTCAGCTTTCCCAGTTCCTGCAATACTCCATACGCCACGCCCTCGGCATCGTTTCTCGCCAAGGTGTATTTGCTTCTTGTGTCCGCGACCAACCTTTTAAGTAAGCCGCGAGCCTTCTCCGTGTTTTGCACGGCCTCCGCCTCAATCGCTTCGGCGCGTTTATATGCCATAAACTCAAGGTCGGCGGCGCGGCTTTTGGCACGCCCGACAGCCTCGTTCTCGCGTTCATACTCTTTGAGGGATTCCTCGAGCTCCCCGTTCTTCTTACGTTCCGCTATGAGTTCGGAATTTATGCGGGCAAGTCTTTCGGAGAGCTCTGTGCATAATATGCGTTTAGCCGCAAGCTCCTCCTGCTGATTGGAGAGCCTGACACGCTCGCCGTCACTGTCGTCAAGTTGGGTCTTTAGAGAGGCAATCTCTTCACGCGCTTCGTCACGCTCACGGCGCAACACATCGGCGGCACGCCGATGTGCTTCTACTTCATCGCGCCGCTCTTTTGCCATTAGCTCAATATAATTGATTACGTCGCTCCGGTCAAAGCCCAAAACGGCCGAACGGAAATTCCTGCTATCGGCTGACATTGTTATCGCCCCTTACTAAAGACCGGGCAAGCCCGTCTATTACAAGTATTTATTTATCGCTTCCGACAGTTCGCTTTTGGGGCGCACACCCACCAAACGTTCCGATTCCGTGCCGTCTTTGAAGATAATCAACGTAGGGATGGTCATAACGTTGTATTCTTGCGCGAGAGCTTGGTTGTCGTCTGTGTTCAGCTTACATATCTTTGCCTTTCCGGCAAATTCTTCCGCCAGTTCATCGACAATAGGTCCGACCATTCGGCATGGCCCGCACCACGGAGCCCAAAAGTCAACTAAAACAGTACCGCCCGATATAGTTTCATTAAAGTTGCCGTTATCAACCGTTATAAGATTTGACATATTTAAGACCTCCAAAAGACAGATTACTCTATTATTATGCGTAATGACGAGTGCATTATATCACAGCGGGCAAATTCAGTCAAGGTCGCCGGATTTTTTCAAAGAAAATCTATGGAACACATCTTGGGAGCTTCCATTCCTTAGCAATACCCCGAAATAAACTCCATCACATCCCCGAACACCTTCTCGCTCTCAAGTTCGTTATGCAGTTCGTGGTATAGTCCCTCATACTCTTTAAGCACAACGTTCGACCCGCAATTTTTGTGGAACTCTCTGACGGCATCGGGCGACACGACCTTGTCACCGCAAGCGTTCATAAGAAGCGCGGGCAGCGTTATCAGTTTTGCTCGCATTATCGCGTATTCGCCCTTTGCGGTTATCTGGGTGAAGAGCCGGAACGATAAGCGTCCGTGGAAATACGGGTCTTCCCGCGTTCTGCGGATAATTTCTTCATCGTGGGTAAGTATTTCAAAGTTCGGAGGGTTAACAACCCCGAGCTTAGAGGTCAGTTTTCCGGCAATGGACGCAAACACAACGGAGGATGTGGAGTACGGTTTATAAAGGCGAATCCACGGGGCGCATATAACGGCGCAGACGTGGCGTTTCTGTGTGCGGGAAATCATGAAGTTAGCGGTAATATTTCCGCCCATGCTGTGACCGTAGATGATAACGGGTGTTTCCGGGTACAGTTCGTCAATGCGTCCGCGCACCGCTTCAACATCATCGAGCAGTTTGTCATAAGACGGCGCAACGCCGCGCTTACCCGGCGTTCTGCCGTGACCGCGTTGGTCGTGCATGACGAAAGCGATATTTTGGTCGCGGAAACGCTCGCCCAACTCTATGTACCGCCCGCTGTGTTCGCTGAAACCGTGAACGAACTGAACAACCGCCCTTGGCTTTTGACTGGGAGACATATCGGCAAGGTATATTGCCGCCCCATCGGACATTGTAAGTGTTTCGTTACGCATAGAAGCACCCCCGTTATTTAATTATTGTCAGCTTAATTCTACCATTTATCATTGTATTTGTCAAACGCTATGTTTTCACGGCGATTTAGTTTTGTAACTTGTAGGGGCGCGCATTGCGCGTCCGTTGTTAAAAATACGAATTTTTACACGATACGGACGGCCAATGGCCGCCCCTACACCACGATTTGCATTAAACAGTTACAAAACTAAATTGCCGTGCTATGTTTTGTTGGAAGTTGAAAATCAAGTTATCCCAACATCTCCCGCAGCATTTGAACGTTGCCTTTTTCCATGTTTCTCAGCCGTGTGACCGCCGCAAGCCGTTCTGCAGGGTCGTCCGGGCGCGACATACACTCGTCAAGCAACGCCGTCAAGCGTTCGGGAGACGCTTCGCTCAACATACAGCACAAATCCTGACCGAGATAATCCAAAAACGCGCGCGCTTTGTTGTCATATGAAACGCCAATCAGCGGCACACCTTGCCCTGCCGCGAAAATCAGCGCGTGAAGGCGCATACCCACAACGGCACGCATACGCGACAAAATACCTATTAGCTCTTCGGGTCGGCGCAATCCGTCCGCAAACACGAAAGGTGATTTGAGCAGTCCGGCAACGCTTTTGGCGGCGGCATCATCACGTTTTGCCTCAAACGGCAGCAGAATGGGCGTAAGCCCATATTTAGTATACGCGGTGTCCAGCATTGAGGCAAACGCGGCAATGCTTTCAGTAAATCCGGACCATTCGCGGAGCGCAACGCCGATGTACATTCCACGGGGTTCGAGACCCATTGACAGCATGGCGGCATCGACTGCCTCATCGGAAGCCGGGGCGAGACGCAAAGCGGGGTCGGCGGTCAGCAATGTTTTTTCAATTCTGACACCGAGATTTTCAAGCTCACGCAGCGCGTCCGGCTCTCGAACCGTGATTGCGTCAACATATCTTGACATTATTTTCGCCGTCAGGCGGCGGTTGCGTTTGCGGTCAATAGGCCCTATGCCGCAAGCATACATCAGCACCTTCGCGCCGCGCTTTTTTGCCAGCCACAGCGTGAATAAGTAAAACCACAGCGAACGCGATGATGTCGCGTCCTGCATTAAATTGCCGCCGCCGTTGACGTACAGCTCGCTTCTTTTCAGTGAGCGTGTCAGCGCGAACGGATTGAGCGTATGGAGGGTTTCCACTCTGAACTGACAGGCGGTCTGGCGCGGATTGCGCGACATGACCCGTACCGGCATGAAAGGATCCATCTCGCGCATATGATCTAAAATCGCCGTCAGAATGCCATCGTCCCCGGCATTCCCGTATCCGTAAGCCCCGCAAAGCGTGATACCGTCACGCTTTTTTTTCGCACGCGCCGAACGGGCAAGGATGTCTTCGTATATTTTTTCCTGCGTGTCTACGGTGTTCTTAATTGAGAAGTTTTTTCGTGCCTTAGCGTTAAGCCGCGCTCCAAGAGATGTCCTCAACTCTGTGCTGTCATAAAAATTTTTAAGGCACACGGCAAGCGCGTCCGCTTTGCCTGACTTGTAGAGAAAGCCGTTAACGCCATGGTCGATGAGCTTTGGGATGCCGCCGACATTCGATGCCACAGTCGCGATTCCCGACCGCGCACCTTCTGTGAGCGCGTATGGGAAAGTTTCCGAGCGTGAGGTCAGCGCGTTAATGTCAATCGCGCTGTAAAAAGCCCGCATATCTTCCTGCCATCCCAAAAAGATGACACGCTCCGAAAGACCGTGATTCGCGGCTTGCTTTTTAAGCGTATCGCACAGGCGGCCATCGCCCGCGAGCGCGAGCTTCATGTTCGGGCAGTCATCGGCTACCTTAGCAAACGCGGCTATTAGCTCGCCAACGTTTTTAACCGGATCAAATCTGGCGGCTATACCCACTATTACATCGCTTGGCGAGAACCCGAGTTTTTCTCTTGACACATTGCGGTCGGGTGATACGCTCTCAAAATCAATGCCGTTATATATCGTGAACATACGCTCCGCAGGAAATCCGCGCTTTATCAGTGTTTCTGATATTGGATCGGATACGCCTGTGTAATAGTCCATTTTTGTCAATGCCCACCTGTTCAGCGTACCGTATGTTGCCGCGCGGACAGGTGAACCGAGATAATCAAGCCTGTAATCCGAGTGAATGGTAGTGACCGCAGGCAGTCCAAGACGCGGTTTTAAGAGCGCGGAAAATGCGTTACCGCGTGAACCGTGCGAGTGTACGATATTATATTTGCCGTTCTTAATAAGCACTTCCAACGCTCGCAAGTCACCGAAAACCCCGTTTCCGCTGATAATCCGCGTATCAATACCCATTGCCCGCGCTTCACTCGCAAAAGGACCGTCGAGAAAGCACACAAGCGTGATATTCATACGCGCGGACAAGCCTTTCAGCAGCGTCAGAACGTGCGTTTTCGCGCCGCCGACATCGCCCCCGCTAATTAAATGTATAACCCGCATGGTTCACCTCTCACGCCAATACTTTTCTGTTCGCTCAATCGCGCTTTTTACATCATAAACTTGGTAATTTCCATCATTATATGCCGTCAATTCGGGGCTGTATGACAGGCTTCCGAACGCTTTTCCTATTATTGGTAATACTTTGGCGGCAAACTTGAGGAATGGTATAGGTATGGCGCGAACTTTCACGCCGTTGGCTTCCGCTATCAAGTCCGCCAGTTTTCGCGTAGACAGTGTTTCAGCATCCTGCGGGTGATAATAACCACTCGCGCGGTTTTCTATAAGTAGTTTCAGCATTTCGCATAGATTGTGAACATATATCATACCGCGATTGTTCTTGTAATTGGGAATTACCTTGTATTTCAGCACAATATTCCGCAAACGGGCATAATTACCCGGGCAGTTCTCCCCATAAACCATCGGCGGTCGAACTATGCAGGAAGTATCGCCGTAAACACTTAGAACCTCTGATTCCGCAGACAGCTTACTTTTACCGTAGAGTGTTTTGGGCTGCAAAGGAGTGTTTCGCGTTAGTTCATTAAGGGGCGCAAACACGTCACTCAAACCGTAAACCGCCATAGAACTAACGAATATAAACTGCGGTATGCCGCTGTCACGCGCCTTTTTTGCCAATGCCGATGTCAGTTCGATATTGACGCGCCTGTACTCTTCCGGGTCGAAGGAACTGTTATGCGCTATTCCCGCAAGGTGTACAACGCTGTCATACCCGGTAAAATCCGTGTTCCGCCATTCATCGCCGCGAACGTTTAAGTGCCGCGCTTCATGCCGCGCTTCTGACAGCGCGGCATGAAGCATACGGGCGATATAACCGTTTGAACCTGTGATAAGTACATTCATATTTATCTTCCTGTAAACACTTCAACGCCTTCTCTGAACACGACTGTCTCGGTCAAGGGATTTCCGAATGCGTAAACTTTTTTTAACGTCTCGTTGTCTTTGATTCTTACAAGTGAAGGCAGCTTGTTATGTTCGATATGCAGTTCGATCAAAGGCAAGAGGGATACGGCTCTGAGTGAATTGATTTCGTTTCTGTTTGCCCATAGAATATTTAGAGATTCTAACTCTTCTAAGCCATCCAACAATTCGATTGCGTTGTAATTCAGCGACAGGAATGTTAAAGAACTAAGCCCGCCCAACTCTGTTAAATCCTTTATTGAGCAGTTGTCGGCGGTCAACGCCTCCAGTTTGCTAAGGTTTCCGAGTGCCGAAATATCTTCCAAGCCGCGGTTTCCGGATATATTTAACTCTTTAAGTGAGGACAATCCCGCGAGATATGTCATTTCTTTACCCGCGACAGAATTGGAACTCATATCCAGAGTTACCAGACCGCGAAGAGCTTCAAGTCCTTTCAGCGAACTAATCAGGTTGCCGGACATATTGAGAATCCTCAAATTTGTCATTTCTGAGAGAGCACCCGTACTCTCCGCCGCGTTTTGACTGAAATCTAATCTTTCAAGTAAAACCAGCTCCGCGAGCGGCGATATGTCAAGTATATTATTGCCGCTGATAACCAATGTTTTCAGCGATACAAGTCCGGATAAAGCCTCAAGCGATACTATGTTATTCCTTGATAAATCAAGGTGTTCGAGCCATTCAAGCTGACCGACAGATTCTAAATTAAAAGAATCTATGCCAAAATCAGTTAGGCTCATTATTCTAAGCCGCGACAAGTTCCAAAGCGCGGAGATGTCCACGGGCGTTCCGTTTCCAACGAGCTTTAGCGTATCAAGATGTGTAAAGTGACGCAAGTCGTTCAATGTCACATAATTCTCGTTTTCGGGAATAGACAGTTCTTTCACCGCTTGCAATTTATCACTTATTATTATACCATTGGGTATTCCCAGAATTTCACGGGTTATTCTCTCAATAACAGCGTCTTCAAACACGACAGGCTCAATAACATCGTCAAGGCGGTAGCTGATGTCCACCCAGTCCGAAACAATCCCTTCGGGTGAAACGGCTACCGCTTTAATATTGGTAATGCCTTGGGTTAGAGTTATCGGTTCATTATACTCTTCCGCAAGTACGGGAATTTCACCATTCAGCGAAAGGTAGC
The DNA here is from genome assembly GCA_009782385.1 of Oscillospiraceae bacterium. Lineage (GTDB taxonomy): Bacteria > Bacillota > Clostridia > Oscillospirales > UBA929 > WRMG01. The sequence goes on along the minus strand of WRJE01000008.1, from coordinate 41,132 downwards.
ATATGTCGCCCTCACGCACGCTGACCGCAACCGTTAAAAACTCACGGTAATCGCCCGGAGACGGGTTGAAGACCGGCATCGGCGGGCGTTCCGACATTAACATCTCCCTAATATTAGGATTTGACATATCGTTGATTAGACTTACGGCATCGAACAGCTTGTCCTGTTTGACAAAGACGTTGCACAAGCGGCGGTACAACTCAATCTGTCCCGCCTTTTCCAACGTACCGCGCAAAAGAAGATATTCGGCGCGGGAGTAGTTTCCGGTCTCAACATATAAATCGACTAATTTTAGCCTTAACTCTGTATCCTTGGGGTTGCGGTCGAGTTCGGGAAGCAGCATCTCAATCGCGCGTTCGGGGCGTTCATCGGTAACCGCGCGCGCGGCTTCATTGGCTCTGTATTTTGACACCACAATAGGAGCCGCAAGATACACTCCCGCGGCAATGGCGGCAATAACAATCAATGTGATACCGGAACGGATTAGCTTTCTTATATCCCGTTTCTTACGTTTTTTACGCATTGGCTTTTGTGAATACCCAGACATCGCCGTCTCTGCCCCATGAACCGTGTACGCCCTCAACAGCCGTACCCAAGTCAATATGCAGCATGGCGATTCCTAAATCCAACTCCGCTTTCTTGCTGAATAATCCCGATGCAACCATACATATCAGACCTTTGGTGCAGGCGAAACGCCACGGCTGGAAATTTACTGACGACGGCGCAATTCTGGCGCATTTCAGCGCGGAGTTCTGCCACGGTTCAATATCGGCGAGTGACATACCTTTCTCCGATTGCACCAACTTTTCGAGAGGTTTACGGCCGCGTTCGCTGTCCGGTATTTCCTTAAACGGCTCGGACGGCTTGCCCAATGAAATTAAGCCGAATAATTTCTCTCCGTCCTCAAGCTCCGCTATTTTACGAGCCTCGCTCTGCTTGAACGTACCCGCCATCCAACAAGTGGCAAGTCCCATGGCCGTTGCTTCGAGTGTCAGAGCTTCACCCTTGTACCCAATGCGGTTAAGAGGCGAATCCTCTTTGCCGATAATCAGGGCAACATGAGTGACGTTTTTAATGGCTAACGATTGAAATCCCGAGAACAGCTTTGGTGTGGCTTCGGTAACTTTTAATCTTATGCCATCGCCCTCAAGTGCTTTCGCCAACAGGCTTAACCTTTCAAGCTCTCCCTCTTCGGGCGCGCCGAAATACTTCCGCGTTGAAACGCGGAAACGCGCGGCTTCAAACCAACGCTTGTAATCAATAGGCGTGTTATCCATACCGACCTCCAACTCTATTATTCCTTCATTATCGCGCTCTTGCCCGGGCTTTGTCTGCCCTTTAGACCGGGCTTGCGGCGTTCAATCGCCGCCATCGCGATTTCGACATCCTCATGAACTTCATCCGCTGAAAAACATCCCACCGCTACCATATCGCATTCTCTAAGGGTCGCGTAAGAGAATGTTAACCCAACGAACGGCGTAACACGTCCTGCCGCCATTGGTTTTATGGTCATTACAGGTTTTTTGGCGAACCATATGACGTTATTGATATACTCAATCTCGACCTGCATAAGAAAGCCCATGCAGTTGTAAATCTGAATATATGTCTCCACATCATAGCCCTGTTCGTCTGAGTAAACTATGAGTTCCGGCATATGAGCTGACAGTCCCGGTATCATGCCGCTGCCGCGTATCATTGATAGATAGTCCGGCAAGCGGTCTATGATCTGTTTGTTTTTATTGACAAGCTGTTCAACGGAAAAATGATGCGGCATACAAAACGCCGAACCCATTTTACCGCTGTTTTTAATTACCGCTTCGGCTTCGCGGCGAGCTTCGGGAGTATCGTCTACATTAAGTATCGGTGTGTCAATGATAATAACACCTTTTCCGGTTCTGTCCTCGGCGATTTTAATGCCTTCAATGACTACTTCGTTCTGTGACGCGGGTGCCATAATCGCGTTTATATCGTATGTAAGAAACGCTTCTATAATATCGGCTATAGCTTCTCTGTTTTTATTCTGTTCCTCTATAAGGCGGTCGCTGGACGGAGTTCTATGACTGTATCCCAACAGCCAGTTTGTGCCGATCAGCATACGCGGCAATGATACGCCGCCAACTAATGTGCGCGGAAATGAATCGGACATTAAAATCCCTCCCTTTGTAAACTAAGTTTAATTTACCCAATCATCAAGCTGAAGATTTTGAAATTTCGTAAAGTCTTTGGTATTGTTTGTAACAAGAGTATACTTATCAATTAAGCAATATGCGGCTATCAATAAATCGGCATCACCTACGGTAAATTTTTTATGCCTCAACTCGGAATAAAGGTTTGCCGCATAAATCCATATTTCTCTTCGCATTTCGCCTACAGTACAACTCTCACACAACTGTTGGTATATCCTCTCTTTTGCGGTTGCGTTCGCATAACGCAATCCTCGGCGGATTTCAAAGTCCACGTAAGGGGGAATTATTATCGAAGTGCCTTGCGCCATTGCTTTATCATATTGAAAAACTACCGATGATGTATCACGCAGCAGGTGTATGATTATGTTTGTGTCTAACGCATATATCATAAGGTTACCTCTCATCCGCAAAATTGATTAAGCTACGACCGCTGTCTCTGCGGAGAAAAGATTCATCATCCAGTAAAACATTTTCATGTTCCGTATCTTTCATCATTTGCTTAAACCCGTTCCATGCCGCTTGCTTTTCAATGTCGCTTTGCCTGTCACCCAATATAGCTATAAGGACACGTTTACGCTCCGGTATACGCAGTGGCTGACCTGCAGTGTAAAACGTACCGCTCTCAAAATAACCCTCATAGGCTTGTGCTTGCATTTGTATTGCTCCTCTCTAGAAACCGTATTAACTCTTTGTGTGTTTTGCGATAAACTTTTGCAGTTCTATGAACAGCAGCATACACAGGCAGAGCGCAATGACCTGCATCCAGTTCAGCCAACCGAGCGGCACAAGCCTGAACAGCGTCCTCAGCGGAGGAATAAGCACAACCAATACCTGTAACGCGCCAGAACCGATAAAAGCCAGCCATAGCATGGGGTGATCTTTCAGCTTCATGTTAAACACGCTGTTGCGTTCCGACTGAAATCCAACGGCGGCAAACAACTGCGACAGCGACAGCGTGAGGAATGCCATTGTAGTGCCTAAGACACCTCCGCCCCCGAGCATATACGCGCCCAGTGTCAAAAACGCCTCAAACGCTCCAACTATTAAAACCCTGAACCACTCGCGCCCCGTAAAAAATGGTGTCTTCTGGTCGCGGGGCTTGCGCGTCATAATATCGGGTTCGGCGGGTTCTATTCCTAACGCCAGAGCGGGGAATGTATCTGTCACCAGATTCACCCACAGTATATGTATAGCCGCCAAGAGATTCCAGTTAAGCAAAGTAGCGGCAAGAATGGCTATTACCTCTCCGGCGTTCGATGACAGCAAAAACCTTACGGTTTTGTGTATGTTATCGAATATGCGCCGTCCTTCTCCAACGGCGGTGACTATTGTCGCGAAGTTATCATCGGTGAGTACCATGTCAGACGCGCCTTTTGACACATCAGTACCCGTGATACCCATGCCCACTCCGATGTCGGCGGTCTTCAGCGCGGGGGCATCGTTAACCCCGTCTCCCGTCATCGAAACGATTTTACCCAGTTTCTGCCACGCAGATACAATGCGCGTCTTATGTTCGGGAGCAACGCGGGCGTAAACGCCGATACTATTTACCTCTTTTTCAAGCTCCGTGTCGCTTAACAACGCCAGTTCCTGTCCCGTTACAGCCTTTCGCCCGTCACCAAGAATACCTAAATCGTTCGCTATGGCAACGGCAGTCTCCTTGTGGTCGCCCGTAATCATAACGGGAAGTATTCCGGCGGCGCGGCATACAGCGATAGACGCTTTCGCCTCGGGTCGGGCGGGATCGAGCATTCCTGCCAACCCGCAGAATGTAAGCCCGCTCTCAGAACCAAATGTATCAGACAGATTCACGCGCTGAACGTCTTTGTAAGCGAAAGCGAGTACGCGCAACGCCTGAACTGCCATGCGGCTGTTCGCGCTCTCGGCGGCACTGATATTACCCTTTATACACCGTTTTAACAGGATGTCGGGTGCGCCCTTGACATAGAGCCTTATACTATCGCCTATTCTCACGGCTACCGTTGAGAGTTTCCGTTCAGAATCGAAAGGAATCTCACCCGCGCGGGTACGTTCTCTTATATTATCTCCTTTTGCGAGGTTTTTGTCAAGCAGATAATCCAACAACGCGGTTTCGGTCGGGTCGCCAACGGCTTTACCTGTCTTATCAAGAGCCGCATCGTTGCAGTGAAGCATAGCTTCGAGTAACTCGTCCTCTTTTTCGGCGAACAATTCCCGCACGGTCATACGATTCTGGGTAAGCGTTCCGGTTTTGTCAGAACATATAACCTGTGTTGAACCAAGTGTTTCTACAGCGGGCAAACGGCGGATTATCGCGTTCTTTGCTGCCATACGGCTCATGCCCATCGCCAGTACGATTGTCACAACGGCTACCATGCCCTCGGGAATTGCCGCAACGGCAAGCGAGATTGCCAACAGGAATGAATCCTGTATGCTGCCCCAGCCCTTCATAAGTATCGAAATGCCGAATATTACCGCCGCTATGCACAGTACGCCAACGGACAGCACGTTGGATATTTGATTAAGTTTTTTCTGTAAAGGAGTAGTCTCTTTTTCAGAGGACGCAAGCTGTTCCGCAATAGTTCCGATTTCGGTAGACATACCTATTTCGCATACCACGCCGATTGCCCGCCCATATGTGACGGCTGTCCCCATGTATGCCATATTGAATCTGTCGCCCAGAGGCAAATCAGCATCATCCAGATTTGCACAGATTTTTTCAACGGGAACGGATTCCCCTGTAAGCGCGGACTCCTCGACTTTCAGCGAGTTGCAGGTCAACAGGCGTATATCCGCCGGGACACTGTCTCCTGCCTCAAGTATAATAACATCGCCTACGGTTATTTCGCCCGCCGGAATTTTATGCGGCGTACCGTTCCGCATAACCTTTGCCGTGGGCGCGGACATTTTTTTTAACGCTTCGAGCGAGTGTTCCGCTTTTGATTCCTGCACTGTGCCTAAAATGGCGTTTACAATAACGACAAAGAGTATAATCGCGGTATCAACGGGTTCTCTCATCAGCGCGGACAGAGCCGCCGCCGCAATCAGCACCCATATCATAAGGTCTGAGAACTGCGCGAAAAATATTGAAATCAGCGTTCTCTTATTCCCGTGAGCAAGCTCGTTATCGCCGTATTTGACACGGCGTTCGTCCGCCATAGCCGCCGTAAGTCCATCTTCGCGCGAATCAAGTCTTCGCAAGCACTCTCTGATTGTCAGTGTATGCCACGCGATACGCGATACCGTTTCTTGAACGGGCTGCGCCTGTGATGCCGTTCGTGACATTATCAATCACCCCTTGTCTTCTATTATAATGCCATTTATTATATAGACAAGCCCTGTGTAAAATCTGTCGCATTACGCGACCGCTTGGGTCACAATCTCATTACTTCCTTTCAATACTAAAATCCAACATTCCCCGAATTTGCCGCGCTTCGTCAATACCGGGGTAAACTTCTTTCAACGCCAAGCCTTTTTCGGTCAGCTCGAAAACACAGCGTTCAGTAACATACAGTACCCGCTGTCCGCGTTTAAGAGCGTTTTTGCCGGAAAAACTAATCGCGGAAATCTCCTTTTTGAATTTTGGCACAGAGCCTTCCTCCGCAACGCGGATTTTGCCGTTTTCGTTCAATGCCACAAGACCTTTCGTGTTGAAGCTCATACAGAACACGATTGTCTTCGTAGCGTGTGTGATATTCGCGAAACCGCCGATACCTGCATAGCCGCCGGGCAGTTTGTGCGCGTTCACATTGCCCTGCATATCGGCTTCCAAGCCGCCCAAGAAGCAGATGTCCAATCCGCCGCCATCGTAAAAGTCAAACTGCGTTGCTATGTCGCAAATCATATCCGCGCCGATGGTCGCTCCGAACGCCACGCCCGGCGCGGGAAGTCCGCCCACGCCGCCGGCTTCCACCGTTATATAGATGTCTTTTAAGATACCTTGCTTTGAAGCGTATATGCCAACCATTTCGGGGATACCGATACCGATATTGACAATCTGACCGGGATGCAGCTCCCTTGCGGCGCGTTCACCGATGATGTCGGCGGTTTTATCGCCTGATTGGGTTTTCTTTCTCTTCGTGGTTGACAGTTTATTTACAAAGTAGTCCATATGCGACGCGGGGACGTGCATATCACCGGACAGCGCGGGATTATATTCCTTTGCGTCAGTCTGCGGTTCGCACACAACCACGGCATCCACTAAAAGCCCCGGAACAATAACATTGCGCGGGCGAGAAAACTGATGGCTAACCCGCTCTACCTGAACGATTACCTTGCCGCCGTTGCGCTTGGTGGCTTGAGCCACCGCCAGAGCGTCCACGGTCAGGTACTCCTTCTCGAAGGATATGTTCCCGTTCGGGTCAACGGTAGTACCCTTGATAAAGGCAACATCAATCTTGGGGGTTTGATACAGAAGATACTCCTCGCCCTCAATTTCGCGCAAGGCAACAAGCTCTTTTTTTGATATGTCATTAAGCGCGTAGGTGTCCACGCGGGGATCGGCGTAAATACCAATCCCTACCTCACTTAAATGCCAGTCCCTCCCAGCGGCGGCGGCGCGTATGGTGTGGGACAGAACGCCCAGCGGCAGACAGTACGCCTCGATTTTGCCCGCGAGAGCCATTTGTATGGCGGCGGGTGTGCTGTTATAATGCCCCGCCACAATTTCACATACCGCGCCCGCTTTAATGTAGCGGTCGGCATAACGGTTTTCATCCCATACGCCGAATCCCGCCGCGCAGAACAAACGCAAATTTTTTGGCGCGCCGGTTTGGATAAACCGCTCATATAAAGCGTCATGGAGAGCTTCGGGGTTGGACAGAGCCAAAAAGGCGTTGATGGCGATACAGTCGCCGTCTTTTATTAACTCCGCCGCTTCACGAGCCGCAATGATTTTGAACATAGTCCCATCCCCTCTTGATTTCACTATTAAAGACAGCTTCAATTATGAAGCTGTCTCTTTGTTTTGTCAATACTTTTGGTGGTTTGAGTTGCTCAGAATTTCGCAAAACCCCGCAGTAATCCAACGCGAGTACATCCAAATCTTTAATATGGTAAGCACAAACTCATTTGCCGCAAAGTTATTCGTGCTTATGGAAAATGCACAACATCTGGATTCACTGCCATCCGACCTTAAAGAAATGCTTTCCGAATCCGGCAAACTGATTAGAAAACCCCTTGCCCTAATGCAGATTGGGTTGTTTCAATACTTGAAAATAAGGAGCGTTGATGGTGATGAAAAGGCAGCTCTCTAATTTGTGCATAAAAAGAGAGGACAGGTTTTTTTAAGATGCTATACTAAAAGCTAAGGAGCTGACCAACTATGTGAAAAAGCATAACGCTCGTAACCTTACAGTCACAAGCGTTTGAGGCTTTGGTGGGGGAGGACGGATTTGAACCATCGAAGCGAAACGCAACAGATTTACAGTCTGCCCCCTTTGGCCACTCGGGAACTCCCCCATATATTCCAACACTACAAGATAATAGCACAACAACGCAGGCTTGTCAAGACCCCCGGAAATCAATGACACGGCAAATTTTTTTAACTTTCCTGCGCAAAGGGCTTGTTAATATTAAATATATGTGATACAATACCAAACAAATGTACTAAGCGGGGAGGAGCAGATATGAATTTACACCGAAAGCAAGTTGAAATTCATAAATTTCTTATTGAGTTTACGGAACAAAACGGATACCCGCCCAGCGTTCGTGAAATCTGTTCGGCAGTTAATCTAAAATCGCCGTCAACCGTACATTCGCACCTGCGAAAAATCGAAGCGGCGGGACTTATTTCCATCGACAACCATAAAACCCGTGCGATAAAAATCGAGGGTCAGCGCGGGGGCGTACCTATCATCGGGCGCGTTACCGCCGGCAGCCCCATATTGGCGTTCGAGCAGGAAATCGGCGTTTTGCAGTTCAGCCCGTCAGCTTCCGGGGAGCATTTTGCTCTGGAGGTATCCGGCGACTCAATGATTAACGCAGGGATTTTAGACGGCGATTATGTCGTTGTAAGAAAACAGCACATAGCATCGCACGGCGAAATCGTAGTTGCTTTACTTGAGGACGAGGCAACGGTCAAGCGTCTCTGGCGCAAGGACGGCAAGGTTCAGCTTATGCCGGAGAACCCTGATTACGACCCCATCGAGGGTGATACCTGTCAGATTTTAGGGCGCGTTACGGCGGTTGTAAGGGAGATTTAATTTATGCAAGTATATGCGGATCACGCCGCGACAACCCCATTGAAACCGGAAGTTTTAGAAGCTATGATGCCGTACCTCACAGAGCAGTACGGCAACGCATCGAGTATGTACGGGCTTGCCCGTAGCGCAAAAAAAGCTCTTGAGGCGGCGCGTGAGGATGTCGCCAATCTGCTTGGCGTTGACAAACGCGGGATATATTTTACCGGCAGCGGCACAGAATCGAATAACACCGCCATTAAGGGCGTTCTTACCGCGCTTTCGCGCAAAGGCAAGCACGTCATTACCACGGCGGTTGAACATCACGCTATTATACACACCTTGGAGCATTTGCGAAAAAGCGGGCATTGCGAACTCACGGTATTGCCCGTGGATGAATACGGTGCTGTCTCACCGGACGATTTACGCGCGGCACTGAGAGACGACACGGTTCTTGTAACGATTATGACCGCCAATAACGAAATCGGCACGATTCAGCCGATTGATGAACTTGGCGCGATTGCGCGGGAGCGCGGCGTGTGGTTTCACACCGATGCCGTTCAGGCAATAGGTCATGTCGCTCCGGATACGCAAAACATTGATATGTTAACGCTCTCCGCGCACAAATTCGGCGGTCCGAAAGGTGTGGGCGCGTTGTATCTGCGCCCCGGCATTATTATACCGCCGCTGGTTGACGGCGGCGGGCATGAGGGCGGACTGCGTTCGGGGACAGAGAACATAGCGGGTATAGTCGGTCTAGCGAAGGCTTTGAGCCTTGCGACAGACAATCTTGCGGAAAACACAAAAAAAGTGTCCGCCGTGAGCGAGACCGTCAAACGCGGACTTTCCGAAATACCGTACTCACACCTTACAGGACACCCCGAAAAACGCCTGCCCGGAACAGTTTCGTTCGTATTCGAGGCTGTCGAGGGTGAGAGCCTTGTACTTGGGCTTGACGCGAAAGGTGTTGCGGCATCGTCAGGCTCGGCGTGTTCATCGGGTACGCTTGACCCATCTCATGTACTGCTGGCAATCGGATTGCCGCACGAGGTGGCGCACGGCAGCCTGCGGCTGACATTCGGCGAGGAGAACACTGCTGAGGAAGCGGAATATGTCGTAAAAGCGGTCGCCGAGGTCGTGGCAAGAGCGAGAGAGATGTCGCCGCTCTGGAGCGGCGGAAAACCAACAGAGAGGTTTTGGCAAAATATGTAGGGCGCGGCTTCCCGGACGCGCCATCTGTCGGGTAACTGTAAAAATCATACTATGCAGGAACAGGGGAGTTTAACATATGCCATACACCATTGAGGAAATTAAAAACAAATTAAATTCAATATTTGAAGAAACAGGTGTCGTAAGGGCAATATTATTTGGTTCATATGCAAAAGGTGAGGCTACAGAAGAAAGTGATATTGATATAGCCGCCTTGGTTGATGATGAAATGTCCATATTGAGCTTTTGTGATATAGCCGACAAAATAATTAACAAACTGGGAAAAAATGTGGATTTCTTATACGCCGCTGATATTATTCCAAAAAGCAAAATTGACCTTGAACTAAAAAAGGACGGTGTTCTTTTATATGAAAAAATCTGATATAGAGAGAATCCAAAAAATAAGGACACACTGCGTCAATATTCAAAAAACCATTCAGAATATTTCGATAGATTATTTTAATTCTGTAAACGGTATTGATGCAAGGGATGTATGTGCATTTAGGTTATTTCAAATAGGTGAACATTCCCATAAATTAAGTGAAGAGTTAAAAACCCAATATCCCGATTTTGCTTGGGGGGCGGCTTATCGCTTTAGAAATGTACTGGGACATGACTATGAAGGTGTCAGCTTTAATGCCATATGGAAATCTTGTAAAAACGATATACCTATACTTCTTAACTATATTGATAAAATTTTAAGCGAAACAGAGTAATAATTGTAAAAACGTGCGGAGAAGGTGGTTTGTCCAAATGTAAGGGCGGTGTAGGGCGCGGCTTCCCAGACGCGCCGGAAATTGCAACAGAATTATACACGGCGCGTCAAGGATGCCGCGCCCCACGAAACCATCGCAGAAAGAACCAACAGCGCACTGATATACCACAACGGTCAAGCCATAGTGGTATCGTGCGCCTGTCGGGCAACAGCAGGACTGAATAAAATATATATTAGTGCGAGGCATAATAAAATGGCGAATTATTCTATATGCGGAATTGATTGCGATATTTGCAAGTGCAAAGAAGAAAATGGGTGTAAAGGTTGCAGCGTATGTGCGCCAAAAGGTGAATGTATCTGGGGTGGGCGTTGTGAGCTTTATGACTGCGCCACGGGGAAAAAATTGGTTCATTGCGGTTTATGCCCTGATTTTCCATGTGAAAAACTTAGAGAATGGGCTACATCTGAAAACCCTGAACGTATTGATAATCTTAAAAAATTGATTAATACATAGATTTCGCGTTTAATAAACATTAGACGAAGTTGGACAAACAACCTTCACAACACAACTTCTAATATATAGATTTAATTTACCAATGGAGGATATTATGTATTCAGAAAAAGTAATCGACCATTTCAACAATCCGCGCAATGTCGGCGAAATAGAGGACGCAAGCGGTGTCGGGCAAGTCGGCAACCCCAAGTGCGGCGACATTATGCGTGTCAGTATTAAGGTTGAAGACGATGTTATCAGCGATGTAAAGTTCAAGACCTTTGGTTGCGGCGCGGCTGTGGCAACGTCTTCGATGGCGACTGAGCTTATCAAAGGACAAACTATCGAAAACGCGCTCAAGCTGACGAACAAAACGGTTGCCGAGGCTCTTGACGGGCTGCCGCCCGTAAAAATGCACTGCTCCGTACTGGCAGAAGAGGCCATTAAGTCGGCAATTTCGGATTACTATATCAAACAGGGCATTGACCCTGTCCCCATTGTCGGCTGCGACGGCAAATGCGAGCATTGTCACTGACGGTACGCCGCCGTCACTGGAGAAGGTGTTGAACGCATAATATCAATTTTTGGCACTCAATTTAGCCATATTAACACAAAATGTATTGACAACGCGATTCATTCGTGATACAATATGGCAAACAGGAGGTGTCGTTATGTCAAGTGCGAATATAAATGTGAGAACAGAAGCGGAACTAAAAACGCAAGCTCAAAGGATTTTTGAGTCTATCGGTTTGGATTTGTCCACGGCAGTAAATCTGTTCCTCAAACAAACGGTAAGGGCTAACAATCTGCCTTTTGTGGTGGGAACTGAGTACAAGGCGGAAAATATAGCTCAAAAACGCGAAGCGCAATACGGCGTATGGAAAGGTAAATATTCCTTGCCCGAGAATTTTGATGAGCCGCTTGATGACTTCAAGGAGTATATGTGATGAGGTATCTGCTTGATACACATACTGCTTTTTGGTTTTTTACAGGCAACCCGGAACTCTCGAAGATGGCAAAATCGGCGATACTTGATAACGACAGCAAAATATTTGTCAGCGTTGTTTCGGCGTGGGAAATAGCTATCAAACGCAGTCTTAACCGGGAAAAAACGCCGCTGTGTAGCGTTGAGGAGTTTTTTGATAAAGTTGCGGCAAGCGAATTTGAATTGCTAACGCTCGAACCTCACCATATTCACCGTGTTGAAACATTGCCGTATCATCACCGAGACCCGTTCGACAGACTGCTCATAGCTACGGCGATAGCCGAGAATATGACCTTTTTATCAGCTGATGAAAATGTAAGGAAATATGATGTAAAGTGGTTGTGGTGTCACTGACGGAACATAACACTAAACCTTGCATAGGCGAACGGTTCTGTGCAAGGTTTTTTTGTTTGTCTCTTGCTATACTGTACACAGAGAGGAGGAGTGCGAAGTGAGCTGGCACGAACGGATGAATTTGGCAATCAACTATATTGAGGATAATTTACTCGAAAACATAGATTTTGAAAAGCTGTCCTCGATAGTCGGGCAATCGCCCGTTAATTTTCAGCGTACATTTTCTATTGTCACGGATATGTCCGTGCATGAGTATATACGCAGAAGACGGCTGACATTAGCGGCTTTTGAACTGCAAAACAGCAAGAATAAAGTTATAGATATTGCCTTTAAGTTCGGCTATGAATCACCTGAGGCGTTCGCGCGCGCGTTCAAGGAAGTTCACGGTACGCCGCCGTCACTGGCTCGCAGAGAGGGAACGGAACTCATAACATTCCCCCGCATTACTTTTCTACTAACTGTTAAAGGAGATATAGCAATGGATTACAGAATCGAGAGCAAAGAAGCGTTTTCAGTCTATGGAATCGAAGGGATTTTTTCGATGGAAGATGACAGCAGCACGAGGGACATACCAAAGTTTTGGCAGGATTGCATGACTGACGGCAGGTTTGAGAAACTTGCCGCTTCCACGGGCGGCGACGGTCATATTCACGCTGTTTGCGGTTATAGGGCAATGGAGGGCAGCAAGTTCCCTTATATGCTTTTTGCGTTCAAGACGGAAAACAGCAAAACAGACGGCTATACTCAGGTTGATGTCCCCGCCGCGACATGGGCGATATTTAAGACTAAGAAGCACACGATGGAGGAGACATCGGGCGAAATACAAGGTCTTATAAAACGTGTTTACACCGACTGGCTTCCGACCGCGAGTTATAATCAAGTTTACGGATACGATATGGAGCTGTATTGGGGGACGGAAGACGGTATGTGCTACTGCGAAACGTGGATAAGGGTCGAAAAAAAGTAATATAGCACGGGCGGCGCGGGAGGAACAGTTTCCAAACATAGCAATGTGTGGATTTCGCCATATCTCTATTGACATATATGTTTGCCGGGATTATAATCATTATGTAAGAGCGGATTCAATGTCCGCTTGGACGGAAACGGATTCCGTCCACTCGGGAAGGGGGCAAATATAATGTTTAATAGACATCGGCATATACATAATCACACAAAATCGAGGAACGGCACGGCACGGCGTGTTACCAGTATTTTTCTTTGTTTTCTGATGTGCTTGCCGTGGGCGGTGGCTTCAATACCGATAGGGCAGGCCGCCGAAACCGGCAGTCATAATCTGGTGGAGTACCCCACGTCTGAAGACGGCGTTACTATTATGGGTATGAAGACCGAAAGCGGCTCGGCATACTATGCGGTTTACTGCATCGAAAAAGGCAAATCCACGGGAAGCACATACGACACGGTGCTTGACCCTGACGGCGTGGGTTGGAGCAGCTACTACAGCGATCAAATGCTCTGGATAGCCAAGAACGGGTATCGGGGAACTGTGTCCGGAGGCATGGGTGTCGGCACAACCTTCGGCGGACTTACGCCGGAAAAGGCATATGTAGTTACCCAGTGGGCAATTTGGTATTACAGCAGCAATAAAAGTTTCACGCCCCCGGACGGTGCTGATGCCGCTATGTTGGATGTGTATAACGGTCTTATCAGCGACGCGGCGGGCGCGGCATCGTACAACCCACTGCCCTACGGAGACCCGGAAATAGAGATTGGCTTCAGTTACGATGGCGGCTACGACCCGGCAACGGGATGTTACGGGCCGCTGACACTCGAAGTTGTTGCTATGAATATGCCATATGATATCTGGGGTTCTAAAATACCCGTGAAAGTCAGCGGCGAAATGGGAAATCAGCTTCGCAGTTATCCCGATAACGCATATTTGGGTTCTTCGGCTGTCATGAAAGACGGCGATCAGTTCTATGTTGAGATGGGCAGCCCTCCGAGCGGGATTGTACAGATTGTCAAAGCCGAGGCAACGGTTGACTGCTCCGTAACTAACGAGGGGTTTTTCTTCTGGTGTCCCGACAGCGCGGGGAGACAGGCAATCTGCGGCTGGGGCGATTACAGCATTAAGACGAGCAGCATTGTAACAGGCGAGGGCGGTTTTTCAATACTCTCTTTTATCATCAGCGGCGAAAAGACCATAGTCGGTGCTACGGAAAATCCAAGGGATTTTATATTCACACTGGCGGAGAGCGACAGCACATATACTTATAACAACGGCATAGCCGCTACGACTGTCACCACAGGCGGGGAGTTTGAGCTGTCGGTCGTAATGCCGTATAACCCTTGGGGAACTCCGGACACCTTCTATTACAAACTCTACGAGGCGGATTACAGCGATGACGAGTGGACATACGACACGGCGGTGCGCGAGGTTAAGGTCACACTCAGCGGCGGCAGCCCGGTCGTCACATACACCAAAGGCGACAGGGAGTTCAAAAACACTTGGTCCGGCGGCGGCGGTGAACAGTCCGGTCAGCTTACGGTCAGAAAGACGCTGGGCGAGAACCATGGAGATTGGGGTATTACCGATAGGACAGAGTTTCACGCGAAAATAAAAGATATTACAAACAATACGTATGTAAGGCTGGTTGGCACGGGTCCTTACTATGACTTTAACGGTACGGACACAACCGGAGATTTAATAACATTCACCGCCGAGCAGGAAGCGATTATATTTAATCTCCCCGCCGATATTACATACTTGGTTGAAGAGATCGAAGGCGCGCATTACACGGCGGAGGGGGTCTTTACGGCGAGCTTCTCCGGCGGCGGAAGTGACGAAGTGGCTATAACCAACAATTATGAACACGGAACGGGCATCTTGATAGTCAACAAAAGGCTTGAGGGCGGCTATTCCGATTGGGGTATTACCCCTAACGTCAACTTCTATGTTGAGGTCTCGGATGTCACCATGGGCAACACTTTGCTTTTCAAGCCGACACCGGAGGCGGACGGAAGCTATAAATGCGTTGGGAACACCGCGAGCGGTCTGAGCAATCCTGCTGATTACTCCGGCGCGACAATAACGGAGCTTCCTGTCAGCGAGGGCAAACCGTTAAGACTTTCCAATATGTGGTCGGGCAGGATGTACGCGGTCAACGAGACATCGGGAGCTGCCGCGGCGCATCTCACAACGACTTATGAGGGTAATAACGTCACGCTTACCACGGGAGCAAATAAGACGATAACAGTCGTTAATACCTATGAACATGGCACGGGCGGACTTATAGTCAAAAAAGTCCTCTCCGGAAGTTACGCGGACTGGAGCGTTAACAACGATGAGAACTTCTATGCCGTGATAAAAGATGTTACCCGCAACAATAATTTACTGTTCAAGGACACCCCCGAACCGGACGGGAGTTATCGGTGCGTGGGTAACGATGTGGACGGACTTAGCGAACCTTACGGCGGGAATGTCGTGATGGAGCTGCCGTTCAGCGTGTCACGCCCGCTGACGCTTCTGAATCTCTGGTCTGATACCGAGTATGAGGTAATCGAGAAAGCGGGAGCGCATTACACGGCGGCATATACCGGAAATAACGTGTCGTTCCCCGATGGAGAGAACCGCACGGTGACGGTGGTTAACACGTTCAGCTCAGGCACGGGCAACCTTGTTATCAATAAAACTCTCAGCGGCAGTTACACCGCTTGGGGCGTTAGTCTTTCGACTACATTCGATTTACGGGTCAAGGATACCGTTACGGGCGAGTATCTGCGCTTCTCCGGATATGAGCCGGAATATGAATTCAGAGGTCTGAGCGGAAGCGCAGACAGCTCAACCGGAGATATTATTACCGTAAGCGCGGGACACAGTATTATGATAACGGGTCTGCCTACAGACGGGAAATATGAAATCGAGGAACTGGACGATGGCAACTGCACCGTGTCCTATATCGGCAATAACGCGGCGGTCAGCAGCGGCGGAAACACTTCTATCACGGTAAACAACGACTATATCGCGGTCTCCGGCGCGTTGATCGTCAGCAAGAAGCTCGCGGGCGGTTATGCCGACTGGGGTGTTAATAACGACATCACATTCCAAGCGCGGGTAAAAGATTCATCCGGTAAATTCCTGAAACTTAAAGGCAGCGGACCGGAGTATGAGTATGACGGAGCTGACGCTTCCGGCAACCCGATAACCATCAGCGCGGGTCAGTCCGCGCGGATAATAAATCTGCCTGACGGCGCGTACACAGTCGTTGAAGACAGCGGCGCGTATGTAAGCGACTATCGCTACGAGGGCGGCGGCGCGTCATCGGTCATCTCCGGCGGGCAGAACAGCACGGCGACCGTCACCAACACATACGAGCATAAAACGGGCAACATGATAATAAACAAGCGGCTTGCGGGCAGTTACTCAGACTGGAGCGCGGGCAATGATACCACATATCAGGTGCGTATAAAAGACGTTACCAACGATAACTATCTGCTGTTTACAGGCAGCGGCGCGGAATACAACTGCTACGGGAACAACGGCAGCGCAGACAGCTCTACAGGTGATGTTATAACCATAAGCGCGGGTCAGCCCGTAACCGTCACTAATCTTTGGGTTAACTGCAAATACCTTGTGGAAGAGGTTGGCGGCGCGCATTACGCGGTGTCATATGAGGGCAATAACGCGGTATTTCCGCAGGGAACAAATATGACGGTCACGGTTGTAAACACATATGAACACAAAACGGGCGGCGAAGATCCGGGCTCTGACCCGACACCAGACCCCGACCCAACGCCAGACCCAGATCCAACGCCCGACCCCGACCCAACGCCAGACCCAGACCCAACGCCAGAGCCCAGTCCAACACCTGAGCCTAGCACTCCGCCGGATTCAGACCCAACACCAACGCCAGAACCCAGCACTCCACCAGAATCCAGTCCGACACCGGATCCCGATTCAACGCCAGAACCCAGCACTCCACCGGAATCCGAACCGACACCTGACCCTAGCTCAACACCCGAACCTGAGCCAACGTCCGAACCCGAGCCCGAGCCGGGTCCAACACCCGATATTACACCGAGTTCAGACCCAATCCCCGACCCGACCCCTAATCCCGACCCGACACCAAATCCAACACCTGACGTTACTCCCGAGCCTCAAAGAATAAGATTCCCGGAGGGAACTACTCCCGAAGACTTCCCGACTATGCACTTTGACGAACATCAGCCCGATGAGTCACACGCCGGAGGAGTTATCCACGAGATACCGCCTGTTCCACACAATCCCGCGTTCACGCTTATGCCCTCCATAGACGAAAACGGCGATGTATTCTTCTTTGAGTTTGACGCTTACGGCGTTCCGATGGGCGAATGGCACTGGAGCGAAGATGACGGCGAGTGGATATTTGACGAAGACGTGCCGCTCACAGAATTTGACGACACCGAAGCGGTCAAGGTCAATCCTAAAACAGGCGATTCCGGTATAATTAAATACTTTATCCTGATGTGCCTGTCGTCATCGGTATTCGCGGTATACTTTATATCATGGCGAAACAACAAGAAAATCTAAAATGAAACAGTAAAAACCTTGCGCTGCGGCGCAAGGTTTTTACATATCGACCGTACCGTCCTATGAACGACAATCTTGATTATCGGGGCAAATAATTTGTTTGTTCATCTGTCAGAAAATGCTTATTTCTTGCGCTACTGTTGGAAATTCAGTGTAGTATAATCTGTACCATACATTACGCCTTCCGTTATTATTATTTCATCTCGCAAAATAAAATAAGCATATCTTTGCTGTCCTTCTCTCAGCGGGTAAGCTATGTATTTGTAACCGTTGCCCATGTCTTTAATAACAGACGGAAATCCTAAATATGCAATCAATTCAAGATAAGATTCTCCATCGTTCACAGAAAACTTTGTAGCGTACAAGCCGTTAAGGTTATCATTCTGCTCGGCTAAGGGGCTGTTAAAATAATAATAAGCCGTACATCCGGGATTGTTCAAGGTTTTACCTAAGTCGTTGTACAGCCATTCTACAGAATTGTCCTGATACTGCCGTACTTCGTCCGGATTGCCGTTGCGGTATGAAACCGAATCAAAATCTGCTCCCAAATAAATTCTGGAGTAATGCGCGAAATAAAATTCCGATATTTGGATATTCGCCGATAACGCGGAATACAGTTCCTCAACATCCATCTCTAACGGGTTTACCGCGCCGAAACGCTCTGATAACTCATCAAGGGTATAAGTATTGGTGCTGTTTCGCTCTTCGCCGAAATAATGCAGAAAATTTACTTGTTCCAAATCCTCAATCATCGCAAATAAAATTAAGGCGTTATTTTCTAAGCCCGTTTCGTAGAACGGGTTTAACCCGTTTCCTCCTTGGTACGGACTGTCTTCATCAAGCTCATATTCGACAATGATTGATTTTAACGGCTCTAATTGTATATCAGATGTCTGATAACGGCGACCGGACGGATACGGCAGTCCGCGCGTGATTTTCCTCAAGTTCCATGTTTCGTTTGGCTCGGTAAAATGCTTTCTGAATATTTCTCTGTCTTCGTTGACAATTACCGAAATATACTCTTTTGAATATCCTAATCTTTTCATAAGATTATTATCGTCAAAGTTTAATCCCGTCAAAAAATCGTATGGCACAAATGTCCTGCTGTCAACAATAACCGCGTTTATGCCGTCTATGACAAAAAAGGAAGCTAACCCTGTATAATCAATGAGTATAACCGTCTTAGTATCATCGTCCCATTCCACACGAAAATTATACGCTTCGGCAACGGCGCGAAACGGCACCCATGTTACTCCGTCTTTAACAAACGGCGCGGGAGAGTTTATTTTTGCGCCGTATACTTGTACACTTGGCGGATTAGTGCTAACGACCAGCGAAGATTCTTGTGCTTCCGTTTCCGCAAATGGGATTAGTACAGATAACAATAAACTTACCGTGAGAACTGAAATAAATGCCTTTTTCATCGTGAGCCTCCATCTGCATATAATATCTTTCCCAACAAAATTATACCATAACTTCCAAATTTCAACAAGACATTTATAGGGGCGGCTTCCATGCCCGACCGCGTATGTTTTCCAATTCGTAGGGCGCGACGACCCCGGCGCACCGTTTTTACATTTTTACCGAACAAAACGATAAATTTTATATTGACATAGTGAAAATATAGTGGTAGAATGTAAATGCAAGAGCGTGTCGATACCGACACGCCGCCTAGAATAAACGACTATGTAGCCGTCAGTCTTTTGCGGAGAGCTGGGCGGCTACATTGCGTTTGGAGCTAACATCACCAAGAGCCAAAGCGCGAATATCGCGCAGACAGCAAAGCGAATCAACTTTTTTACCAACAGCAATCACCTCCCTCCTCCACACAGAATCTGCGGGGAGAAGAAAAGGCAGCGTAACCGGAGACCAACACCCTCTTGCAAGGCGTATTTTAGCATAATTCGGCGAAATTGTCAACATCGCGCCTAATGGACGACACGGCAACGACACTCCCGCCGCAAAAAATTTCTTGACACATCTGTTGTGCTATGATAAGCTAACAAATAAGAAACCCGCGGGAGATTTCTTGTCCTGTAGCAGAACCGTTACGCGGTTTTGTTACAGGCATTTTTAATACGGAGGATAAGAATGAATATCTACAGAACGCATACGTGCAACGAGTTAGGGGAAAAGAATATAAATGAACAGGTAAAGCTGGCGGGCTGGGTCGATACAATACGCGACCACGGCGGCGTAATCTTCATTGACTTGCGCGACCATTACGGGGTTACACAGGTTGTCCTGTCCGATGACGGCATGATTGCGGGTCTGACAAGGGAGAGCGTCATTTCCGTGTCGGGTACTGTTGTCAAACGCGATGATGAAACCATAAACGAAAAGATAAGCACGGGTTATATAGAAGTAAAAACCGGCTCATTTGAGGTTTTAAGCCGCGCTAACCCGCATTTGCCCTTCGAGATAAACAACTCAACAGCTACGAGAGAAGATGTGCGCCTTAAAAACCGTTTCTTAGACCTTCGCAATCCGAAAATCCATAAAAATATCGTTGAGCGTTCGCGGATAATCAGCTATCTGCGCTCAAAGATGGAAGAAATAGGCTTTATGGAGATTCAAACACCCATTCTCACCTCATCCTCCCCGGAAGGCGCGAGAGATTACATCGTTCCAAGCCGCAAGCATCACGGAATGTTTTACGCGCTGCCGCAAGCACCCCAAATATTCAAACAGCTGCTGATGGTGTCGGGCTTCGACCGTTATTTCCAAATCGCGCCCTGCTTCCGCGATGAGGATTCACGGCTTGACCGCTCCCCCGGTGAGTTCTATCAGCTTGACTTTGAGATGGCGTTCGCAACTCAAGAGGATGTGTTTGCCGTTGCCGAAAAGGCTCTTTACGATACTTTCAAAAATTTCTCCGATAAATATGTATCTCCGCCGCCGTTCGCGAGGATACCGTACAATGAAAGTATGCTGAAATACGGCACGGATAAGCCCGACCTTAGAAATCCGCTGTTAATCAATGACTTGTCCGATTTTTTCAAAGATGTGGACTTCATGCCGTTTAAGGGCAAGCCCGTGCGCGGCATAGTCGTGCCGGAATGCGGCAAGAAAACCAACTCATTCTTTGAGGGTATGCTCGACTTCGCTACAAAAATCGGCATGAGAGGACTGGGTTATATCTCCGTCCTGCCGGACGGAACGCTGAAAGGACCGATTGTAAAATTCCTGTCCGATGAAAAACAGAGTAAACTCATGGAAATGCTGAACATGAAAGAATGTGATACGCTGTTCTTCATATCGGACAACATCAGTATCGTGAATCGGCTCGCGGGGCAGATTAGAGACGAGCTGGGCAGCCGCATGGAGCTGACCGATGAAAGCAGATACGAGATGTGCTTTATTGTGGATTTCCCGATGTATGAGATAAGCGAGGAAACGGGAAAAATTGAGTTTTCACATAATCCGTTCTCCATGCCGCAGGGCGGCTTGGACGCTCTGAACTCACAAGAACCCTTGGAAATAAAGGCATATCAATACGACATTGTCTGCAACGGCGTTGAACTGTCCTCCGGCGCGGTGCGTAACCATGTACCCGAAATAATGGTTAAGGCGTTTGAGCTGGCGGGGTATGACGAGGAGACGGTCAAAGGCAAGTTCGGCGCGTTGTACAACGCTTTTCAATACGGTGCGCCGCCCCACGCGGGAATGGCTCCCGGCGTTGACCGCATCGTAATGTTGCTGACAGGTGAGAAAAATATACGCGAGGTCGTTGCGTTCCCGATGAACAGCAACGCGCAGGATTTACTGTTGGGCGCACCCGGCACGGTAAATGAATTACAGCTAAGAGAAACTCACATAAAGATTAGGTAGGGGCGGCCGTCTCGTCCGCCCGCAGAAACGCGGTTATTAGTCGTCCGCAAAACCGTAGGGGCGGCATATATGCCGCCCGCGAACAGGAGGTTACTATGTCTATTACAAGCGAAACAATGCAAAAACTGGAGTTAGTGACGAAGATTAACCTGTCAGACGCTGAACGTGAAAAAACCCAAGAGTATTTTGAGCTTCATACAAAACAGTTCGATATGCTTGACGGCATAGACACCGAGGGCGTTGAGCCGCTTATTACGCCGTCAACGCTCGTCAATGTAATGCGCGAGGACATCGCGGTCAAGACATCGAGCGCGGAAATTCTGACCGAAAACGCCCCCGAGCGGCACAACGGGTATTTTGTTGTGCCGAGAATATTGGATTAACTAAATTTTTTCAGGAGGTCTTAATTATGCAGCTGACAAAGAATGAAAAAATGATTAACATCATGGAAAACACCTTGAATCACATGGACGCGAGATTAGTTGACCATGGCAAGCGGGTTGCGTATTTAATGTACAGAGTATTGAATCCGCTGCGTAAATATGAAAGGAAGCGGCTGCGTGACATTCTGATTCTCGGAATGCTTCATGACATAGGGGCTTATAAAACGGAAGAAGTTGACAAAATGGTGATATTTGAAACGGTTGACGTATGGGAGCATTCTATCTACGGGTATCTTTTTCTGAAATATTTTTCGCCGCTTGAAGAAATGTCTCCTATCATCTTATACCATCACGCGGACTGCGATGAGTTAAAGAACCTTGACAATCCCGAATATCAAGTGCTTGCACAACTCATATCCCTGTGTGACAGAGCCGATGTTTTTTCACTGCACGGCGGGAGTGACAAAAGTCTCAAGGCATATTTGAATCAGCAAAGAGATATTAAATACCGCAGTGACGTTGTGGATATGTTTTTATCATCCGGTGTCAATATTGACACGGCCTTTGATGAAATCGACACCGATGCTGAGTTTTATGACAGCCTTTTTAACACTCATTTGACCGATGACGAAGTAAGCGGATATATTAAAATGATTATATATTCAATAGATTTCCGAAGCAGTCAAACGGTTATACATACGGTCGGCACGGTCTGTATTTCCGGTATGCTGGCGAGCTTATTGGGCGCGGACAGCACCGTAATAGAGAAAATTCAAACAGGAGCTATGCTGCATGACATCGGCAAAATCGGTATACCGCTTAATATTTTGGAAAGCCCGGGTAAACTAAGCGATGCTGAAATGGACATTATGAAAACTCATGTAACGATAACGGGGAAGATTCTTAAAGGGAATGTGGATGAAGATATTAAGAATATCGCCGTCAATCACCATGAAAAAATAAACGGAACGGGGTATCCGAATCAACTGGAGAGCAAAGACATTTCATTTTCCGAAAGAATTGTGTCAATAGCCGATATTTTCGGCGCGTTATACGGAACTCGCAGTTATAAAAACTCTTTTTCAAAAGAAAAAATCGTTGGGATATTGAGCGATATGAGTTCTAAAGATCTAATAGACCAAAAAATAACCGCAATGGCGGTTGAGCGTTTTGACGATATAACAGAAGAGATAGAGAAGGAAGCCAAGCCGATTATACAGGCGTATGATGAAATGAACAATGAATACGCGAGTATAAGAGCCGATTTGAAAAGGAATAAATAACGTGGATATACAGTGTTTGGTGTTTTAGAAGATTGCCCCGAGGGTCACAATCGCTATTATATGTCAAAGAAGCTATTGTAAATTCTCGACCGGGCGTGACAATGCGCCATATAAACAAAGATATATCTATAATACAAAAGGAGACATTTTTTTAATGAAGAGAGCTATTGTATACATAACCATCGTATGTTTTATCGCCATAACCATTATATTTTCAGCGCAAACAAACGCCGCCGCAGAATCCTCCGACCGTGAGCAAGTTGATAGTGTTATTTTGAATGAACTCGCAAAAGCTAAAATCCCGAACGCCGCCATCGCAATCATGCGCGGGGAGGAAACAGAATATCTATTCTACCCGGATACTAATAAAAACGGCAGAACGGCTGCCGATATGAACACGTTATTTCAAATTGGTTCTTTATCAAAAGCCTATACAGGGCTTGGCATTCTTCTCTTGGAAGATGAAGGATTGCTCTCGCTCGATGACCCTGTCAGCGAATATCTCCCTTGGTTTACGGTATCCTATGATGGGGAAAGCGTACCGCCCGAAGCGTTTACAATCGCTAATCTGCTCTATCAAACAAGCGGTTTCACTAACAGCGACAAATACCCCAGCGCAAGCGTTGGAATGTCTGTTGAAGAAGGTGTGCGTCTGGCAAACGGAAAAGAATTAGCGTTTTACCCGTCACAGCAATATGCTTACGCAAATACAAATTATCGTATTCTCGGATTGATAATTGAGGTAGTTTCGGGACGGAATTATAATGATTTTTTGACAGAGCGTATCCTGTTGCCGCTAGGACTTAACAGCACATACGCGTCGCCCGAAAATGCCATGAATACAGGGTTAGTGATAGAAGGCAATCGGCTGTCCTTCTTTCGGGCATGGCCGAGCTATGTTCCTGCGTCAGAAGGAAATGTACCGGAAGGCTATATATATTCCAATTTGCGGGACATGGGTCGTTGGGTGCAAATCCAGATGGGAAACATAGAAGTTTCCGAACAATTTCAAAGAATTATAAAGAAGTCCCATCAGTTTAACCCCGTCAGTGATATGGGCGGTTCGCATTACGCAGCCGGGTGGTCTATAGGAGATGAAACAGGTGAAATCTATCATTCCGGCTCAACGGCAAGATTTTCATCATTTATCGCTATACGTCCCCAAAGTAATATCGGCGTATGTGTATTGACAAATCTGAGCGCGGTATCAAACACAGGTAACATTGCCGAGAATATATTAAATATACTCGAGGGTAAGGACATCATAGCATACAGTCCCGATATTTGGGTTATTTTTGACATTATCTTTTCGATTGTGACCGTTCTTTGCATAATCGGTATAATATTGATGATGGTTATTACAGTCCGATTGAAGCGTCAAATCCGCAACGGGAAGCGGGAAAGGATAAAATTGACCTCTAAAAGAATGGTTTATTTTATCCCCGTATTCATCTTAGCTGCGGGCATTGCGGTGTTCCCGTTTACATTTCCGTTCAGCTTTTTTATGGCTGCCCCGCTCAGTTTATTCTCGGGTGTAGCTTTACTCTTGGTGCTGTCTGTATGCGTCTTTTTTCCGTGTTATTATTCGGCGGTTTCCAAAAAGTTATAATGGACATTTTACAATTTCGCCTAATAATCATTATCTGATGGAGAAATCAAATGAAACCGAAAGAAAGAGAAATGACAGCGGAACAAATCAAAAAATCTATTTCATATTGCGGATTGCTGTGCCGATTATGCAGTCCTGACGGCAGCTGTGATTGCAGGGCAGAAAACCACTGCGGTAAAAACATGACACCTGACGGATGTTTTCAATATAGGTGCTGCCGTGAAAAAGGATTGAACGGGTGTTGGGAGTGTCCTGATTTTTCCTGTGATAAAGATATGTTTAACGGGCATTTAAGATTAAAAACTTTTGTTAAATGTATTAAAGAAGACGGGCTTGATAATTTTGCGGAATATATAATGCGGAATTATAACAATGGGGTGGAATATCACAGAGATGGTTATACCGGTGATTATGATTTAGAGACAGAGGAAGATATTTTGCGGTTACTTAGAACAGGTGAAATGAGAAGAAAATGAGGACAAGAGGAGCAAGTAAATGAAGCCATATAAAATAGCCATAGATGAAAACATATTTGTCAAAGACGAAATATGTACCGCCGGGTCAAAAATGCTGTATAATTTCAGACCACCATATACCGCGACAGTAGTAGACAAGCTGACAGCGGCGGGCATGACGGTTGCGTGCCGTTCCGGAATAGGTGAGTTCGGCAACGGCGCGTCTCCGCAAAACTGTGCCGCCTCTTTGGTGAGCAGCGGCGCGGTCGATGCCGCGTTGGGATTGGACACGGACGGCGCGGCGCGGAAATCCGCCGCCGAACATAATATTGTCTATCTCAAGCCGACATACGGAACTGTTTCGCGCTACGGTATCGCGGCTAATGTATCCTCGATGGATTGTGTTGGCGTTTACGCGAAAACCGCCGAAGACGCTTTAGCGGTGCTGTCAGCGATTGCGGGGCATGACGAAAAAGACGGTATGTCATATCAGGGTATACCGAATAAACGGGACGCTGAGGACAGCGTCCCCTACAAAACAGCAGACTATGTCACAAAGTACGCCGATTATTTTGACCAAGTACACACGATTATATCGGCGGCGGAGTTCTGCCATAATATATCGAGATTTGACGGCTTGAAATACGGATACAGAACCGAAAATTTTAAGAATGTAAATGATGTCATTACAAATACGCGGAGCGAGTGCTTCACGGTCGAGACGAAACAGAAAGCCCTCATGGGCGCGTATGTGCTTATGGAAGGACAATTTGAGCGGTATTACCTGAAAGCGTTGAGGCTCAGGCGTTTGATAAAAGATGAATTTGACAGGCATATGGAAAATCTCGACTATATCGTTCTGCCCGTGACATCGGCGTTGTCCGACTTGGTGGGGTGTCCGTCACTCACCGTAAATAACCGTCAGATACTTGTTAAAAATTTCGATGAAAATTTTTATCTGTGTAGGGACGACCTTTGGTCGTCCGCGGGCGGCTAATAGCCGCCCCTACAAACCGCAACATTTAATCGGTGGAGGAACAATATGCAATATGAAGTTGTTATGGGATTGGAAGTTCATGTGGAGCTGGCGACAGATTCAAAGCTGTTTTGCGGATGTTCCGCGAAGTTCGGCGCGGAAGCCAACGAAAACGTATGCCCCGCCTGCGCCGGGATGCCGGGTCTGCTCCCTGTTGTCAATAAAAGGGCGGTCGAGTTCGGCATAAAGGCCGCGCTTGCCACCAACAGCGAGATTACGGAGACAATCACTTTTGATAAGAAGAATTATTTCTATCCGGATTTGCCCACGGGTCATCAGATTACGCAGTTATACGCTCCAATATGCAGAAACGGCTGGGTCGGCATTGAGACGAAAGACGGCACGAAAAAAATCCGCCTAAAGCAGATTCACATAGAGGAGGACGCGGGTAAACTGGTGCATATGCCCGGTTCGAGTTCCTCTATGGTGGACTTTAACCGCGCGAGCGTTCCGCTGATTGAGATTGTCAGCGAGCCTGATTTTCGCAGCGCGGAGGAAGTCGCCGCCTATCTTCGGCGGCTTCGCGCACTGCTCATATACGCCGAGGTTTCGGACTGCAAAATGCACGAGGGTTCAATGCGTGTAGACATCAATATTTCCGTGCGCGAGGTCGGCGATGAAAAATATGGGACAAGGGTGGAGGTGAAAAATCTCAACTCTTTCAGATCCATTAAAAACGCCATTGAGTACGAGAAGAACCGCCAGATAGACGCGTTGGAGACAGGCTTTGAGGAAATCGTGCAGGAGACGCGCCGCTGGGACGATGAGAAAAACAGGAGCTATTCCATGAGAACCAAGGAAGACGCTACCGATTACAGATACTTCCCCAATCCCGATGTTGCCCCGATAGTCATCAGTGACGAGTGGGTCAAAAACGTCAAATCCTCACTGCCGGAAATGCCCGGAGAAAAGTATAACCGTTTCATCACGCAATACGGATTGGGCGACTATGACACAAATCTGCTTACGGAGAGCAAGCGTCTCTCCGAGATTTTCGAGGAGACAGTGTCATACTGCGGCAACCCGAAAGAGGTTGCCAACTGGCTGATTGTGGAGCTTCTGAGCCGCCTTAAACGCGAGGAAAAGGAAATAGAGGACATAACCTTTGACTGGGAAAAATTCTCGAAAATAATAAAAGCCGTGCTTGACAACACGGTAAACCGCAACACGGCAAAAAAGATTTTTTATGAATTATATGACGGCAAAGACATCGACCTTGACGAGTATATAAAGAGCAGCGGCATGATTACCGACCGCGATTTGCTGACGCGCCTGTGCGAGGAGGCCGTGGAGGGCAACCCCAAGGGCGTTGAGAAATACAAAGGCGGCAAGGTGCAGGTGTTCGATTCGTTCTTCGGCAGCGTTATGGGTAAAACGCGCGGAAAGGCCGACACCGCCGCCGTCAGGGAGATATTGAAAGGGCTGTTGGATAGGTAGTATGTTTTCACGTTTGAGAGAAATATTTGCAAGATCCGTTGAAAAACCCAACAGAAATCTCAGGCAGACTATCAGGCAATGCGCGGTGATTTTTGTCGCTTTGAGTATAATTCTTATGCTTTATGAGTTTCTTGGCGGCATTATTGTTGCGTCATTCGGGGCCAGCAGCTGCATTTTGTTTCTTACCCCGCACACAAAGGCATCGCGAACCCCTAACCTGCTCGGCGGTTATTTGTTTGCCGCTGTATCAGGGGTTTCGTTTTATTATCTGCGTGTTGCGGTATCCTATGTTTTTGAGTTTACGGAACTGGATATTGTGTTGATTATT
The DNA here is from genome assembly GCA_009782385.1 of Oscillospiraceae bacterium. Taxonomy (GTDB): domain Bacteria; phylum Bacillota; class Clostridia; order Oscillospirales; family UBA929; genus WRMG01. The sequence goes on along the minus strand of WRJE01000008.1, from coordinate 13,143 downwards.
GTATGCGCTTCCGCCGCGACGCTAACAACATTCCTGATGGCTTGGACGCGCTTTATACATCCGCCCTCGGCGGCTCTCGCCCTTGGTTTGGCGGCGGATTCAAACTGCGTGCGAACCGCTGCGGCGGCTATAGCCGGCATTATAATTTTATGCCTTGTAAGGCATTTGCTGCGAAAACATTTGAAAAATCTGATTTAGAAGTTATTGGGTGATAATTTATGCCGCTATCATGGGACACAATACAAGCCAACGCCGTGGCGTTTTCCGCAAGCACATACGCCGCTTTGCCAACATCGCCGGGTATACCGCCGAGCGCGTCCGCGCCGACCAGTTTGAGCTGAACGTCAAAGCCGCCGAAAAGATGGCGAAGCTCCACGACGCATTGAGTAAACACGGCTACGATGGGCATGACCTTGAGGTTTACCTCGTGCGTTTGCTTTTCTGTATGTTCGCCGATGATACGGGCATATTCCCGCAGGACAGCTTTTTCCGCTACATAGAGAAGTCAAAACCCGATGGCTCGGATTTATCGGAACGCATCGGAAAGCTGTTTGAAGCTCTGAATATGCCGGATGATGTCCGCGCAAAGCGCACCCTGTTATCCGATGAACTGAAAAAGTTCCACTATATCAACGGAGGGCTGTTCAAGGACATACTGCCAATGGCGGATTTTGACGCGAAAATGCGGCAGACTTTGATTGACTGCGTGAATTTTGACTGGAATACAATCTCCCCCGCCATATTCGGCGCGATGTTCCAAGGCGTTATGGACAAAAATCAACGGCGGGAACTGGGGGCGCATTACACCAGTGAGGAGAACATATTAAAGCTGATTAACCCGCTGTTCATGGACGAGCTGTGGCGGGAGTTTGACCGCGTAAAGACCGACCCGACCGCGCTTGACCGCTTCCACGACAAAATCGCGAGACTGAAATTCCTTGACCCCGCCTGCGGCTGCGGTAACTTTCTCATAGTCACCTATCGGGAGCTGAGGGAGCTTGAACTGGAAGTTCTGATTATGAAAAGCGGCACAGACCAAATGACTCTCGACATCACGCCGATGCTTAAAGTGGGTGTTGAGCAGTTTTACGGCATTGAGGTCGAGGACTTCCCCTGTCAAATCGCGCAAGTGGGAATGTGGCTGATAGACCACCAGATGAATCTGCGCGTGTCGGAGCAGTTCGGGCAGTATTACGCCCGCCTGCCGCTGACACAGAGCGCGACAATCGTACACGGAAACGCGCTGAGGATTGACTGGGAGAACATTGTGCCGAAGCGGGAGCTGAGTTTTATTTTGGGGAATCCGCCGTTTGTGGGGTATGCTTATGCCAATGCAGAGCAAAAAGCAGACATGGCGCAGATATTTCCGAAAAGCAAAACGCTTGATTATGTTTGTGCGTGGTACAAAAAAGCTACAGATATGATGAAGCAAACACAAATAAAAACGGCGTTTGTTTCTACCAATTCCGTGGCACAAGGTGAGCAACCCACAATTTTATGGAAACCATTATTTGAACAAGGTGTTTTTATCAATTTTGGTGTTCCAACATTCAAATGGAGTAACGAAGCGAAAGGCAAAGCGGCAGTTCATTGCGTGATAATCGGCTTTAGCTGCAATAAAACCGAACCAAATATAAATCAATATTTACTGGAAGCCCCAACGGTATTTATTGAGAAAAGGGCAAAACCATTATGTAATGTACCCGAAATGTTTCGTGGCAGTGACCCTGTTGACGGCGGGAATTTGATTATTGAATCCGATGAATACGAAAAATATGTAAATAAAGAACCTGTAGTTACCAAATATATCAGACAATTTATGATGGGTAATGAGTTTTTGAACAACAAGAAGCGTTATTGTCTCTGGCTTGAAGGTGTACCACCCTCAGAGTTTCGGAAAATGCCCCTGACTATGGAGCGAATAGAAAAATGCCGCCAAATGCGAATTAAAAGTTCCCGTAGCAATACTTTGAGAGCCGCAGAAACTCCAATGTTGTTTGAAAGTAATCGGCAACCCGACACAGATTATATAGCCATACCAAAAGTATCTTCCGAACAAAGGCGTTACATTCCTATTGGGTATTTGAGCAATAATATTATTGCTGGTGATAAACTTTTCACCATACCAAACGCCACACTATATCATTTTGGTATTTTGACTTCAAATGTCCATAACGCTTGGATGAGAGCTGTTGCCGGTAGGTTAGAAATGCGTTATAGCTACTCTAACACACTTGTATATAACAATTTTCCGTGGTCTGATGTCACAGACGAACAGAAATCAGAAATAGAAAAGTTGGCGCAAGCTGTTCTTGACGCGCGGGATAGTTATGCGGGAGAATCTCTTGCAGATATGTATGGCAAGGTACATAATGGCATTCTTATGGGTTTGGATTATTATCCCATTCTAAAGAAAGCTCATCAGGAGCTTGACAGGGCGGTGATGAAGCTGTACGGATTCAGTGTTAAGGACACGAGCGAGGCGGAATGTGTGGCGAGGTTGATGGAGAGGTATAGAGAATTGGTGGAATCTCACAATAAATGACTGAGATAGCGGCGAAAGTTTGTGTGTTTCGCTAATGCCAAAAATGATGACACAATCCTATTTACGGAGGTTTACGCCTATTGTTGCCTACTCAATCCACGGATTGACCTTCTTTATGAAAAATGTTAAAGTAACACTATACTATTTCATATTGTAGGAGGAATTATAATGTTTTACAAGTATTCATTTCAAGGTTGGTACACAAAAGATGGCGTTAAAAATTGGTACACACTCGCATTGGGCAACATTGTAAAATCACTTTGTGATTTATGCGATGATTTTAGATGGAGAGTTATTGAAAACGAAACTAATGCGATTATTGAACATGGTAAAGATAATATGTCGGCTGTTGATTATTATTTGTACGCTGCTAGTGGTCATGAGCCGTGGTTCGATTGATAGCTAAACTTTGTGGAAGCAAGGCGAAGAGCGCGCGGCGCGGCACTCATTACTGATGAGCCGCGATATTGTTCCTTATGGCATTCTCAACAAATAGATTCAGCGGTAAGCCTTTTTGATGCGCGTTCAGTGTTGCCATATTGTACAGCTCGGGAGACAGATTTACCGTAAAAGAAGTTTTTTGGGGTTCTTTGCCAACTTCTTTGCAAAATTCCAGATAGTCGTCTACAGAATACTCGAAATCTTCTTTTAGTAATTCTACGGTTTCTCCCTCATAGGAAATTGAATCAGTTATACCAATAATTTCCCCCCAATATACTCCGTCCGGTTTAGAAAAACAAATACTTCCGATATAACCCTTATAGCTTAATTGGCTCATTATAACAATCCCCTTCCTCTAAGATTATTGATAAGGTTGTTTACTTGATATGTTTTGAGTATCTTGATTGGATGCGGCTTGTGCATCTTAATATAGTCTTTATCTTTAGTAAACGATATTTTTGACCCGCCCGTCTTACCGCCTAATGCTTCATTGTAACCGAAATGACCGAGTAAAGTCTTTGCTTCATTATATGTGAAATCCTTTGGACGGGTTAGCAGACGCTCAATTAGTTTGTCCTTCTGTGACAATTCTTTCACGCTCCTGTGTCTTTTGATATTTTTATCTTAACACATAATATTTATGATGACAAGTAATTTGTTGTAGGGGCGGCCGTTCGTCCGCCCGCGTTTAACCAACATATAACAACCCAAATAGAAAGAGAGGCATCCACCATGAAATCATACCGCAAAGAACTGACATTCCACACCCAAACACGCCGGGCTTTCCTCAATATCACGCCGCGCGTTGAGGCGGTACTCGCCGAGAGCGGCATACGCGAGGGCTTGTGCCTTGTCAACGCCATGAACATAACGGCAAGCGTGTTCATTAACGACCATGAGAGCGGACTGCACCGCGACTTTGAGCGTTGGCTTGAAAATCTCGCGCCTGAGAAACCTCACAGCCAATACGACCACAACGGCTACGAGGACAACGCCGACGCGCACCTTAAACGTTCGGTCATGGGGCGTGAAACCGTTGTTGCCGTGACGGGCGGCAAGCTCGATTTCGGCACATGGGAACAGATTTTCTACGGCGAATTTGACGGTATGCGCGACAAGCGTGTATTGGTAAAAATAATCGGGGAATAATTATCGTATTTGTAGGGACGGCATATATGGTGTCCGCGAATTGCAAACAACCTCGGCGTTATTGACATAAACCGATAGAACCTGTATAATAACCATATTAAGATAAAAATCTCAATATGGAGGAATACAATGGACAAGCTATTTGCCCACATCGAAAAACTCATGACCGAGCAGCAGCAGCGCGTTGAGAACATGAAAGGACAAGAACCTCCCGTAAACTACGATAAACTGGATAAAATCGTTATCGGTATCTGCGGCGGAGACGGCATAGGTCCGATGATAACGGAACACGCCGCCCGTGTACTTAAACAGATATTAAAGGATGATACCCGCGTATCGTTCAAGGAAATTGACGGACTTACCATCGAATACCGCGCCGAATGCGGCAAGGCGATTCCCGATGACGTGCTTGCGGAGCTGAAAACCTGTGATGTCATATTAAAAGGACCGACAACAACGCCCCGCGCGGGCGATGGCTGGCCGAATATCGAGTCGGCTAATGTCGCAATGCGTAAAGAGTTGGATCTTTACGCCAATGTCCGCCCCGTAAAAGTGCCGAGCGATGGCATTGACTGGATTTTCTTCCGCGAAAACACCGAGGGCGCATACGCCGTTGGCAGCCGCGGCTATAATGTCTCGGATGATATCGCGGTCGATTTTACGATTACCACAACGCAGGGCAGTGAGCGTATTGCCCGCCTTGCCTTTGAACACGCCAAAAAGACCGGACGCACGCGCGTAACCGCCGTTACAAAAGCGAATGTTGTCAAAACTACCGATGGAAAATTCCTTAACATATGCAAGAACATTGCCGCCGAATATCCCGGAATCTCGTTCGATGATTGGTACATTGACATTATGACCGCGAAACTTCTCGATGTAAAACGCCGCCGCGATTTTCAGGTTATGGTTCTTCCGAACCTGTACGGCGACATTCTCACCGATGAGGCGGCGGAACTTCAGGGCGGTGTCGGCACAGCCGGCAGCGCGAACATAGGTAACCGCTGGGCTATGTTCGAGGCCATTCACGGTTCAGCACCCCGTATGGTAGAGGACGGCCGCGCCCAATACGCCGACCCATGCTCCATGCTCCGCGCTTCCGTCATGCTTCTGGAACACATCGGGTATGCCGATAAAGCCAAAACTCTCGAAAAAGCCTTGGATTACTGTATGTTTGAGGATAAACGCCTTGTAATAACGGGACGCGGCACCGGAGCGACCGGAGAAGAGTTCTGTCAATATGTTTTGGAGAGCTTGAAATGATAAAACGCATTCTTGCGTTTTGCCTCGCGATTGCCCTCTTGGGGGTTTTGATTACCGCGCTCGCGGCGGGTGAACCGGGTTCTCCCTCTAATCCGCTGATAACGCTGAGTTACCTGCTTGACAAGTTTACTCCCGCGATGACCGCCGAAGCGTCAAAGCTCGCCAACGCGGCCTTGACCGAAAAAAATAAGCAGCTTAGCCCGGAAGCCGCTCTCGCATCGTCACCCGCCGTTATAAATGCCGTCAGTGACAAAATCGCGGAAGCCGTAAAGGGAACAGGCGGCAAGGATGTCACGCTTACAGCCCTCCCGGGGCATACGCTGTCACTCGGACAGGGTTCGCTTGTCGTACTGATGTCCGGCGGCGCGAAGCTGTCCAAGCCCGCCGTTGACTTGAACATCGGGGCGGACAGCGCGGCGGATACCGCGCTCGCGCTTAACCGCAAATTCTTGTTGGCGGACAGCGGCGCGCTGATGACATTCTCCGCGCCGTCCACAGTGCTTGTCAACGGGCAGTATGTCTTGGCTGCGCCCGCTTATAAACCTAAATACACCGACCTCGCGCAAGCTCTCTTTGATATGGGGCTTGTCCAAGGCACTGGCAGGGGTTTTGAGCTTGAGTTGAACGTGACGCGCGTACAAATGGTTTACATGACGCTGACCTTATTGGGCGAGCGCGATATGGCGGACGCTTACACCGGAGGGAGAGCCTTTACAGATGTCCCTGACTGGGCGGCGAACGCCATGGAATACGCATACATGAAAGGCTATACACAGGGTGTCGGCGGGACGCTTTTTGACCCTAACAGGGCGGCGGACGCGGCACAGTTTGCCACCATGCTTCTGCGTGTTCTGGGTTATGTTGACGGGCAGGACGAAGGCTTTACATGGGATAGAGGTCTCGAGTACGGCACATCCGTGGGGCTGCTGACCTATGCCGAGATGTCCGGGCTTAGGGAGTTGTTCCTGCGCGACCATCTGATGTATATGTCGTATTACGCGCTGGAGACAAGGCTGAAAGGCGAGGTTAGAACCCTTGAGGACACTCTCGTATCACGCGCTGTCCTCTCACGCGACAGGGCGGACACGGCAAAGCGCAGAGTGACGCAAATAAGAGGACTAAGATAAAATAATTTTCAAAAAAGTATTGCATTGTACAAGCCTTATCGTATATACTGTTACTATGTACGCAAGGTTAATCGCCGCGCGAAACAAGGAGGAAGTGTATGAAGCCCTCAGTTGACAAGGTCAGGGAGCTGCTTGCCGCACAGTTGGATATCGATGAGGATAAAATTACTGAAAACACCAACATTTCAGAAGATTTAGACGCGGACTCGCTTGATGTTATCGAGCTTATGATGAGCATTGAAGAGGAGTTCGGAGTTGTCATCGAAGAAGACGAAATAGCCCAGTTCAAGACCGTTTCCGACGTTGCGAGGTATATAGATGATAACGCGTGAGGCTCTTGCCTCAAAAATCGATCACACAATCCTAAAACCCGATGCGACGCCGGAACAGATTGAAATCCTCTGCCGACAGGCAATGGATTACGGTTTCGCTTCCGTATGCGTCAATCCGGTTTATGTGCCGTTTGCCGCGAAACTGCTGAAAGACAGCAATGTCATGGTCTGCACGGTTGCCGGATTCCCCCTTGGAGCTTCAAGCACAGCCGTCAAAGCCTTTGAGACGGAACAGGCGGTTCGTGACGGCGCGGACGAAGTCGATATGGTGATTGCCGTAGGGCTTTTGAAATCCGGACGCGACAGCGAAGTTCTTGAGGACATAAAAGCCGTGGTGAAAGCCGCGGACGGCGCGACCGTAAAGGTTATAATCGAGGCTTGTCTGCTGACAGACAACGAAAAAGAACGCGCTTGCTCTCTGTGCAAACAAGCGGGAGCGCATTTCGTTAAAACCTCGACCGGGTTTTCTTCCGGCGGCGCGACCGCCGAAGACGTTAAACTGATGAAACACGCATCAGGCGGGCTTTTAGTCAAAGCCGCCGGCGGCATACGCGCTTTGCCCGATGCGCTCGCAATGCTCGAAGCGGGAGCCGACAGAATCGGCGCGTCCGCTTCGGTGGAAATAATCAAGTCAATCACATAAGAAGGAGCTATAATGTTTACCCCCACTAACGAACCAATTACCCGCGTTGCGGCTATACATGATATGTCCGGCTTCGGACGCTGTTCCCTAACCGTCGCGCTTCCAACCCTGTCCGCCATGGGCGTGCAGTGCTGCCCGCTTCCGACCGCCTATCTCTCGGCGCATACGGCATTCCCGAACTTCACGTTTCTTGACATGACCGCCGACATGATAAAGGCGGCGGAACACTGGAAAGAGCTTAACCTAAATTTCAACGCGCTTTACAGCGGCTTTTTGGGCAGTGAGGAACAGATAGACGTTGTTTCAAACATCTTCGGGACATTCAAGACCAATGATAATACGCTTATTATTGTTGATCCCGTCATGGGCGATGACGGCAAAGCGTATAAGACATATACACCCGGTATGTGCAGTCGTATGCGTGAACTTGCCGATAAAGCCGACCTGATAACGCCGAACATAACCGAAGCGTCGATTCTGCTCGGCAAACCGTATGAATCAGCCCCGGTAAAACCCGAAGATTTTAAGCGTTGGCTTGAGGAATTGTCGGGCGGCGGCAAGCGTTCGGTCATCATTACGGGCGTGCGCCCGACACACTGCCGCATAGGACAAGTGTATTTCGACCGTATTCACGGGGACTTCGGCTTCATTGAAAGAGATTACGTGGGACAGTTGTTCCACGGCACAGGCGACTTGTACGCCTCGGTGGTTGTCGGTTCTCTTATGCACGGCAAGCCCCTTGCCGATTCAATCGAACTCGCCGCCGAATTTGTCCGTGAATGCTGCGAGTTGTCGTTCGGTGACGGTACATCTTCATCAGAAGGAGTCAGATTTGAATCTCTGCTTTATAAACTGAAAATGTAAAATCGCATGGAGGTGGTTTTATGTATATCGCGCCGATAGAAAATTTCCCTCAGATTTCCGGCATAGCTCCGGTTTCCAAGCCCGTTGAGCCTGTTTCCGCGCCTGTCATGCCGCAGAGCGGCTCTGTCCCCGCCGCGCTCGAATACGGCGTTGTCCTGCAATTTACCGCCGGAGATGTCGGCAAAAGCGGGTTTTATAACGCCGATGGCAGACCCGTTGAGGACAGCATCGCTATGGGAAAATCGCGCATGAAGAGCGAACCCGGTCAGTGCCAAACCTGCGCGGAACGCCGCTATCAAGACGGCTCGAACGATTCGAGCGTCTCGTTCCAAACTCCTACCAATGTCGCGCCCGAAGCGGCGGCAAGCCTTGTAAGGGCGCACGAGCAGGAACACGTCTCAAACGAAAGTGCGAAAGCCCGTGAGAAGGGCTTGAACGCTATGTCAACCGTTGCCATACACACCGATATTTGCCCGGAGTGTAAAAAAGTCTATGTCTCGGGCGGCACGACTTATACGCAATTCACGGCAAATCCCGAGAAAGTCGTTGACGCATACGCCGAACAGATGGGCAAAACAGTATCTATGCTGCTAAAAGGAGCTTAATCCTTAATGAAAACCGGGCTTATAACCTTTCATTACGCTCACCATTACGGGGCGCAGCTTCAGGCTTACGCGCTCACGCGCTCTGTTCAGAACATCGGCGCGGACTGCGAGATAATCAATTATGTACTGCCTCATACCGAAAAATCGAGCCGCCTGTTCCAAGGCGGCTTTTTTTCCATACCGAAAAATCTTCATACACTGGCGTTTTTATCGCCGCTGACGCGGCGTTCGCGCCGTTTTCACGGTTTTATAGACAAGCATATGAATGTTGGAACAAAGCGTTACTCATGTTTCCAAGACTTGCTGAACGACCCGCCGCAATACGATGCGTATTTGTGCGGCAGCGACCAAATATGGAATCCGTTCATTTTTGAAAACAGAAAGTTCGACCCTTCGTTTTTTCTCTCGTTCGCCGCCGGAAAGCCGCTCGTGTCATATGCCCCGAGTTTCGGCGCGGCTTCCATACCCGATGATATGCGCGGGGAGCTGGCGGGTTACTTGTCAAAATTCGCGCATATATCCGCGCGGGAGAAGCGCGGCGCGGACATAATAAAAGATGTCGCCGGACTTGATGTTCCCGTAACGCTCGACCCCACCCTCTTGTTGGATGGTAGAGACTGGATCGCGTTGGCTCGCGCTCCGAAACAGCGCGAACCTTATACTCTCTGTTATTTTGTCTCCGACCCCGGGCGGCTCTCCCCTCTCGCCGCAGAAATGGGACGTAAAGTTGTCCAGCTTGCGGGTACTCGCCGCCGCGTAAAGGGCGCGGACGAGCTTGTGCTTGATGCCGGACCGGAAGAATTTCTGGGGCTTTACCAAAACGCGGATTTTGTGCTGACAAATTCTTTTCACGGCGCGGTGTTCTCCATTCTATTCAACAAGCCGTTTATATGCGGCGCGGGCGGAGGAGAAGAGAAGCGCGGCTCGCGTATAGGCAATCTGCTTGACACACTCGGATTATCTTCACGCTTTGAAACAGACACATCGCCCATTGACTACACGGAAGTCAACAGGCGATTGGAAATTGAACGCGATAAGTCGTTGGGATTTTTGAAAAACGCGCTGGGGTTACACTGAACTCAATATTTACTCTTATCTGCGACCGCGGCCTCCGCGGCGGCGGCGTCTGAATCTTCTGCCGTCAAACGGGAAAAAGAAAAACGGAGAGAACGGGAAAAATCCGAAGCGCGGGTCTTGTTGGTAGTCAAGTTCATCAGCGTCATCGTATAAATTATTCATCACCATAACCTTCGCAAGGTCACTGAGCGTACCGAGGTTATGCCCGGGGAGCGGGTTGTCGGCCAATCCGCTGTTTTTAAGCACATCATCCGCCATAAGATTTAATTTGTTCTCGGTTAAATCTTCATCGTCCGCGAGCATATAACTCGCGTTTTCAACATACGGTCTCATCATCCTATGGACATACGGATACATCCTTTCAATGCTTTCATCTTGGCTCATTGATGGATTCGGATGGTTTGCCATAGGGTTATTCATCGGCGCGTTCGCAAAATTATTTTTGGGATCCATAATTAAATTTGCTCCTTTTATTGTTTTTAGATATGGGAAAATTCAATCCTCCCATCTTGTTTTATATTATGTCAGCTCATCATACCGCGTTACAAAATAATTATCTTATATGTCGAAAAAAGTCCGATTATTACGGACTTTTTTCGACATATGCGTAACAAACACAACTCTTCATACATATTATTGATTATGAGGAGGGGGTCATAATCAATAGTCAAAATGATTTTCATACACGTAAAATAATTATCGCTCTCGGCGGTGATTACACCGATATACCAACTTCCGAAGACCGATTATTTCATGGGATTGAACTCGAAAAAATAGAAGTGCTGTTTCACGATGTCACGGCTCGGGAAAAAGCGGTTATATCGCTCCGGCTGAAGGATGAATCTGTAAATAACGCGATTGAAAAGCTCATGGCAAATCCAAGAGTGCTTTACGCCGAACCGGATTACTATATGGAGACACATATCATTCCCAATGACCCTTACTATGACTATCTTTGGGGTATGCCTAAAATTAAAGCTCCCTTGGCGTGGAATCATTTTACGGGAAGTCCCTGCGTATCGGTCGGTGTAATAGACGGCGGCATAGATTATAGTCATCCTGACATTAACGGCAATATGTGGGTAGATACGCAAGGTAAAGGCGGCTATGGTTGGGATTTCTATGACGACAACTGCGACCCCATGGATGGGTTCGGTCACGGCACTCATGTGGCGGGCATTATCGGCGCGGTGGGGAATAACTTTATCGGAACGGCGGGCGTGTGCTGGAATGTAAAAATGGCCGCGCTTAAAATTGGGGGCAGCTCGAAAAAACTAAGCACCTCGGCGGCTATCAAAGCTATCTCATTCGCGCGTGAGAATGGAATCAAAATTCTCAATAACAGTTGGGGCAGCAAAGCGTTCTCTAACACCTTAAAGCTCGCGATAGAGCGGTATGACGGTCTGTTTATAGACTCTGCCGGAAACAACGGCACGGATAACGACCTTTATCCCTCTTATCCCGCCTCATATGACAGTAAAAATATTATATCGGTAGCGGCAGTCGGATTCAATAACCACCTAGCCCCTTTTTCAAACTATGGGGCGGTAAGCGTTGATATAGCCGCCCCCGGCATAAACATACTCAGCACCACATTAAACGGTACTTACGGCTATAAGAGCGGAACTTCGATGGCGGCACCCCATGTAACCGGGGCGGCGGCTCTATTGAAGGGATACAGGCCGGATTTAACCGCTATGGATATTAAAGACATCATTTTGCACAGTGCCGACAGACACCGATGTCTGCACGGTAAAATCTCAACGTCCGGTATACTGAACGTAAATAAAATGATAAGAAAGGCGGGCTTGCTATCATGAATTATAATGATTTTGTGGCGGGAAGAGTGATTATAGCTATAAATAAAGATTGCGTTCAAGGAATTTCCCCTGCTTCCTTTGAAAACAATCTTTTTGGAATTGAGATTAACAACATAGAAATTTTATTTCAAAACCGCGATCCGGCAAATGGCAGCAATATCGGCGCGATAGTTATGATTGATTTAAGAACAAACGACCCCCAAGCGGTAATAAACGCGATTGAAAGGTTTAACGAAAATCCGTGCGTGGTATTTGCCGAGCCGGACTTTCATTTAGAACCCCATATCATTCCCAATGACCCGTATTTTGGTAACCTCTGGGGCTTGCAAAAAACCGACTGCCCCACGGCATGGAATTATACTGTAGGAAGTCCCGACGTTGTTGTCGGCGTTACGGACAGCGGCATAAATTCTAACCACCCGGATTTAATGAACAATATGTGGCTTGCTCCGAGGGGGCAGGGCAAGCGCGGTTGGAATTTTGAAGGAAACAATAATAATTGTGAAGATTACACCGGACACGGCACACACGTTGCGGGGACAATCGGCGCGGTTGGGAATAATTTTATCGGGGTAACAGGGGTTTCTTGGGTCGTGAGGTTGGCATCGCTGAAAATCGGAGGTAATGTTTTTGATATGGCGGCGGCTATTAACGCCATTGATTACGCAAACAGAAACAGGATACAAATTATTAACAGCAGCTGGGGCAGCAGATTTTTTTCATCCTCGCTAAAATACGCGATAGATAATTATGACGGACTTTTAGTTGTATCCGCCGGAAACAACGGTTCAAATAATGATATAATGCCGGTTTACCCCTCAAGCTACGACAGTGAAAATATTATATCGGTCGCGGCGGCCGACCAAAATGACAATCTGGCTTCATTTTCAAATTACGGAGAAATAAGCGTTGACATTGCCGCGCCCGGAACGGATATATTAAGCACCGCTCTTGGCAGCGGGTATACATATATGAGCGGGACTTCTATGGCCGCGCCCCACGTGGCAGGAGCTGCCGCTTTATTGAAAGGCTACAGACCGGAGCTGACCGCTTTGGAAATTAAAGATATTATTCTGTCCAATGCGGATAAAAAAGCGCAGTATTTAGGAAAAGTGCTGACAGGGGGAACTATCAATATAAGCAGGATGTTTGAAGCTGTAAGCTAAAGAAATAACTAGACGATTGCGTTTCAGCAATCGTCTTTGTCATATGTAAAGAGGTCTTTATCTTTTGTATTGAGAGTGTTGTGTTTAGCGGTCTTTTCGGTTTCCGAATAA
>WRJE01000007.1 GCA_009782385.1 Oscillospiraceae bacterium | reverse complement strand
GCAGGACCCGCCGAAACGGTCACTTTTACATTATCTCCGAACTCATAACCTTTGGCAGCCTTAACTGTAATAGTTGCGGCATACTGCGTATTAGATTTAGCATATCCTTCGGGATTCCACGAAACATCTTGCAGAATATTAAAATTACCGTTAGAGCGTGTTACAACACCCTCTGTATTCGTAGCAATCCACGGAAGGTTTTCTCCGAGTGTCAGCTGATTAGAGAATATTACAATGCTGTCTATTATCTCCGCGTTGCTTACTATAGGCGCGGGAGTGACTTTTATCTTATCAAAGGTCAGTATGCTCATTTCACGTGAGTAAGACCGTTTAGGCTCAAACACCAACTCAGACGTACTGACACCGCCCATGATTCCGGCATTATAGCAGAAGTTGATACCGTCCACTGTCCAACTGTTAGCTAAACCAATGTCGGTGAATCCGGTGTCCGCTATATTGGATACGTCCATACCGGCGGCACGGCAAGTGTTCATTATCATAGTTGCCGCTGATTCACGGTCAAAGCCGCCGTCAGGGTTAAACAGACCGGGAGTGTCAGCTGTCGGTGCAACCGTACCGCCTGTGATACCTAACGCGAACGCCGCAATTATATCGTAGTCGTTAGTATCACTGAACACGCCTTCGGTCACAATCATCATTCCGCGGTCAGACAGTATAGTTGCGGTATCCTTGCCTGTGAGGTAACGCAGCCAACTGACAGCCAGTTTGCAGAACTCGGCGCGTGTTATGCCTGCGGTGTAATCTGATTGGATATCTGCCGTGACGAAACCTTTGGCGAGTGCGGTTGTCAGACCTTCTTTCGCCCAGTCTGATGCGGATGATAGGTCAGCAAGTGCGGGTTGTGGTGTACCGGGAGGTGTTGCAGTTTCGCCGCCCTCTTTTTTGAATACATAATAGGACAGTGATTCAGAACCTCTAATAGTGTAATCGCCGGATTTCCATTGGACGAACATATAAAGGCTTCCGTTAATATTTTGGATTTCATATGACGGGATTACAGTATCCCAGTTACCTTTATCCCATATCATATAACCTTTTGTCCAGCGAAATGAAAATGTCTGATCTCCTATGCGGGCTGATACAGTTCCGTTTGCGTTGAAAGTGTTTCGGAAATAAACAGCTCCGTTTGCTCCGCTTACAGGTTTAGCGGGATCATAATTCTTTGGGGTTTCGACGAAGTCACAGACATTCCATCTGCCGACTGCATCCTCATCAAGCACAAACTCATAGTCCATGGAATCTATGTACCTTTCTCCATTCCATGTCTTCGTGACTTGTGCAAGCGCGGGTACGGAGATTGAGAGCGCGAGAATCAGCGAGAGCAGCAGGGTTGTTAAGCGTTTCATTTGTTTTACCTCTTTGCTACAATAAATTTACGGATAAGGCACGGAAGCCATCCGCGTCTTTTCCCGTATGGTTGTCTAAGCTACAATAAGAGGGTTAATTGGTCTGACATTTACCTCTTAGGGCTACTCACGCCCGTATCAGAAACAGTCAGCCATCCTCTTGTTGCGGCGTTCGGTTTCGGCAGGTTGAGCCTCGCGCTCTCGTCACCCAGCAAATTGAATCGGCAATGATAAAACGATGGTCACCAGTTGCACAAATCAATCTAAACTGGAGGAATGTAAATGAACGCGGTAGGAATCGACGTATCCAAAGGGAAAAGCATGGTGGCTATCATGCGCCCATTCGGAGAGGTCGTGGCTTCACCTTTCGAGGTCACGCACACCGGCAGCGAACTCAGCGAGCTGGCAAACACGCTTAAAAGCCTGCACGGTGAGACAAAGGTTATCATGGAGTGTACAGGCAGCTACTACTTACCCATCGCCTATGATCTCCATGAGGCGGGACTGTTTGTGAGCGCAGTCCACGCCAAGCTGATTCACGACTATGGTAACAACACCATTCGCAGGGTTAAGACCGACAAGGTCGACTCTATCAAAATCGCTAACTACGGTCTGTCTAATTGGATGGAACTTCCTCAATACTGGCCTGAAGAAGACATCCGGCGGATGCTGAAAGCCTATAGTCGCCAATACACAAAGTACATGAAGCTGAAAATTATGCTTAAAAACAATTTCATCGCATTAGCAGATCAAACCTTTCCCGGTGTAAATGAATTATTTTCTTCACCGCCCCGTAAGAGCGATGGTCACGAGAAATGGATGGATTTCGCTTTCAAGTTTTGGCACTGTGAATGTGTCTGCGGTTTAAGAGAGAAAGAATTTATTGAGCGCTACCGCAAATGGTGTAAACGGGAGGGGTATAATTTCAGCCAAGCCAAAGCCGAGGATATTTACGTTTCATCATTAGGTCATGTCTGCGTCGTGCCGATGAACGATAGCTCTAAACAACTGGTTACGCTGTCCATCAATCAAATCAACGCCGTTTCCGAGTCTTTAGCCGTTGTTGCCCGTGAAATGAAGCGGCTTGCCGAACTGCTGCCGGAATACCCGGTTATGTCCTCGTTCTATGGTGTTGGCGACATCCTCGGCCCGCAAATCATGGCGGAGGTTGGTGACGTTATCCGCTTTCGCAGTAAAGCGTCTCTTGTCTGTTTCGCTGGGCTTGAGCCGCCGGAGTATCAGTCGGGTAAGTTTGAATCCGAGAACAGGCATATCTCCAAAACAGGTTCTCCGCACCTTCGCAAGGCGTTGTTTCAGGTGATGGACTGTATACTTAAAAAATCTCCGCAAGACGATCCGATATATCAATTTCTTGACCGCAAACGCACCGAGGGGAAACATTACTACTCCTACATGACGGCGGGCTGCGCCAAGTTCCTGCGGATGTACTACGCCCGTGTAAACGAGTTCATTGATAAAATGGCAGACTAACCATTTGATTCATCACCTCTGATTTGACCGACGCGAAAAACAGGGTGTGCGGCGGTCTTGTTGTGTTGCGCTTTTTTACCCACTAAATATTTTTAACTTTTTTCAATAAAGGGCTTGACTTTTATTGGCAGGTTTCTTTTTATTGTTTAATTTGGTTTGAACATTTAGTTTTCTCAGGGCTAATAAAGGTCAATGTCACAGCAAGGAATATTTACTGCGGTTATTGTTACCTGTTTCTTATCTCTCCTTATACTGTGCGGAGTACGCTGTTAGTTGAACCAGATTTCTATGCGGATTGGGTTTTCATTAGGATTAAGCATAACTATATAAATCGTATTTGCTGAACTTTCATACATCATATAGTAATCATCGTCATGCTCATCCCAACCTTCACTACTAGGGACACCGAGTATGTCAATCAATCTGCCCCGGTTTTTATCTAGCGTAATTCCATCAACTTCAAACATCAAGGGATTCCCTTTTACAGCGATAACATTTGCTGCATTTACTTCAAAATAAAAGCCATAATAGATATAGTAGTGATTATAACCTCCGTAGAAATCTTCTGATACATCAGATGGTGCACCAAAATCAGCAAGCAAATCAGTCAATGTGTAATTTGAGAACCTAGATATCGGTTGACCATCAAAAAGTAGTTGAATTGATGAATCACCATGATTTGTTGTTGCTGTGTCGCGTTGTTCTGTACTCTGACGGAAGAAATCATGTATAGTTATCTCTTTATTGTTCAACTCTCTATTCAAAGTCAAACCAAACGCATCTCTATCTATATCTATTGAATCACCTTCCTCAAAACTGTTGGGAAAAACAAATGATTCCATCGTGAGCAGACAAAGGTCAAAAGCATCTTCACCTATTGACTTCAGTCTGGCAGGAAATGTTATTGCTTCAAGGTTTTTACAGCCATAAAACGCTCTATATCTGATATGTTCCGTGTTGTCCGGTATAACGATTGATGTGAGCGATTCGCATTTTTCGAATGCATTGCCTCCAATCTCTGACAAACTATTGGGAAGGATAACAGACGACAGTGATTTACACCCAATAAACCCGCTCACAAATTTTACTCCTTCAGGAATGACAACAGAAACGAGCGAGCTATGTCCGCGGAATGCGTCATATCCGATTGTAACAACTGGATGCCCGTCAATCTCTGATGGTATTGTTACATGGATGTCTGTCCCCAGATATTTACCCAGAGTCACACTGCCATCATCATTGATAACATATTCATATCCATACATTTCAAATTGATTCTTCATAGCAAAATGACTTGCCATTGCACTCGGGTTCTTGTACTCGATATTTTCAACGTTTATGTGAACTCTAACTATTCCTGAATATTCTTTAGCATCTAAGTTGAATATACTTCCTGTTATCCAAATCGCTCTCCCTTGGAGATCATCATCATCAAGCGTTGGTATTTCAATTCCGTAATCAGCGAAATTTAGCCCATTGAAGTGGATTTTGTTTGTGTAACCATCTACAAATGGAGTACTTGTGCCATCGGCTGTAGTTGCGTATATTAGGTACACATCCCCCGCCCAATCAACTGTACAGGCAAGTTTTACCGTTGACCCATAGAGATATTCACTTTTCCCCTTTGTGTAATCTGTGATAGACAGAACATCAATTAAACCCCGCGCAAAATCTTCGGTGTCTTTTGGTAAATAACGATTTTGAACTAAACGGTCGACAGTAATCATAGGTATTTGATATTTATTTCCTTTATCATCAGTCGCCTGACTAATTCCGGCAAAGCTTCCATAAACGGTAACCATATCTCCTACGAGAACATTTGGTTCATCGTTGTTGCTGCGCTGTATGAGGATTATTTTTTCTCCGCTTTTAATATAGAATAACTTGGAGTCTTCGATCTGAGTTACAAAGCAATTAGAGAAAAAAACTTTTGATGACTGATAACTATCAGTAAATCGTAATAAGTCATTGTAAGTAATACCGGTGAAATAGTCTAATCTGCTAAATCCATAATCTTGATTATCCACCGGAATAAATTCAAATTCGTCTTCAGCTTCATCATGTGAGCTTACTGTTACATTGCTACTACTGGATGCAGATTCAGAATATGAAATAGTTTCACATCCGCTTAATACGAAAATAAGCATTATTACAATTACCATCATCAGAGCGAATGACAAGATACGTTTTTTCATTGAGATTAACCTCCATATATTTACCAAGCATTATTTGCATAACGGTATAGTTCGTTAGCACGATAGTTGGTTTTACTGCCGATTGGCATCGTGGCACCATTGCTCGCGATGTATGAACCGTTTCCCCAAATGTTATAGGTGATAGTATGCTGACTGACAACATTGCCTAGAATACCCATTACCAATGCTTTTTCCCATCTTACGTTTACCGAGTTTGCACCGTTGATGGAAGTGACACGCCCTTGTAAAACAACATTTAGACTAAGACCTCCTGCACCGCGATAGACAGTATCTCCGCTTGAAAGAGAGTACCCGTCTGCAGTCCTTAACACGGGGGCTTTCAGCCTTTGGGTCTCTGCCAGAAGCGAGGCACTATCTCTATAGTCACCTAAAAGTGAAAAGTATGTCTCAGCACCGCTATAGTTTTTGGCATCAAAAAGCTGTATGCCCTGCAAATAACGAACCTCAAGCAGTAACACCGGACTGTCTTTATAGTCGTCTACCACTACAAGGCGTTCTTCCGCTCCCTTATAGTCTCCGATATCAATTAACTCCAACGCATAGAGATAGCGACACTCAAGGAGCATTACCTTAGAATCTTGGTATTCACCCGCTTTCATAAATGAGTTGAACGCCTCACCGTAGTTTTTCAATGCAAGCAAACTGTGCGCGTTCAAATAATGACATTCCAAAACCCTTTCCGGTGCATCTTTATAATCGCCTATAGCAATAAAACGCTCCAACGCTTCCGTATACTCTTTTTCATCCAGAAGGTCTAATCCTTTTCGGTAGCGGCACTCAAGCAGCATATCCGAACTGTCCCGGTAGTCATCGAGTTCTTGGAATATTGCGTATGCCGCTATGTAATCTTTTGCATCAAGAAGACTTATGGCTGCATAATAATCACAATCAAGCATCCTAGCCTGTGAGTCCTTATATCTTCCCAATCCGGAAAATATGCCTTTTGCTTTCAAACTATCAGATTTAATAATGCTTGTGGCGTATAGGTAATCACATTCGTTTTTCATATTGGCGGAGTCTTTGTAGGAATTAAGAGACGCAAAAAACCGAGATGCTTCCTGATGATTGCCGTCCGCGAAGGTGGCATAAGCGGTATAATATGGATATAAAGCCTGTACGTCCTTGTAGTTCATAGGCAGTTTATCTAATTGGATAATAGCTTCTGAAAACTGTTCCTCGCTGAATAATGTTACTGCTTGCTCATAACGTCTTGCCGGAATCACGACAAGGGTCAATATAAGTACGATGGTCACAGCAGCAGTGATAATTGCTCCCGCCAATATGAAAATGCGTGTTTTACTTGACGACAAAGATATGGATGGGTGTGTACGGTCTGATATATCGGATACCTGCTGTCCGAGTTCATCTGTTACTAGATTTGCTCCGCATTGGGGGCAGAACTTAGAATTATCTTGTACTATTGCATCGCATTTTTGACATATCATTTTCGTTCCTCCTATTGACTTTGAATCAGAATAGAAATTGAGAATTAAAGTAGACATTTTTTCTCATAAGCCTTGACCGCAACCCTTTACTCGTCTATAATCGACACAGAGGGTTTTCGGAAGGTTTGATTGTTATGTCCAAAACTTTGCGCTGTAAGTGAATCTTGTTTCTGTGAAGTAGGCGTTCGATACTATAACCGCTGTTGCAAATTTGTTTTGATAAAGCCGGAATACTCATGAGAGTTTAAGTCTAATTATTCTCTCAAAAAGTTACTGTCCGACCCATACTTGAAATGTTTTGTAGCTGATTCCCAACCTCCGACCGGCTTCTCTTGCTGAGATTTCTCGCCTCTCCCACGCACCTAACACTTCACTGAAAGACGTTGGACGTTCCATCGGCGGTCTGCCGAACTTGACACCTCTCGCCTGTGCCGCCGCTATACCCTCCGCTTGACGCTGCTTGATGAACTCCCGCTCCTGCTGCGCGACATAACTGAGTATCTGTAACACTAGGTCAGCTATGAATGTCCCGGTCAAGTCACGTTCTTTCTGCCGTGTATCCAACAGGGGAATGTCAAGAACAACAATGGAAACCTGTTTCTCTTTCGTGATGACCCTCCACTGTTCCAGTATCTCGCCATAGTCTCTGCCCAACCTGTCGATGCTCTTGATGACAAGGGTGTCGCCGGGTTTTAGTTTTCTCAGCAGCCGCCGATAAATCGGACGTTCAAAACTCGCGCCTGATATTTTCTCCACCAGAATGTTGTTATCCGTTACCCCGAAGTCCCTCATAGCGACGAGCTGCCGGTCTGCGTTCTGTTCACGTGTACTTACGCGAACATAACCGTATGTATTTGCCATGTATCACCGCTCCCTTTCTTTTCGCTCATCGCTTATTCTAACAGGGGCGGTCATAGTATCCGTTTATTGCTTATCTTCTTCTGTAAAATCCACCTCATTTTCTTTTCGCCGTTTACTCAACAGACCCTCTATCACTTTCGCTGAGTAACCTCCGGCTCTGGCGATTTTAGCGCGTTCACGCCTGTCTGCTGATTGTTTTGCAAGATCGGCTATGAACTCCGGACGGTATAGACGCATTGGACAGTCTATTTTATCTCCGCGAAAATGCTTGAACAGTTTTAACATAGATTCTTTACCGATAAGCTCGAACAGTTCCAAGTACGCATCACTGAGAGCTTCAGCCTCATTACCGTCTACGCCGAATGCTTTGTATACAAACTCTTCGCTGATATTGTCAAAGTCAATGTTTATCACTATACCACCCCTCTCATAAAGTAAAGTTTAGCAAATGTAGTTGTCATAAATCCAGTCTCGAAACGGTTCTTTTTACGGGTCATAAAAAGGTGCTTTTCATTCTCCGTGAAAAGCACCGTGTTATTCCCTGTAAAGAGGAAATATTTGTTTGGGCAAATACATACTCAGGTATCATGAACATAAAAAACGCGATAAAACCCCGAGCCGCAGCTCAGGGTTTGCTTGTATATTTAGAATATATGGACGAGAGTATAATGGATACGGTTTTTTGAAATACGGTTTGATTTGTAAAACAGTTGAGTTTCCCTTATTGATGGGTTATAATAACTATTATTATATCAAAGGGAGCGAAAAAATGGCTGGGTATATAGGTAGGAGCATGAGCGTTAATGCTGCCGCGGCACATACAGAAGGTAGAAAACCTGTTTCCTCTATTACAAAAGAAGACATTCAGAAATACGGAGTCAATGTGAGCATCACTTTCTTTAGGTGGTTTGTCAAGAAATATTGTGATTCAAATGAGTGGCATCATACATCGTCAAAGTATAACGAAACTTGGTTTTATGACGTAAAGGACTGTTGTAGCTACTTCTTAAAACAAGACATCGAAAAGCTCAAAAAAGTGTATAAGAGCCAATTAGCATCCAAACACGTTGTATATACGGATGATACACCCTATTATGCTTTAGTAAAGTATTCCATAAGTACATATTCGGGAGGACGTAAACATATAGAAGCATACGCTATTGTACACAGGTGTTGGGCGTATATTAAAGATGATTACAGAAATGAAATCATAAAAAAGAAGATCAACGGGAAGCATTTCAATATTGCGGAGAGTTATCAGTCCCGACCAGAGAAAATGTCGGAGGATGTAGCTATGGCTATATATGAGATGATAAGCAAAATTACAGGAAAGCCATCGTAACTATCTCGTCCTGATAAAAAATTTGATTATCTGTCCAGTGTTGTTAAATATTGATATTATTGGGGTTGCTAAAGTTTTGTTATATTGCTTCAACTAAAAAGGTCATTGTAAACCAGTTATACACGTTCGCTTTGCTCATTCCAAATACCTTACCCACACCGCGTCCACTGGCTCCCGCATAGTAGATTTTTAGTGCCAATGCTCTAGTCTCTTCACTATAAGCATTTCGTTTCGGCTCTAATGTGTACTTTTTAGGCATTAGTCAAAATCAACCCCTTATAAAACAAGCAATCCCAACGCCAGAGAAAGCGTTGAGATTGCTTGTATATTAGAATATATTGACTGGAACGCAGGAGATGCCGAATCATCCGAATATTCTACTTCTTATATGTTAGGATTGGGTATGCCATCAGCTCCAAGCAAATAATGATATGGAAAACAACAAGGTCCTGCAAAACCTAGATCATCAGATGTGCCATACTTAATAACCAAGTCAATCATCAGATTATACAGGGTTTCAAGGATAGATCCAATATTACTTTTTGTCATGGCAACTTCAGGGAAAATTCCACAGTATGATTCTAGAAATTTTGAAAAATCGAATTCTTGCTTTGTTTTGGAAAGATCATCTTGAAGTGCATATATTTTTCTTAATGCAGAAGCTAAATAATCAGCTGTTTGAAAAAAGCAAAGTGCAATACTTTGGCGATTATTTCTTGGCATTACCTTGAGGAATTGTATCTGATAATCTAATAACTCTTTGCCGTTTTCGATTTCTGACATTATTGTGTCTAAAGCACTACACATCGACTCAATTTCTTTTTTTTCTTCTGGGCTTCTATAGTCACTAAGTCCGAGAAGATAATCTGTTGTACACCCGAAGTACTCTGCAAGGGTTATCAATGTATCAACATCAGGTTTCGACCTTTCGATTTCCCACGCCCTTATAGCTCCCTCACTTTTGTCTAGTGTTGCGGCAAGTTTAGATTGGGTCATATTGTTTTCCATTCTTAGGGCTTTTATTCTATCCTTAAACTCCATATATAACGCCTCCGCCATTATTATACAGCAACAATATTGCTAATGCAAGATATTATGAAAAATATTTTCGTTTTTCTCTTGACAGCGAATTGATTATGTAATATAATGAATACGTAATTAAATCGCGCGAACTACTGCGCGATAATCTGCCGCCTTAACCGATACTGCGCCACATGGGTTGCAATTCTTTTGGAGCATATTATGACGAGCCAATTCGTATGCAAAATGCCTAATGCGCCTAACTAGCCTAAATGTTGGCATCTATATGGTGCGGCACAACCTATTACGGCCAGCCACTGTCAGGGTCGCTTGACCCGAATCTACTGAAAATACCCCATAATGGGGCAAGGAGGTGTAATTTTAAGATCCCTGATTATTATCTTTTGGAGGATATTTTTATGTTTAAAGATTACTTTTCCAATGTGGATGGAGAAAGCAAATGTGATTTCACAAACGAACTCCTAGAGCGTGTCCGTTTACTCGAACAGCAAAAAAAGAAAGCAATCACCGCGCTGCTGAGGAACAACCTAAAGCCGAAGAAAAACCCCGGAAATCCGGCTGGAGAAGATTTTGCAAATTCCTGAAGAAAAATATTGTTCCTATTTTGAAGTTCATTCCGAGCTTCCTCACCGCTGTTAGTTCCGTGATGTACGCATCCGCAAAACTGAAAAACGCAAAAGCATCCACCTAAGTATTGTCATCATTTTCTATAACTACTTGCATGGTGCCATGCAAGTAGTTACAGGCTATTACTCCTTAAAAGGAGGGGAACAATCGTGTTATTACAACATGACGATGTCCTCACAGTAAAAGATCTATCTGAGATATTAAAAATAGGACGCAACGGAGCTTACGAACTCGTTAAATCCGGTGCTGTGCAATCTGTTAAGGTGAAAACACAGATCCGAATTCCCAAGGAAAGCGTTATCTGCTATCTTCGCGGAGAAGCCCAGCCATCCCTTCCGTGACATTTTTATGTGTCTTATCTAACAAATGAGCGTAAATCCTTGAAGTGACACTGATGTCATTATGCCCTAATGCCTGAGAAATTTCATATAACGGTATCCCTGCCGCGATTGCTAACGCGACAAAGCTGTGCCGTAATCCATGGGGTGTAATGGCGCGTAAGTCCTTATTTAATTTCCGATTGAACCACCTTTTGAACATTTCTGATAAGTAATTTGGACGTACAGGCTCACCGTCATTATAGCAAATAACGAAGTCGCTGCTGCGGTACTGGTTACCCAGCAGCTTTTTATTGTTTTTCAGAATTTCAAACTCAGTAAGTAATATTTCTTTCAGCTCCGGTACCATACTCAGTGTACGCTCGCTGGATTCACTTTTTGGCTGTTTAAGTACGATTTCACTGCCTACATTGAGGCGGTTCAGTCGCACTCTTATCAAGTCATTGTCAAAGTCCACACAGTCCCAAGTCAGTCCACAAAGCTCGCCGCGGCGCATTCCTGTATACAGTCCCAACGCAAACGGCAACTCAATACGGTCACCTTTGGATCGCTTAAATATTTCTCTGGCTTCGTCGACTGTAAGATATTCAGGATCATGCGCTATCTTTTTTGGTGTAACCACGCGCTTTACCGGATTGCGCCCAATCAACTCCTGCTGTTCCATCATATTGAAAACCGAGTTAAGAAAGTTATAGTGCTTTAACGCTGTATTGCTAGACAACGCTTTATCTTTTTGCAAGTGGGCAAGATAAGCCTGAACATCAACCGGCTTGACTTCCTGTGCCTGTCTATTTCCAAGTCTATGTCCCTTAATATGTCTGGCTATTGTACGGTAGCCGTATAAGGTGCTCTCCTCAGATTTCAGAGACAGCATTTCCAAATGCCGCTCAATGACTTCATTGACACTTGTGCGGCTCGGATCAATGGCACTCCTCTCCATTATGCTGACCTCGTGCTTGCGAAGTTCTAAACGCGCCTCATTCAACGTGGGATATGCCTTTGTCTTGCGCTTATTTTTGCCGCTAGAATCTTTCCCATAATAAAATGTCACGTAGAATTGCTTAGATGCTATATCCTGCTTAATGTTTTTCTCGATCGTAATCCGTTTTTTATCTGCCATTTCATTTGCCCTCCATCCGTGCAACTAATGCTTCCCGAAGCGTGTTATGCCGTCCTTTTCCTTACTACAGCATAGCATATCGCGGATACATTTGCAACTACTTGTGCAACTATTTATAAAGTAAAACCCTATAACCATTGCAGTTACAGAGTTTTATTTGGTGGAGGCGAGGGGAGTTGAACCCCTGTCCGAAAACACGTCCACAGAACTTTCTCCGAGTGCAGCTTATCCTTTACATTCCCTTGCCAAAGCGCCGACAAGCAGGCTCAGAGGCTTAGTAGCTTAATTTGTCATGCCGCGCGCAAAGCATAGCGCGGTCACGTTCATCGCTCAATCACGCCCTATCCCTAAGCCGCGATACTCTTAGGGCGGACGGCGGCCTTTAGTTAAGCCGCGTACGCTAATGCGTAGTTATTATCTTCGTTAGTTAATTTTTTGTTGCTCTTTTTACGTGGATCGCCCCCACGACTCGCTTATTCCACTTCAGCATCCCCGTCGAAACCGGAACGCCCCCGGATATTCAATTAACAGTTAACAATTAACAGTTAACAATGAGTAGTGACGATTATATATCGTCATTTTTCGTTATTCCTTAATGATTTCGGGGTCTTTATACTCAACGCCAAATGTTTCCACTGTTACCTGCTTGATTTTCTGGTCTATCAGCGGGCGGTCGCTCATGTCGGTTCTCGCGTCTCTGATTTTATCCACGGTGTCAAACCCCTCGATAACCATACCGAACGCCGTGTATATATTGTCAAGGAACTCAGAATCCTCAACCACTATAAAGAACTGGCTTCCCGCCGTGTTATAAAACAGGTGGTCACTGCCCGGGGGTCCTCCCCTGCGCGCCATTGATATAACTCCGCGCACATGGCTGATGTCGTTCTTTTCATTGTTGTTCGCCGACATCTCGCCCTTTATCATGTATCCGGGGCCGCCTGTGCCGTCTCCGTTCTCAAAGTCTCCGCCCTGTATCATGAAGTTGGAGATTACCCTGTGAAATATAACCCCATCGTATTTGCCCTGCGCCGCCAGCGATATAAAATTATTCACCGTGTTCGGGGCTTTGTCCGGGTACAGCTCCAAAACGATTTTACCGCCGCTCTCCATCTCGATTGTCACTTGCGGATTCTGCACTGCCTCACTTCCTCCTCCCGATTGTGAATCTGTCGCGCAACCTGCCAACAGTATGCCGATAACTAAAAAAATCGCAATCTTTCTCACGTGTTTCTCTCCTTGATAATCCTTTGCATATCCCTCTCCGCAACGCGCTTTGCCGCGTCGTCGCGCTTGTCGTGAAGGCGTTTGCCACGACACAGCCCGACACTGACCTTTATCAGCCTCTGCTTACTATATACCGCCAGAGGAACGATTGTCAACCCCTTTTGCCCCACTTGAGCCGCTAACTTGCGTATTTCTGACTTGTGCATCAGCAAAACACGCGGTCGAACGGGGTCTCTGTTAAACACATTGCCTTTCTCATACGGCGCGATGTGCATCTGTTTTACCACAAGCTGTCCCTTATCGACAACGCAAAACGCCTCCTTAAGATTAACACCCCCGGCACGCACGGATTTAACCTCAGTGCCGCACAACGCTATACCGGCCTCAAAGGTTTCTAAAATTTCATATTCATGCCGCGCTTGGCGGTTTTGTATGCTGACTTTATGCGATTGTGACATGATTTGCCCTTTCTAACTTATAACGCACTTAAACGTGCTGTCGTCAAACGGGCGGTACACATATTCAAACGTGTATTTCCCCGCTTCAAATTCCATATACCCATTGTTCCATAACCCGGTTTCCGAGCCTTGGTCGTAGTATATCTTACCCTGTGAATCCGCGATTTTCAACCATCCATAAGCATCGTTCCACTTAAAATCATAGCGGTATGTCCCTGTTTTCGGTATTTCAAAACTATCTTTACCGGATATGTCATCGCCCGCCCCGGCGGTCATGTTCGTCTCATATATTGACTGGCGCATGAACCCGGGCTGCTCCATTATCGCCGAACCCAGAATAACAACCCCGACAAAGGCAAGCGTCCACGGCAGCAATCTCATAGCCCATCGCTTCTGCGGCGGTATGTCCGCCGCCTTGCGCTTGTTAAATACCCTCCATCCGAGATACAGCAACCCAACCGCTATGCCGGAGAACGTCAGCGCAAAGCCCGCCGCAGTGCCGAAATCAATATAAACCGCTCCGGCATCCACGATTCCATCCGCGCTCTCGCCCGAAAACGCGCCGAGTATGCCTATCGCGTTGTTGATAAAGTGGAACAGCATTGGCATCCAGAGACTTCCCGTCTTGATTGCCATGTATGTAAGCCCCGCGCCCAAGATAGCAGTCGGCATAAAGCGGAAGATATGCCAGTGGAAAATACCGAATATCACCGCCATTACCAACACTTTTAACCATGTCTTCTTAATGCCGCCGAATGTCGATAAAATAAGCCCCCGATGCAGAATCTCCTCAAATATTCCCGGCATTACCGCGACTATTATCAGCGCGGCAAACAATGATTCGGTGGTGAAAAATTCGGACAGTCCCTGTCCCACTTCGGCGGCCTGCGGGAATAAGTACATTTGAACGTAGCTTACCGCCAAGGTCAGCAGATACGAGCCGCCGTATATGAGCAAGCTCCCGAAGAAGTGACGCATGGTCGGCTTTTTAAGCGGGAAAACGTCCTTTAAGTTCAGCTTAAAACCGAACGCGAAGCCAAGCGTTATCAGCAGGAACATGAACTCGGTGACAGCAAGCCCGTAAAGCCCCCAACTGTACTGTATAGGCGCGGCAACTAACAGCATGATTGCCATGGTCGTTACAAACGCCGACAGCCCAAGAATAATTCCTTTTTTAGCGGTCATGTTAGTTTCCTCCAATGATATAATTATTCGTTGTAGGGACGGTCGCCCCCGACCGTCCGTGGGCGGCCAATGACCGCCCCTACAGTAGTTTCTTTTCTATTTTTTTTAGTTCTTCTAGCTTAACTCGTTCGCCCTCAACGACCTGCGGCGGTGCTTTTGACGTAAAACCGGGGTTAGCCAATTTCGCTTCCAACGCCTTAATTTCCGCCCGCGTTTTCGCAAGCTGTTTCTCGCGCCGCTTCTTCTCCTCTTCCAAGTCAACCAATTCCGCCAACGGCAGGAACAACTCCGCCGCAGTCGTTGTAAGGCTCAGAAGCCCATCGCGGCTTTTCGGCGCGGTGTCTGTAACCGTGATTTCACTCGCGCCCGCAAGCCTTGCTATATATGCCTTTCCGCCCTCAAAATCGGCGGTGTTTTCGGTAACGATGGTAAGCGGTGCTTTTTTAGACGGCGGTACATTCAGTTCCGACCGCCGCGCCCTTATCGCGCGTATCGCGTCCATCACGCGCTCCATGCCCGCTGCTTCATTATTATACATTTTACCCGCTTTGGGCCAATCACAGACAATAATTGCCTTATCCATGCCCGGAAGCGTCTGCCAAATTTCCTCCGTGATATACGGGATAAACGGATGCAGTAGTTTCAGCGAATCCGTCAGCACACGGTATAAAACGCTTCGAGCAATGGTGTCGCCGTCCAACAAGCGTGGCTTGATAAGCTCGATATACCAATCGCACAGCTCGCCCCACACAAAGTCGTACAGCTTGCCCGCCGCAACGCCCAGTTCATAGCGTTCCAGATTGTCCGTGACCTCACCTATCACTTGATAAAGTCTTGTGAGAATCCATTTGTCCTCAAGGCACAAGCCGTCTTTTAATTCCGTATCTTCGGGCGTTACGTGCATCAGCGCGAAACGCGAGGCGTTCCACAGCTTATTGCAGAAGTTTCGCATGGTTTCACACTTTTCGGGAAAGTAGCGCGTGTCGTTGCCCGGACCAACGCCCGTTATCACGCTCATACGCAGCGCGTCCGTACCGTACTCATTTATCACGTCCACGGGGTCAACGCCGTTGCCCAGAGATTTAGACATTTTGCGACCTTCGCTGTCGCGCACCATGCCGTGTATGACGACTGTATGGAACGGCGGCTTGCCCAAATAGTTTATGCCCGAAAATATCATTCTCGCGCCCCAGAGGAAGATAATCTCGTAACCCATCACCATTACCTGTGTGGGATAAAACCGCTGCAACGCCGGGGTTTCATCCGGCCACCCCAGTGTCGCGAACGGCCACAACGCCGATGAGAACCAAGTATCCAGAACATCGCTCTCCTGCTCCAACCTAACCGAACCGCACTTGCCGCAAGCCGCCGGGTCTTCTCTCGCCACAATTATCTCGCCGCAGTCTTGGCATATGAACGCCGGGATTCTGTGACCCCACCATAACTGGCGCGACACGCACCAGTCGCGCACGTTCTCCATCCAGTTGAGATACACCTTTGAAAACCGCTCGGGTACAAACCTAACCTCGCCGCTCTTGACGCATTCTATCGCGGGCGCGGCAAGTTTTTTCATGCGTACAAACCACTGTTTTGACGAAATAGGTTCGCAAATTGTTTTACACCTATCGCAATGCCCGACATTGTGGATATGCGTTTCGGTTTTTTCCAACAGCCCCAAGTCCGTTAAGTCCTTGATGACCGCCAGACGCGCTTTCTCGCGCGTAAGCCCTTTATATTTCCCGCCGTTTTCGTTGACACAGGCGTTTTCATCGAGAACCAATATGCGTTCAAGGTCATGTCTTAACGCAACCTCGAAATCGTTAGGGTCGTGGCAGGGCGTGATTTTCACGCACCCCGTCCCGAACTCCGTCTCAACATATTCATCGGCAACTATGGGTATCTCCCTGTCCGTCAGCGGCAGGACTACCGTCTTGCCCACAAGGTGTTTATACCGCTCGTCATTCGGGTTCACGGCAACCGCCGTATCGCCGAGCATCGTCTCAGGCCGTGTCGTGGCAACGGTCAAAAACTCACCCGAACACTTGATAGGGTATTTGATATGCCATAGCTTCCCCTCTGATTCCTCGTGTTCAACCTCCGCGTCTGACAACGCCGTGGTACATTTCGGACACCAGTTGATTATTCTGTCGCCCTTGTATATAAGCCCCTGTTCATAAAGGCGTACAAACACCTCGCGTACCGCCTTACTGCACCCCTCGTCCATGGTAAAGCGTGTGCGCTCCCAGTCGCACGATGTTCCGAGCAGTTTGCTCTGCTCGATAATCCTGTCGCCGTATTTATTCTTCCACTCCCAAACGTGTTCAAGGAATTTTTCGCGCCCCAAATCATGGCGTGTAACGCCCTGCTCCTTACGCAGAAACTCCTCAACTCTTATCTGGGTCGCTATCCCCGCGTGGTCTATACCCGGCATCCACAGCGTGTTATAGCCCTGCATACGCTTGTGGCGTATAATCACATCTATCATCGCGTGTTCAAATGCGTGACCGTAGTGCAGCTGGCTTGTGACGTTCGGCGGAGGCATAGCTATGGTAAATGTTTCGCGCGTATTGTCGTTTTCATCGGCATGGAAATAACCGCCGTCCAGCCACATTTTATATATTTTCGGTTCGACCTGCTTAGGGTCATAAGTTTTCTCCATCATTTTTTCCTCTCTATCTTCCTGTAAAGCTCGGCGGTCTTGTAAAGCATGGGCGTTCTCAGCTCAAACTTGGGAATTATCGGCGGCTCGTCAAGAGCCTTCTCTACTAGAAAATCGGCTATTTCATCCGCGTTGTCAAAATTACGGAAAGCCCGCTGTCTCTCCGCTATACGCCCGAGAAGCTCCGCTTCATTTTCTAAAAGCCCGCGCATAAGCGGCAGGAGCTTATCGCTCTCCCTGCACACAACGCCCAAGCCTTTCATGAGGATATATTCGGGATTACGCGCCTCCTGCCCGGGCAGAGAACCTGTTACTACAAGCGGAGTGTTGCACACAACGGCCTCCATAAGGCTGTTCGGGCTTCCCCGCATGATTGCCACATCGGCTTCGAGCATATAATCCTGCACATTTTCACAGAACCCCAAAATACGCGCCCGCTCGCCGTATTCCGCGAGTTTTTCAATCAAGGAGCTGAACAGCCGTTTGTTGCGCCCGCAGATTACCGTAACGCGGCAATCGAAATGTTTAAGCATTAGCTGTGATATTTTCAGCAAATTACCCGAGCCTTCGCCGCCCGACATCAACAGGCACTCGAGCGGTCTGCCGCCTTTATACGGTCTGTGTTCGGCATTACGCGCCGCTTCCGTAAACCTTGCCCTTGTCGGAAAGCCGCAGAGTTTCAGCTTAGAATACGGTGCGCCGAGCATCAGCGCGGCGCTTACCGATTCTTCGCTTGGACATAGTATGCAGTCACTGCGGGGGTCTACCCAGAACGGGTGAATGTCAACAATATCCGCGATAAGCGTCATAAACGGAATGTTTACCCTGTTATATTTTAATACGCCGATAATCGGAGCTACGAAATTGGGGTGTATGCTCAGTATAAGCCCCGGCGGATTCGCCTTGAGCCTGTGCATAAGGCGGTCGTTTATCAGCTGTTCGGTCGTGTATGAGAGTGTCTCCTGATTGTTGCCGCTGCTCTTCCATACCATCTTCCAAACATCCGGACCGGCTCGCGTTATAGGTCCGTACATACCGCCCGCCTTAACGCCCAGCCGCCCGTAAAATTTCAGAGCTTCTATAACCTCTACCTCGGCGCGGCCTGAAAGACGCTCGCTTAAAGCCTCTCCTATGCTCTTGTGTCCGTGACCTGTCTTATCCGATGACAGAATGAGTATCTTTTTCATTTATCTCCCACACCAGTTCTTTCCCGGATTTCCCGGTCTGAGTGTAACCGCAGGCCGCGAGAACGTTCTGCGAAGCGTAATTCTCCGCCAGAGTACGCGCCGTTACGGCCGTTATGCCGTCTAACGCGAGCAAATGAGCCGTAACCGCGCCCAGAGCTTCGCGCATATAGCCCCGATTGCGGTATTGCCGCTCAACGCCGTAACCTATTTCGACTGTGCCGCCCGCAGGTTCGCCTTTTATGTGTATTTCACCGATTTCCGCGCCGTTGGGCAGTGTTATCTTCCAATAGGTCAGCGGTTCGAGCCGCAGCTTTTCGGTTCTTATCATATTTTATTAGCTAAAAAATTTAGCGACCTTAGGCATTTCCTCGCTGATTTTAATGTGCTGAGGACAAAGCTCCTCGCACGAGCCGCAGGACGTGCAGTTCGGAGCCTGAGCCTTTTCGCCCGACCACTGCGTCATCGCGTTATACGCGCCGCGCCCTTCCTCAACTCTATTGTCTATATGCGCCTGATTATAAGCGTCAAAGTTTGACGAAATAGACACGCCGTTAGGGCAGCCGCAGTAGCCGCAGCCCGTGCAGGGTATCAGTTTCAGCTTTTTGAACTCATCCTGCGCCCTCTTGATAAGCTCCTGATCCATTGTCTCCGGCGCGCGTTCGGCATATTCAACATTTTCAAGCACTTGCTTCATGGTACTCATGCCAGAGATTGCAATCAGATTACGCGGCATAGGTTTAGCCCAGAGCCAGTCAAACGCAAGCTCAACGGGTGACTTGCCCGATTCTTCAAAGATTTTTCTGACCGCGACGGGAGGATTGGCGAGCTTGCCGCCCCAAAGGGGTTCCATAATAATTACAGGTATACCCATTCCTTCAATCTTTTTCAGTCCGCGTATGCCCGCCTGACCCTCGGTGTCAATGTAATTTAACTGTATCTGACAGAACTCCCACTTGTCGTATCCGTCAAGTATTTCCGCCAAGGCATCGTAGTTGTCATGGAACGAAAACCCGATATGTCCGATTTTCCCGGCTTTCTTCGCGTTTTCAATCCGCTCGATAAGCCCCATCTCTTTGATTCTCTTCCACGCGCCCGAGCTGATACCATGGAACATATAGAAATCAACATAATCCATTTTCAGCCGTCCGAGCTGTACATCGAGTAGCTTTTCAAAGTCAGAAGGTTCTTTAAGCTCCCATACGGGACACTTGGTCGCGACATATGTCTTTGCGCGGTAGCCGTCCTCTAACGCCTTGCCGACAATGGTTTCACTGACACCGCCGTGGTAGAAATACGCGGTATCAATATAATTTACACCTCCGTCAATGGCGGCTCTGAGCATGGCGATTGCTTCTTTTTCAACAACGCTGCCGTTCTCGGTGGGAAAACGCATTGCGCCGAACCCCAAAACAGAAACCTGTTTGCCCGCGAAATCACGGTAAATCATGATATGCCCTCCTATTGGTAATAATAGGCTTTATTATACTTTACGGAGAGGGAGGTTGTCAAGCGCGGCGAAACACAATTTACCCATGCGCCACACTCTATAAAATTCCTTTTGACACAGTTGTGAGACTGTGTTATAATGATTTTTGTAAGAATACATAGGAGGTTGTCAAAATGAATCTTCATTTTGTAGAAAAAAAGGTCGATGTCCCCGCTGAAATCCGCGAGTACGCCCAAAAAAAGCTGAACAAACTCGATAAATATTTTAAGGTCGAAAGCGATGCCACCGTTACTTTCGGTAAAGAAGGGAATACTTCTTCGGCAGAGACGACCGTCAACTCCGACGGTCTGATGTACCGCGCCCGTGAAAAAGCCGAGGATTATTACTCCTGCATAGATAAATGCGTTAACGCTATCGAACATCAAATACACAAAAATAAAACACGTCTGGCAAAACGCCTGCATCAGCAGGTCTTTGTCCGCGAAGTACCGCCTGTTAAAAATGAGATTGATGTGGACGAAGAGGTCGATTTCGATATTATCCGCCAAAAGAGATTTACCCTCAAGCCCATGACGATTGAGGAAGCCATACTTCAAATGAACCTGTTGGGTCACGAGTTCTTTATGTTCAAAAACTTCGAGGACGGCAACGCTTTTTCCGTTGTTTACCGGCGCGGAGACGGCGGATACGGACTAATTGTCAGCGACTAATCATATAATACGGAATGGTTAAACATTTATTTGTAATCAATCCCATTTCGGGATACAACGCTCCGACAGACGCGCTTGAGCGGGAGATACACAATGTCTGTGCCGAGCGGTTTCTGGATTATACCGTTGCCTTTACCGAATACGCGGGGCACGCGCGTGAGCTTGTCAAAAAAGCCGTTGAAGCAAACGCGAAACTGCGAGTTTACGCTTGCGGCGGTGACGGCACGCTCAACGAGGTTGTGTGCGCCGCCGCCGGACATGATAATGTGGCGATAACGCACTATCCGCGCGGAACGGGCAATGATTTTATCAAGTGCTATCCCGAGCGCGATTTTCTGAATATTCGCGCGCTTATATCGGGGGCAGCCGTTGATTTGGACTGTATTGAACTGGGCGAGGATCGCTATGCCATCAATATTTGTTCAGTCGGGGTGGACGCGAATGTCGCCGCCGACATGAAAAAGTTCAACTGGGCTATTAAACTCGGCGGCAAAATGCCTTATAATCTGTCGTTGCTGACGAACGTGATAAAGGGCGTGGGGCGCAATTACACAGTCGAGGTGGATGGCGAGAAATACCCCAACGCCTATACAATGCTTACGGCTTGCAACGGTCAGGTGTACGGCGGAGGATTCCACGCCTGTCCCGATGCCGACCCGTCAAGCGGCAATCTCGAATTTTTGCTTGTAAGAAAAGTTTCGCGCTTTACGATAGCAAAAATTGTCGGGGAATACGCGGCGGGAAACTACAAAAAACTACCGCAATACATTAAGCACATAACGGGAAAACTGATACATATACAAACGCCCGTGCCATTTAATGTGAATTATGACGGCGAGATATTCAGTTCCTGCGACATTACACTTGCGCTCTCGCCGCATAAGATAAAATTTATTCTGCCGTGAGAAAGAGGGGATTTTTTTGGACGCTATAATTTGGATGTGGCTCATTGTTATGGCCGCCTTCGTTATAATTGAAGGCGCGACTAACGGTCTGTACACTATCTGGTTTGCCGTTGGGGCAACTCTCGCCGCCATATGCGCCGCGATTGGACTGCATCTCTATGTTCAGTCCTCTGTGTTTCTCTTTGTCAGCTTAGTTCTGCTCCTGTCTCTCCGCCCTGTCGCGAGGAAGTACCTCAGCACAAGGAAGTCGGCAACAAACGCCGACAGAGTTCTGGAAAAAACAGGAATTGTTACCGAAGACATAGACAACACACACGGGAGCGGCGCGGTTTATATTGACGGCAAGACATGGACGGCGCGTTCCTATGACGGCACGCTGATAAAAAAAGACACGCACGTCAGCGCGAAAATGATTGAGGGCGTTAAGCTGATAGTTTATCCGATTAGTAATGAACAGTTAACGGCAACCCCGTTGTAGGGGCGGCCTTTAGTCCGCCCGCAAACGAGTGGACACGCAGACGCGCAATGCGCGTCCCCGTGAATTAAAAACAAAATAAAATAATAGGAGGTTTATTATGGAGTATGTAATCGGCGGAATTGTTTTGGTGCTGATACTTATAATAGTGTCAAACATCAAAATCGTAAGACAGGCGAACGCGGCTGTAATTGAGCGGCTCGGCGCGTACAAAACCACTTGGGATGTGGGGCTTCACTTTAAGGTTCCGTTTATCGAAAACATTTCGAGAAATGTATCGCTTAAAGAACAGGTTTTTGACTTCCCGCCCCAACCCGTCATCACGAAAGACAACGTTTCCATCGAAATCGACACAGTCGTATTTATCCAAATTACCGACCCCAAGCTGTACACATACGGCGTTCAGCACCCGGAGCGGGCGATTGAGAATCTTACCGCTACCACACTGCGTAACATAGTCGGCGACTTGGAGCTTGACCAATCGCTGACAAGCCGCGACCTCATTAACGGCAAGATGCGTATGATTCTTGACGAAGCCACCGACCCGTGGGGAATCAAGGTAAACCGTGTAGAGCTTAAAAATATTCAGCCGCCGCGCGGAATACAAGAGGCAATGGAGAAACAGATGAAGGCCGAGCGTGAACGCCGCGAGTCGATACTTAGAGCCGAGGGCGAAAAGCAGGCCGCCATACTCGTTGCCGAGGGTGAAAAGCAATCCGCCATTCTGCGTGCCGATGCCGTGCGCGAACAGCGCATACGCGAAGCCGAAGGCGAAGCGAAGGGTATCCTCTCCGTTCAGCGTGCGCTTGCGGATTCAATCAAGATGATTAACGAAGCCTCGCCAAGCGATGCCGTGCTTACCATCAAATCGCTCGAAGCGTTTGCGAAAGCCGCAGACGGCAAAGCTACAAAGATTATAATCCCGAGCGAAATACAGGGACTTGCCGGACTGGTATCATCAATGAAAGAAGTATTCACAGACCGATAGGGACGCGATACATCGCGTCCGAAAAACACCATATCCATAAACGATTATTTTGCAAAAGGTCGGGCTTCATGCCCGACCTTTTGCAAAAAATAGAAACTATTAAAACGGGTTATAAAACCGCCCACCGTTAACAACGAGCGTTAATACCGACAGCAAAACAAACAATACGCTTATTCCCACAAAAACAAAATCCCTTTTTGAAAATGAGCGGGCGGCATACCACGTCCGCTTTTTCATGCGCCCAAAACTGCGTAATTCCATAGCGTTGCTGATTTGCTCTATCTTGTCTATGCTCGAAAACACCAAGGGGAATAGGATTGCCAGTATGCCCGCCAAACGGCGGCGAAGAGACGCTTTTCTTGAAATATCAACGCCGCGAGCCTGCTGCGCTTGGCTGATTTCGCGGTAGGCGCGCTGCACATCCGGTATATAGCGCAAAGACAGCGACACGGCAAAAGCTATTTTATAGTGAACCTTCAAAGCGTTTAATGACGAGGCAAACTCGCCCGGTTCGGTCGTGAGAAAGAAGATAAGCGCAACGGGTACGATGGCGAAGTATTTCAGAGAGACATTAAGCTGATAAAAAAGCTGTTCGGCGGTAACGGAATACCGCCCCGCAATGTGGAACAGTTCATTCCGTGTGTTGTAAATCAGTGTCCCCTGCTCCGGGGCAAACAAATATATAGCGACATTATTGATAATCAGAAACAGAGTAATAAGCGCAAGCAGCACTTTGAGTTCTGAAAATCGGATTTTCGACAACCCGAACATCACAAGGGATATGATGATGACAAACACAAGAAACCGCGTATCAAAAGTAATCATCGCGGCAATACTCAGCGCAACCGTCATAATCAGCTTTGACGCGCCTGTCAGCCGGTGCAGAACAGAATCCCTCGGGATATAACCGAACGCCGTCATGATTCACCACCTATATATGCGCGTACAAGCGACTTGGCATCGCCAATTCCGCACATACGCGCCAGACCGTACAAACTTGTTTCGCGCAGATTGGCGCGAGCCGCCAGCTCGGGGTCGGAGAGAACCTCATACTCGGGGCGGTCGGCAATAAGCCTCCCGTCCGCGAAGACCAGAGCGCGTTTGGCGTACTCAAGGCACAAGTGCATATCGTGAGTTATCATCAGCACGGTAATACCGCGCCTGTTAAGCTCCACAAGAAAATCCATAATATCCGTATAGTGCCGCCAATCCTGTCCGGCGGTAGGCTCGTCAAGAATAAGAATCTGCGGGTCAAGAACCAACGCATCGGCAATGGTTACACGCTTTTTTTGCCCGTAACTCAGCGCGGATATCGGCCATTTGATAAACCGTGTCAATCCGCATACGCCGAGTGCGCGTTCCACCCGCTCCGCGACTTCCGCCTCAGGCACGCCCCGTACACGCAAACCGAGAGCAATCTCGTCAAAAATCATTGGCTTGCAAATCATCTGATTTGGGTTCTGCATTACATAGCCGATACGTTCCGCGCACTCCGGAATCGTCCAATCACGCATATTTGCGCCGTTGAAAAGAATATCTCCCGCGTTGAGGGTTTCAAATCCCGCAATCAGCTTGGCAAGCGTACTCTTGCCCGCGCCGTTACAGCCGACTATTGCCGCCATCTCTCCCGGATATAGTGAAAAGCTAACGTCTTTCAGCGCGTCAACCCCTGTTTCGGGGTACGCGAAATGAACATTCTTAGCCTCTAACAGAGGTGTTCCTCCGTTTTTTGCGTTATCGCTCCAGTTATCGGATTTGCAGACCGCCCACTCGCGCACCTTTGCCGTATCATCATCGGTAACAATCAACGTGTCAAGCCGCCCCGGCTTGTTTTCCGGCGTGACGGTCACTCCGGCACGTCTCAATGCCGATATATACAGCGGCTCGCGCAGACCAATCTCACGCAGCTTTGCCGAGACGACAATATCATCGGGAACACCATCGGCAACGATTCGACCGCTGTCGAGCAGGATGATACGATCCATTTTCTTCCACAGCACGTCTTCCAAACGGTGTTCGATTATAATGACGGTACAGCCTGTCCGATTCGCCACTTCGTCAACGAGTTCTACCGCTCGCTTGCCCGTCAAGGGGTCAAGAGCGGCAAGCGGCTCGTCCAACAGCAGGATAGACGTGTCGCTGATTAGTACGCCTGCCATGCTTACACGCTGTTTCTGACCGCCCGAAAGTCGCTGCGGCGAATGTGACAGATACCCGTCCGCGCCGACAAGACGCGCTACCTCAAGTACACGCGCCTTCATTTCAGCCTGCGGACAGGTGTTGTTTTCCAATACGAACGCTATGTCTTCGCCGCTCGACAGACCGACAAACTGTCCGTCTGTATCCTGTAACACCGTTCCGACAATGTCGGACAACTGAAAAACACTCTTAGGAGTTTGCCCGCCGACCGTCAGCTCCCCGGTTATCTTGCCGGGGCAGTTAAAGGGAATCAGACCGTTCAGGCAACTGCCGAGAGTGCTCTTGCCGCTGCCTGACGGTCCCGCGATTAAAATCTTTTCGCCGGGGAATACGCGCAGGTTTATGTCTGTCAAAGTGGGGTGCTTCTGTGCGCGATACTGAAATGAGAAATCCTTAAATTCGATTATAGGTTCGCTCATTCAAGACTGCCGGATTTTACGCGCGTCTTTGTGTAACCCAGAATCAACAGCGTACCGACAATGGCGGTCAATACGAAGTTGCCCGCGCCGGCAATGATTCCCTGCACGAACACCTTGTCCGCCGGCTCGGCGTAAATCAAAATGTCGAGTACGGGCGCGACCAGTCCCCATGATACGCCATGGATGATAAGGCTTCCGATGACAAAGCGGATGATGCCTTTTTTGCCGAACTCGCCGCTTTCAACACTTCCGGCTTTGACAATAAAGCCCGAGAGAAGACCGACAATCGTGCTGGCGATGACCCAACTCCACCATATACCGTAACCCCATGCCAAGTCGGTGAGCGCGTGACCGATTAGCCCGATAAGCAAACCTGCAATCGGACCGAACACCGCCGCAAAGAACCCGAGCACGGCATATTGGAGCGTTAGGTAGGTGTTGGCGAATAAGGGAAACGACAGGAAGCGTGCAAGCAGGAAAAATAACGCTGCGCCGATGGCTGTGGCTACGATGTGCTTAACAGTGAATTTCATACGAATCCCCCTATATTTAATATTACCATCATTGTACATATTTTTGCAAAGGCTGTCAACATCCTATTTAGGTTTATTATATGTAATCTGTAAATCGACCTCAATAACCCCAATTCCCGTGTCTAGGGTAAGCATTTCACCTTGCTTATGTCTTTGCGTCTTTTTGGGTGTCGTTATATCGCAAAAAATCCCTTCCGCTCTGGCAATCTGACCGCAAATAGTTCCGCTTATAATATTGGATGTCTCATACAACGCCGAAATCACTAGCTCGTCAATTTCCTCCGGCACATAGTTCATTATTGAATGAATCATGTTTTTAATAAATGGGGTCGAATACACATAGGTTACGTGTCCGGATATATCGCCGACAAATGATATTTCAACGGCAAGTGAATCATTAAATGTTTCATTATGCTTCTCAATTATAATCACGGATTGGTTAAGCCTTGTCATCTTGTTTATCGTGTCGCCCACACTGCCGCATACTATACAATCATACTTGTGTAAGGTGTCAAGATGGGCTTTGTGAATTTTTTGGTCGGCATCCGATATATGGTACAGAAGCCACGCTATAAGCATACCCGTAAAGTTTTTAATGTCCTCATGAGCATAGTCGGAAGCAAGCATTGTTTTTTCATGCTGCAAAACATTCTCCCTGAATTTATTATGCAGCATTTTATGCGCGTCAAAATCCGGGTAGTCTATAGACTTCATATAAACTTCTTCGTCCGCAAAATGCTTGACGGCGTAACTCTTCAAATACAAAACCGTGTCGGCACACTTTTTCTTGCGCCCCTCGTCACCGCTGCGAAGCCCCACCAGAAGCTCGTCTGTTATTTTGAAGATTTCAATATGCTGCTTGTCAATATGGTCAACACCAATGCGAAGCGATTCTTTCCACATACGCCATCTCACCCCTTACCGCCATTGTACATATTTTTGCAAATACTGTCAATAGCCCTTTTGACAGCACACTAAAAAATTAGGGCGGAATTAAATCCCGCCCCACGCCATTGTTAATTAACCAATTACCATTGTTAACTGTTAATTGTTATCTGTTAATTGCCTAGTACATATCCATGCCGCCCATGCCGCCGCCGCCCATCGGAGGCGCGGCTGAAACAGGCTCTTTCTTGTCGGCGACAAGAGATTCTGTTGTCAGAACCATCGCCGCTATCGACGCGGCGTTTTGCAGTGCCGAACGTGTGACTTTTGTCGGGTCAACAATGCCGAACTCAATCATATCGCCGTACTTTTCACTAAGCACATCAAATCCGTAGCCTTTCTTCTTGCTCGTGATAATTTTATCCAGAGCAACAGAACCTTCAAGCCCCGCGTTTTCAACAATCTGCTTGAACGGCTCGGACAGCGCATTAATAACGATACGGATACCCGTGCGCTCGTCACCCTCAACGTTGTCAAGCAGTTTTTCAACGGCGGATATGGCATTGACATAAATTGTGCCGCCGCCGGCAACGATACCCTCTTCGACAGCCGCGCGCGTCGCGTTGAGCGCGTCTTCAATACGCAGTTTCTTCTCTTTCATCTCAACTTCGGTTGCCGCGCCGACTTTTATGACAGCAACGCCGCCGGACAGTTTCGCCAGACGCTCTTGCAGCTTTTCGCGGTCGAAGTCTGAGGTTGTCGTATCAATTTGCGAACGAATCTGACCGATTCTGGCTTTGATTTCGTTGGAGTCTCCCGCGCCGTCAACAATAATGGTGTTCTCTTTCTGCACCTTAATCTGGCGGCAGCTTCCAAGCTGGCTGACTTTGGTTTCTTTCAGGTCAAGACCCAACTCATCCGAAATAACCTCTCCGCCCGTAAGCACGGCGATGTCTTTCAGCATATCCTTGCGGCGATCTCCGAATCCGGGAGCTTTCACGCAGATGCAGGTAAATGTGCCGCGCAGTTTGTTGACGAGCAGTGTCGCGAGAGCTTCGCCCTCGACATCCTCGGCGATAATGACGAGCTTTTTGCCTGTCTGCACAACCTGCTCAAGCAGGGGCAAGAGGTCTTGCACGTTGGAAATCTTCTTGTCGGTGATAAGAATGACAGGCTCGTCAATGACGGCTTCCATCTTTTCGGTGTCGGTTACCATGTAGTGCGAGATATAGCCGCGATCGAACTGCATACCCTCAACGACTTCGGAATAAGTGTCACTGGTCTTTGACTCCTCAACCGTGATAACGCCGTCCGCCGATACTTTATCCATGGCTTCGGCAATCAGACTGCCGATAATTTCATCGCCGGAGGAAATCGCACCAACGCGGGCTATGTCCTTCGTTCCGTTCACCTTGTGCGAACCCGCTTGAATGGATTTAACGGCCTCGTCCACGGCTATATGAATACCGCGCTTCATAATCATCGGATTCGCGCCCGCCGCCACATTCTTCAT
Organism: Oscillospiraceae bacterium; assembly: GCA_009782385.1. GTDB lineage: Bacteria > Bacillota > Clostridia > Oscillospirales > UBA929 > WRMG01. Next base: position 30,418 of record WRJE01000007.1, on the reverse strand, counting down.
GCCCTCGCGGATAAGTGCCTGCGCCAGCAGGGTTGCGGTGGTTGTACCATCGCCCGCTACATCGTTTGTCTTTGTGGCGACTTCTTTTACGAGCTGTGCGCCCATGTTCTGGAAAGCATCGTCAAGCTCAATCTCTTTTGCTATGGTAACGCCATCATTGGTAATCAGCGGCGAGCCGAATTTCTTGTCCAGAACGACATTGCGGCCTTTGGGACCCAGAGTTCCCTTGACGGTATTCGCCAGTTGGTTAACGCCGCTTTCAAGGGCGCGGCGAGCTTCTTCACCAAATACTATAACTTTTGACATTGTATCAATTCCTCCTTCTTATTCCACAACGGCGAGTATGTCGTTCTGTTTGACAACAACCAGCTCGTCACCGTCGATTTTTACTTCCGTTCCGGCATATTTGCTCATAATAACCTTGTCTCCGACTTTGACGTGCATGGTTACTTCCTTGCCGTCAACAACGCCGCCCGGTCCGACTGCCAGAACTTCCGCAATCTGCGGTTTTTCTTTCGCGCCGCTTGTCAGAATGATGCCGCTCTTGGTCGTTTCCTCGCTCTCGGTCATCTTTAAGATAACTCTGTCCGCTAATGGTTTCAGTTTCATTTGTTTACCTCCTAATTTTTATATATTTAACAACGAACATTTAACAACCGATTTAATTGTTAATTGACAATTATAATTGTTAACTGTTAACTGTTAATTGTTAACTGTCTTCGTCAACCGGCTCGTAATCCGCATCGTATACGTTGTCCGGCTCGACCCCGCCATCCGCCGACTGCTGTTCGGCGGCTTGCTGTGCCGCCTCCGCGTACAGTTTCTCACTGATGGCATAGAACGCTTTTGATAACTCCTCCGTCTTTTCCTTTATGTCATCGCTGTCCGTACCCTCGAGAGCTTTTTTCAGCGCGTCAATATGCTCGTTCACATTCGCTCTGTCATCGTCCGTCAGCTTATCGCCCATATCGGTCACTGTCTTCTCGCTCTGATAAATAATCTGCTCGGCGTGGTTGCGGGTATCGACTTCATCACGGCGTTTCTTGTCTTCCTCGGCGTACTGAGCCGCCTCTTTGACCGCCTTGTCAATGTCGTCTTTGGACAGATTAGAGCTTGAGGAAATAGTAATCTTCTGCTCCTTGTTCGTTCCCAAATCTTTAGCCGACACATTAACGATACCGTTCGCGTCAATGTCAAATGTGACCTCAATCTGCGGAACTCCGCGCGGCGCGGGGGGTATACCGTCAAGGTGGAAACGCCCAAGCGTTTTATTGCCAGCCGCCATTTCGCGCTCACCTTGAAGGACGTGTACCTCAACCGAGGTCTGCCCATCGGCGGCGGTTGAAAACACATTGTTCTTCTTCGTGGGTATAGTCGTGTTGCGCTCTATCATCTTAGTAAACACGCCGCCCATAGTTTCGATACCCAGTGACAGCGGTGTAACGTCAAGCAGCAGTAAATCCTTGACATCGCCGCCCAGAACGCCCGCTTGGATAGCCGCGCCCATGGCGACACATTCATCGGGATTGATGCCCTTGAACGGCTCTTTGCCCGTAAAACGCTGAACGGCTTCCTGCACGGCGGGAATCCTTGACGAACCGCCAACCAACAGGACTTTGCCAAGCTCGTTCGGGTTCAGCCCCGAATCTTTCATCGCCTGACGCACGGGTCCCATTGTCTGCTCGACCAAATGCGCCGTCAGCTCGTTGAACTTCGCGCGAGTGAGCGCGAGGTCAAGGTGTTTCGGGCCTGTCGCGTCCGCTGTGATATACGGCAGGTTTATACTTGTGCTTGTAACGCCCGACAGCTCGACTTTAGCCTTTTCGGCGGCTTCCTTGAGCCTTTGAACCGCTACTTTATCAAGTGATAGGTCAACGCCGTCCGACTTTTTGAACTCCGCGACTATCCATTTGATAACGCAGTCGTCGAAATCATCGCCGCCAAGGCGGTTGTTGCCCGCAGTGGCAAGGACTTCCAAAACGCCGTCGCCTATCTCAAGGATAGAAACATCGAACGTACCTCCGCCGAGGTCGTAGACCATGATTTTCTGCTCGTGATCCTTGTCAAGACCATATGCCAGCGCGGCGGCTGTCGGTTCGTTGATTATACGCATGACTTCCATGCCGGCAATTTTTCCGGCATCTTTTGTCGCCTGTCTCTGCGCGTCTGTAAAGTAAGCGGGGACGGTGATGACCGCCTGTGTTACCTTGCCGCCCAGATAGCTCTCGGCATCGGCTTTGAGTTTTTGCAGCGTCATAGCGGAAAGTTCCTGCGGCGAATAGCTCTTATCGTCAATCTTCACCTTGCGGTTTGTACCCATGTCGCGCTTTATCGAGGCGATTGTGCGGTCGGGGTTTGTTATGGCCTGACGCTTTGCGACAGTACCTACAAGCCGCTCGCCCTCCTTTGTAAACGCCGCAACGGACGGGGTCGTTCTCGCGCCCTCCGCGTTCGCTATGACTATCGGCTCGCCGCCCTCCATGACGGCAACGCACGAGTTAGTCGTTCCTAAATCTATACCAATAATCTTAGGCATTATTATCTCTCCTCTCGTCAATTCACTACTTTTACCATACTTGGTCTTATAACCCTATCACCTGATAGGTAGCCTTTTTGAAACTCTTCGGTTATTGTGCTTGCGGGCAGGGTGTCGTCCTCGCCGTGCATAACCGCGTTGTGCAGATTCGGGTCAAATACTTGGTTCAGCGCGCCTATGGCGGTTATTCCCATTTTGCCAAGAGTTTCGTGCCATTGCCGCACTATCATTACAATGCCCTGAGCATACGCTTCGTCCGCGCAAGCCTGTGTGGCGGCTCGCTCCAGATTGTCCAGAATCGGCAGCAGTTGGGTTACCGCGTAATTTCGGGATTCGCTCACGAGCGTTTCACGCTCTTTTGCCGTGCGCTTGCGGAAGTTGTCATATTCCGCCGCCAATCTCAGGTATTTGTCCAGAGCTTCCCGCAGTTCAGGGTTCTCCTCGAGTTGTTCGGTACTCTCCTCCGGCTGTTCGGCGTTTTCCTCAGATTGCTCGGGGACTTCGGCGGCTTCCGCAACCGTATCAACATCCTCGGCAGTCTCGATGTATATTTCGTCTAAGTTTTCCTGTCTTTCCAATTATCATCACCTCTTATTCCAAACTGTCGCGTAAAATAGCTCAAATGAGATATTAATTTGCTGTATTCCATGCGTGTCGGCCCCACAACGCCTATAATGCCCGAAAGCTCATCATTCAAGGGTACTGACGCGATTACAACGCTTGAGTCTCTCAGCTCACTGACGGCGTTTTCCGGGCCTATCAGCACTTTGACCGACTCGGGTGACGGAACGGGGAGCTTCGACACCTCTTGGCTCTCGGAAAGGTATTCTATCAGCTCGTGGGCGCGGTCGGCGTTGCGAAACTCTGGGTGGGTTAGCAATCTTGACGCGCCATTGATAATTACCTCGCGTTCCGACAGGCTGTCACAGCATTCGCGCAGGAAACTGACCACGGCGGGCAGGTATCTTGCCCCTTCACCCGATAAACACGCTATTTCGTCAAGACGGCGGTCGGTCATGTCGTGATGTCCCGCCAAAACGGTGTTGAGTGCCGCCGAAAGCGCGCGTACTCCGGGTTCATCGCCCGGGCGTGATAACCTTAACAGCTTGCTCTTTACAATACCTGTGTCTGTTACCATAACGCAGACAAGCGAGTTAGGTTCTGACATAAACAGCTCGAATCTGGCGAAGCGCACACGCGCCGCAGGCGTTATGGCGATGGAAGTATAGTTTGTCAGTTCCGACAGGAGTTTGCTTGCGCGGACGAGAAGCGTGTCAAGTTCGGCAATCCTTAGCCCTATGAAACGGTTTATCGGCTCCATCTCCTGCGGTGTCAGGTTTTTGCTCTCCATCAGCTCGTTGACATACATACGGTAGCCCTTCATTGAAGGTACGCGCCCGCTTGATGTGTGCGGCTGTTCCAGCAATCCCATAGACTCCAAGTCTGACATCTCGTTGCGGACAGTTGCCGAAGACAGCCCGAGTTTGCGCCGCTCAACCAACGATTTTGAACCGACAGGCTCGGCGGTTTCAACGTAATCCTCGATAATAGCCTTCAGGATTTCCTTCTTGCGCTCACTTATATTCACGGCATATCTCCTTTGGCACTCGGGAGCAATGACTGCTAACGATGTATAGTTTAACACCATAAGAATTTTTTGTCAACAGTTAAATTGTTAATAATTTATTAAATCATTTATAAAGAGTTTTTGGGGCGGAAAACCACTTGACAAAAGGCGCGTAAGCGAATATGTTATAATCAGCATTTAGAGTCGAATTTGGTTCGGAGGTTTGGGCGATTGAGTATGAATAGAAAGAATAACGAAATCACGATTCGCAGTTCGGCGGCTGAATATCTGACCTATATTGCTTCAACAGGCGATAATGAACATAGCTTTGAAATGCGTTATCAGGATGAAAATGTTTGGCTGACGCAGAAGATGATGGCGACCCTTTATGATGTTGAGGTTCACACGGTCAACGAACACATTAAAAAAGTGTTTTCTGACAGTGAGCTGACAGAGGAGGCAACTATTCGGAATTTCCGAATAGTTCAAAACGAAGGATCAAGACAAGTCAGCAGGGATGTCAAACATTACAGTTTACAAATGATTATTGCTGTTGGTTTCAAAGTAAACAATGACCGTGCGGTGCAGTTTCGCAAATGGTCTAACGCGATTGTCAAAGACTACACCATTCAAGGATGGGTGATGGACGAGGAGCGTCTGAAAAAAGGCGGGACAATACTCACACAGGAATATTTTGACAAGCAGCTTGAGAAAATCCGCGAGATACGGTTGTCCGAGCGGCGTTTCCATCAAAAGATTACCGACATTTACGCCACCTCTCTTGATTACGATAAGACCGCAAAAACCACAAGAGAGTTTTTTGCAAAAGTCCAAAACAAACTTCACTTTGCCGTTCACGGCAACACGGCGGCGGAGGTTATCTTCAACCGCGCCAACGCCGAACGCAAGAACATGGGACTGACAACATGGAGCGACGCACCGGACGGAAAGATTCAAAAGAGCGATGTGGTTGTCGCAAAAAACTATCTGGGTGAGGGTGAAATGCGTTCCCTTGAGCTTATCGTATCGGCATATCTCGACCTTGCCGAGCGTCGAACATTAGCTCATGTCCCTATGACGATGGAGGATTGGTCGAATCATCTTGACCTAATCCTTAAAGCGGACGGGAACGAACTTTTGACAAATGCCGGAAGAATTTCAGCAAAAATTGCCGAGCAACACGCTCTGACCGAGTTTGAAAAATATCGCGTCATCCAAGATAGGTTGTTTGAAAGTGACTACGACAGGTTCATCGCGCAGTTAAATGCGTTAGAAGAAAAAACTAAAAACTAATAATAGTTGAAAGTAGGGGACTTATTGCTTAACATTTTTTTCTTAGGTCTAATCAGTTTTTTTACGGACATAAGCACGGAGATGCTCTATCCGCTTGTGCCGCTTTACCTGACATCGGCATTCGGCGCATCGCCCGCGCTGATTGGTGTCATTGAGGGCATTGCCGAAAGTGTCGCAAGCCTTATAAAGGTTTTCAGCGGCTATGTGTCGGACAAATTCCGCAAGAAAAAAGCCCTTGCGTTTCTGGGCTACTCCGGCGGCATTTTCTATAAATTCGCTTTGCTGTTCGCGGGTTCTTGGGTCGGGATTCTCTCCGCTAGAGTAATCGACCGAATCGGCAAAGGCATAAGGGTCGCGCCGCGCGATTCTCTCGTCAGCGACAGTGCCGGAGAAGGCGATATGGGGAAAGCGTTCGGGCTTCATAAAGCTCTGGACATGGCTGGCGCGGCGGGCGGCATATTGATAACCTTCTTTTTGCTGGCGGGCGCGAAAGGCGATATTGATTACAAGAAGATTTTCTTGTTTTCGCTGATTCCCGCCGTCATCGGGCTTGCTATGTTCGCGTTTGTCAAAGAGAAAAAAGTGCCTCGTGAAACCGTGCGGAGAGAGCATTTCTGGAAAAACGCAAAAAACATTAACGGGCAGATAAAACTGTATCTGGTGGTTGTATTCTTGTTTACCCTCGGCAACTCGTCTAACACATTCCTGCTCCTAAGAGCTAAAACGGTAGGGTTTGACGACTCGCTTGCCGTTCTGCTGTACTTTATATATCACGCGGCGGCGGCGGCTCTGTCGCTTCCGTTCGGCAGGCTGTCCGACAAAATAGGCAGGAAAAAACTGCTTGTATCGGGATATTTGGTCTTCGCGGCTGTCTATCTGGGTTTCGCGTTCGCGTTCAATCAGCCGTTTTTGGTTCTCATGTTTGTCATGTATGGCGCGTATACGGCGATGACTACCGGCGTTGAACGGGCATATATTGCCGAAATCGCGCCGCCGGAACTGAAAGGTACAATGCTCGGATTGCAGTCTACGGTCGCGGGTATCGCGCTGTTGCCCGCCAGTATAATCGCGGGTGCGCTCTGGAACGCCTTCGGGGCGGCAGTACCGTTCATTTTCGGCGCGGTGTTGTCACTTGCCGCCGCGTTTGTGCTGATGGTGTTTATGAGAGACGCGAAAAGGGCGGGGTAGGGGGTTATACCTCTCGTTTTTTACTTTGTATTCGGTCTGAAGGCAGGGAAACTCATTCCCTGTCTTTTGCGTTGTGATTTCATCAAACTTGCCGTTGGAAAAACGTCAGCTAAAGGCACAATGTACAAGGTATAAAATTGACAGCAAAGGAGCGTGATGTCTTGACAACATATGGGTATGTTCGTGTAAGCAGTGCCGACCAATGCGAGGACAGGCAAATGATAGCTATGCGTGAACTAAAGATACCTCCGGAGCGGATATACATAGATAAACTGAGCGGAAAGGATTTTCAGCGACCCGCCTATATAGCACTCACCGACAAATTGCAATCCGGCGACTTGCTCTACATAAAAAGCATAGATAGGTTGGGACGCAACTATGCGGATATTCAGAATCAGTGGCGCATACTGACAAAAGAGCGCGGCGTAGACATCGCCGTGATTGATATGCCGCTGTTAGACACGCAGAACGGGCGTGACCTGATGGGGACATTCCTTGCCGATGTGGTGCTTCAGCTTCTCGCGTTCGTGGCGCAGAATGAGCGCGAAACCATACGAAAGCGGCAGACGGAGGGAATCGCGGCGGCGCGGGCGCGGGGTGTGCGGTTTGGCCGTCCTGTCAAAAAGCCCCCCGAAAACTTCGGGAGACTGGTAAAGCAATGGGAGCGCGGAAAACTGCCGCTTTCGGAGCTTTTAGCACAAACAGGCTTGAAAGAAGCCACATTTTACAGGCGTTTGCGGGAATTGCGGCTAACAAAAAGCAAAAAATGAGCTTTCAAAAGGTGTACCATTTGACAGCCCACCGCATCGAAATATATATCGTACTACAACGTATATATCTTTAGAAATTTCCACCAAATATTGTATGCACAATATCTGCTTTTTAGATTTTACAATATATAAGGACTAATGTCAAATGGTACACCTTTTGAAAGCCGCTGTATTGGACGAAAATTATAGATTACCGATGGAGGCGTTGCTTGGATGAAAGCTATGACAAAAAAGAAATTCCGCATATTGATTATGATGGTTTTCTGTGTGTTCGTGTTCATGATGACAGAATCAAGCATTTTTACCGCCTATGCTCTAACAAGCAGCGACTGGGCTTACGAGATAAAAGCTGACGGCACGGTCGAAATAAAGAATTATTCCGGCAAACAAAAGGACTTGACTGTTCCCGGAGTTATTGACGGAAGAACCGTCACTTCAATCGGCAGCAATGCTTTTTCCGGCAATCGCAGCTTGAAAAGCATATATATTTCTGATGGTGTAGAGATAATCGGCAATAACGCATTTTTTAACAGTTCGGTGTCTTGGGTTATTCTGCCGGAAAGTCTCACAACTATTGAATACAGCGCGTTTTATAACTGCAAAAAATTAACGCATATATTTATTCCGAAGAATGTCGATGAAATAGGGTTTGAAGCGTTTGGCGGAACGTCTAGTTTGATGACCGTCTACTTCATGTCGCCTACTGAACCGCTGAATATGCCAATGCAGGGGAATGCTTTTTGGGGAATGCCCGCAGGAGCTAGGGCAGTAGTTCCAAACAGCACAAATCTCAGTATGAATTATACAATTAACGGCGAAACAGGCAAATGGAATAATTTGATTGTCTATACCGAAGAGCAATTCGGCATTAATTACAGCGCGTATGAGGTTATAGCTCCGGCAAACGGTCCGGACGGTAATACAAGACCGGGATTCAGCATTAACCTATCAAGCGAAATACTAACTGTTCCAACGTACTATACAATATTGTCGTATAGTTTAGATGGCGGTCAAAAATGGAAGCCAATGAGACCGGAACTTCTTAACCACGCGAATTTCCCAAAACTTTTGGAAAAAGGCATGACGTTATCGCTGTCCGATTCAGCGATAAATCCAATTACACGGCAGCCCTATGACAATTTGAATGTTATAACATTTCCGTTAATTAAGAGCCGCCCGCAGATTACACGTTATAATATTAACTACGCGATTAGAGCGGATATAACCGGAGCGACTTCCGGAAGATGGGTATTATCAGAACCGTCTCGAAGCCGCGCAAACGAAACCGAATATATCGGCAACATAGAAATAGGGCTTTCTATGGGGTCAAAGGTTGCCGACAGAAAAGGTTTTGGGTTAATGCCGTATGGGGGCATACCTGTATTAACCTATAGAGAGTTTGGGTATCGTATTGTCCGCACGCCTTACTTAATCAGAATCCCGCCGCAAACAGCGGTGCAAGCCGGAACTCCGGGCTTTACATATACTCCGGCAAGCAGACCAAAACAAATTAAAGTGTCGAGCGAGTTGAAGCCGCCGAACTATAAAATCAACACTAAAAAGCAAATTCTACCCCTTAGAGGGAACGATACCCTTTATCGTGGCTCAGAAAGACATCTGAATGAAAATCCATTGCCGCCGATACCCGAAAGCCCGTTCCCGTCAACTAATCTTGCAGATTTACCTTTATTTGAATCATGGTATACCGACACCCGCGTGAACGCCTCGACATCAGAGTTCATAGGAGGGTTGACGGCTTGGCAGAGGGCGACTTTCAGTAAACCCGCAAGCGCGAAGCAATTAATAACCACGCCACCCGGCACTCCGCCGGATGATATTCCGGTCGGCTTGACTACCGTTGAAATAGATGGTGCGGTGACTATAACAGGTTATGCGACTGTTCCGTTTACATCGCCGTTCCAACAATTTACAGTTACCATAACAAATGGCGGATTTGCGGCTATGTCAGTAGGCGATGACATCAGTGGATGGTTTACCAATAGACCTGCAGGATTAAGTGCGCGAGTGGTTGCTAATGTTGATGCGGGAGACACTACCGTGACAGTTGAGATGCACGGAACTCCGACCTCAATCACTTACGACAGCCTTACATACAGTTATTATTTACCAATGGCTTTGCACGTCCCCGGAATCGCTGTTCAAAGCGAAGCCTCCCCGATGACTACACCGAACGCGAACGCAAGGTATTACATAACAAACCGTTCGGTAACATTTGCGACCAATACAGTAGTAAGCGGCAGAATAAACGAAAGCCTTCCTTCTTCCGCCGAAAAAGTGACAATTAACTTAACAGGGGATACATTTACCGCAATGTCCGGAGGAGCCATTGTTACCGCATGGTTTACCTCTCCAAGGGGAATTATGCCAAAGGGACTGCAAGCGCGGGTGGCAACCGCCGTGACTGCAGGCGCGACATCAGTTACTGTTGAATTCCACGGTACTCCGACTATTGCCTCATCTTCATATATAACAGCTAGAATCCCGGCAAGTGCCCTTCAGGGCGGTGATTTAGTGGTTCCTACACGGACTGGTGTCATATGGCAAATTTGGGAAATTAGTTTGCCCATAGGAAAAACGATTGGAGGAATCGCGGGTACGCCGATGCCTAGCGGCACTGGAACGGCGTTGACGATAACTCTTCAATTAAGCGGAGACAGTTTTAGGTCATATACCGGAATCAACAGTTGGATAACTGTTCCGCCGGGTATATCCATAACTGCCACGGTTATGACTTCTACCCTTATTGTCTTTGAAATCAGCGGTACACCAACCTCGACAGGAACTACTGTTATGCAAATGAACATACCTAGCACCGCCCTTGGAAGTGGTCGAGCGATAACCCTTAATGATCCCGCATTTGCATTTGTTATAAATTAGAACCCCACACCCCCAACAAAGGCAGGGAAACTCATTTCCCTGCCTTAATCTTGACTTTTTTCTCCGCCGCTGATACAATAGCGGTGGCACTGATTTTATTGCGGGGTGAGTACGAGCGATGAAAAAAGGATATGTTTCATTTAATCTTATACTGTTTATCGCGCTGCTCATCTCCTCATTCGTAACGCTTTACTTCAACAACATAGCCGGTTTTATAGAAGTGACGGTTGTTATAATCCTCTTCTGGACTTTCCGGAGATTACGCAATACATCCCAAAAAAGAATTACCAAGGCCATATCGTCAATATCGCTGCCGCACACATCCGTACAGAGCATGAGTGTGCTGAATGTTCCGCTTCCCGCCTGTATCGTAAAACTTGAAGACGGCGAGATATTATGGTCGAACCCGGCGTTCGGCGCGATAACAAAGCACCACGCGGCTCGATTTGAAATAAGTATTACGCGGCTTATCCCTGATTTTCCGCTTAAATGGCTGATGGAGGACAAGACGGAATGTCCCTTTGACATAACTATTTTTGATCGTGTTTACAAAGTCGTGGGTACTCTGGCCCGCCACGGCGATAACGCATTTTCCGCGCTGCTGCACTGGGTTGATATAACCGACCTCACACGTTTGCGAAGTGAAGTGAAGATGAAGCGCACTGTTATATGCGTTGTCATGCTGGATAATTACGAGGAGATAACAAAAAGGCTCACCGAGAATCAAAAGACCGCCCTTTTCGCCTCCCTCGACGAACGTATCTTCGGATATTTTCACACTATGGACGCGGTTTTTACAAAGATTGAGCGTGACCGTTATATCATCATGTTTGAGGAGCAGCATCTTAAAAATCTCATTGACGACAGGTTTTCAATTCTTGAAAGAGTGCGGGAAGTTACCGGAAGTTCGGATTTGCCGGCAACGCTGTCCATCGGTCTTGGCGTTGACGGCGCAAGTCCCGCGGAATGCCTTTCGTTTGCCAATCTTGCCCTTGATATGGCACTTTCACGCGGGGGAGATCAGTCTGTTATAAAAAACAGGCTGCGATTTGAGTTCTTCGGCGGAAACATGAAGGAGATGGAGCGGCGTACAAAAGTCAAGTCGCGCGTTATGGCGGGCGCGTTGCGCGAGCTGATAAACGACGCTTCGCACGTCATAATCATGGGGCATAAACAGTCAGATATTGATTCGATAGGCGCGGCGTGCGGTCTTATGGCAATGGCGCGCGTGCTCGGCAAAAAATCTTACATCATAGCGGACGCTGACCACTCGTCGGCTCTTAGGCTAATAGATAAGCTCGCAAATAACCGCGAGTATTCCGGCGCGTTTATCAACGCCCAGACCGCGCTTTTGTACGCTGACCGCGAAACGCTCCTTATAGTTGTTGACACATCGCGCCCCGAAATTGTCGAAAGCGTTGAGCTGCTGCAATCCGTACACAAAGTGGCTGTAATAGACCATCACCGCCGTTCGGAAACCTATATCGACCAAGCCGCGCTGGTATTCCACGAGGCATACGCCTCGTCCACGTGTGAGCTTGTAACCGAGCTTTTACAATATGTTATCGAGCAGAGTGACTTGCTCCGCGATGAAAGCGAGGGTTTGTTGGCGGGCATAACTATGGATACTAAGAACTTTTCGATGCACACGGGTGTTAGGACGTTTGAGGCGGCGGCATATCTGAGGGCGGCGGGAGCCGATACCACCAATATAAAGAAAATGCTGCAGAATGACCTCGAAAGCAGTCTTATACGCCACTCCATAGTTGCCTCCGCAGAGATGATAAACGATCAGATAACCGTTGCCGTATCAGACAGGCAGGTTGACCGCGTAACGGCGGCGCAGGCCGCGGACGATCTGCTGTCAATATCGGGAGTGACGGCTTCCTTTGTCATAACGCGCATTGGAAACACCGTGCATATCAGCGGGCGTTCGCTCGGGGATATAAACGTACAGGTTATAGCTGAAAAACTGGGCGGCGGCGGTCATCAGACAATGGCGGGGGCGCAGATTTCAAGTATAACCATAAAAGCGAGCAAGGAACGGCTTATTGAAGCCGTTGATGAGTATTTTAGGGAACGGGGATAGCGGGGTTTGACTAGTAATAAATAGAGTGGGGTGTTTATGTTGCCAAAAATTAAACCAAGCGAAACAATTACTGAGAATATATTTCGTGATTTTTACGGCGCAAAAGTTTTTATTGAAAAATCTGCAATTTCTGATAGCTACGGGTTTAAGGCTAAGAGCGGAAGTAAATATAAAGGCTTCCCTGATTTCTTTCGTGATGAAGATGAGTTTGTTATTGTCGCGGAAGCAAAGTCAACCGCTCATTCTTCTGCAATTAGTGAGGTTAAACATTATGGCAGTAAAAATAATATCCATAAGGATATTTTATGTATTGCCATATCGGGGCAAAACGAATCTAGTTTGAGGGTGACTTATTTTCTCCGGTTATTCGGTAGTGAAGAGTTCATAGAACTTCAACCGAAAGATTCATTGCTTTCGTTAGCAGATATAAAAGAGGTAGTAAGAAGCAGCAAGTACAGCGAACTAATAACTGCCGATAGTTTAGTAAGAACCCTAAATAACCTAAATAAAACATTTCAGGATAGTGGTAAGGTAAGAGACACTAAGAGAGGTTTGTTCTTTTCCGGATTAATGATAGCTTTGAGAGATAATAATTTTAGAAACACATATAAGAATATTCAAGCCCCAACTGAAAGAGAAACAAAAAACAAAGGTGTTGGCGTGCTTGAATCGCACAATCTAAACGATGCTATACTGAGGGCAATAACAAACCAGATTGACGAAAAAGCAAATAACAGTTTATCAAAACAATATCATTGGGTTGATGAATTTTCATTTTATAAAAACATTGATTATTCGCTTAATGATTATATAGAAATCATCTCTTTAATAGAAGACCGAATATTTGCGCCATTTCAAAATGACGAAAAACAAGACATCTTAGGCAGAGCATATAAGATATTTCTATCCCGCGCCGGTAAGGTTGACAATAAGAATATTATTATTACGCCAGACCATATTAAAAGCCTTATGATAAAACTTGCTCGTCTTGATGTAGATGACATTGTTTTGGACACTTGCACAGGAACGGGCGGATTCCTAATGGAAGCTATGGAAACGCTGATTAAGAAAGCTAATGGAAATCCCAAAAAAATAAGAGAAATAAAAGAAGAACAGCTAATTGGATTTGAGAATGATTCGGTTTTGTTTGCTTTAGCCTGTTCTAATATGTTTTTACACGGCGATGGTAGGACAAATATGATTTTTAGGAGCAGTTTGCTTGACGGTCAAAGTGATAATATTGTTAACAGCAGCGATGAGGATATATTGAAGTTCATTAGGGAGAAAAAACCAACAAAAATTATAATTAATCCGCCTTATGAAAATAACAAATCTATAAAATTTGTTAAACAAGCCCTTGATTATTTGGAACGAAACGGTAAACTAATTATTATTATGCCAACTCCTACTTTGAAAATGAATCAAGGAAAAAACGGAAAAGAGGGCTTGACGGAGCAAATACTTAAAAACGCTCGTCTTGATTTTGTCATCAAAATGCCTACAGTTTTATTTTCGGAGCAGGGACGAACAGTAAACACATCAATTTTTGGGTTCACAAAAGCCGAACACGAAAAAGATGATGAGATTCATTTTTACAATCTTGAAGATGATGGGTTTGTCAGCGTACAGCATAAGGGCAGAATAGATAAACACAAGCGATGGGATTCTATTGAAAAAACAGTCTTGAAAGCTATTAAATCTTCTGAAATAAATCCGGGATTTAGCGAAAAAAGAGAGTTGTATAAAGATAATGCTCTTAATTGTTATGGATTTCGCAAAAGTAAGAGCGAAGACAATTCAATGGTAAAAGTGTCCGAATTGTTTTCGTTTGCAAAAGGAACTATAAGCAGCGAAGACGGAGACGGCGGTAATGAAGTCGATTCCTATGATTTTATTACTGCTTCTGAAGAATGGAAAAAGCACTCAACATACGCTCTTGACAAAGAGGCAATTATTTTCGCTTTTGGTGCCTCGGGGTCTTTGGGCAGGACACATTATGTAAACGGGAAATTTTCCGCAAGCAATCTATGTTATGTTCTAACCCCAAAAAAAGATTCTAGTTATATGGTTAATTTGGAATTTTACAACTGGTATTTTGCGGCAATACGTAAGCAGCTTATATCTGACCTTGCAGATGGCACTTCAAAACTTACCATAAGAAAAACTGACCTTGAGGAATACTATATCGACTACATAGATTATAGCAGACAAGTGGATTTCGTGAAAAACAATGTTATACATTACATAAATGTTAAGCACCAATATCTTGAAACCACTGAAAAAACAAAACAAAGTATGCAAGCTATTCTTTTGAAAGACGACTAGAATAACCGCGATTACACTTGATTACAAGGTATAGATTAAAGGTACTTAACAATAGGAGGTTACGATATGAAAATAATTCTTCAGGCGGACGTTAAGGATCAGGGCAAGAAGGGCGACTTGGTAGAGGTCAGCGATGGTTACGCGCGTAATTACTTGTTTCCGCGCAAGCTGGCATCTGAGGCTACTCCCGATGCGATTAACGCTTATAAAAACCGTGAAGCGGCAAAGGCGCGTAAGTTGGAGGAGGAGAAATCCAACGCCGCTAAACTGGCGAACGTAATCAAAGAAATGTCTGTCACCGTAAAGGCGAAAGGCGGCGCGGCGGGTCGGCTGTTCGGTTCTGTCACGGGCAAGGAAATCTGTGACGCGCTGAAAGAACAGCACGGCATCGAGTTGGAAAAACATAAGATTATAGTCAACAACCCCATACGCACCGAGGGCGAACATACCTGCCTTGTCAAGTTGGGGCATGAGAACACGGCGGAATTGAAAGTGGTTGTCGAGGTTCTGTAGAAACGCGGGCGGCCAATGACCGCCCCTACAAAACGCTTATTATAGAGGTATTTTATGGATACTCCCAGAAATTTTGAGGCGGAACAGGCGATCTTAGGCTCAATGCTTGTAGATTCGCGCTGTATTCCCGATATCATCAGCATATTGCGTCCCGCTGACTTTTACAGCGAGCGCAACCGTATGCTGTATGAAACCATGTACAATATGTTTACTCAGGCGCGTGAAATCGATGCTGTCACACTTTTGGGCGAGCTTCAAATACTTGGAAGCTACACAGCCGATACATCGGCGTATATCGCGGACTTAGTCGAAATAACGCCTACCGCCGCCCACGCTAAAGCATACGCGGACATTGTCAGGGACAGGTCACAGCTGAGAGCATTGGGCGATGCCGCGTCAGAGATAACACGGATAGTGGCGGAAGGCGCGGCGGACTCGGAAACCGCTCTCGAAGCGGCGGAGCAGAAGATATACGGCATACGCAAGGGTTATACTGACCGCGACCTCACGCCCGTGTCGGTCGTGCTTGCCGATGCGTTTCAATATCTCGAGCAGATGGAGCAGTCGGGGGGGAAGATTCCGGGGCTGCCCACGGGCATTGTCCCGTTGGACAACCAAATCGGCGGTTTGATTGATTCAAACCTTGTGCTGATTGCCTCGCGCCCCGGCATGGGCAAAACCAGTATAGCTATGAACTTCGCGTTAAACGCGGCGCGCGCGTCAAGCAAAGCTGTTGCGTTTTTCTCGCTTGAAATGCCTCTGCGCCAGCTGGGGCTGAGACTTTTATCCTCCGAAGCGGCTATCGACTCAAAGACCATCCTCAACGGCACATTGAACGCGCAGGAGTGGCAGGCGGCGACACAGGCAAGCATTGTGCTTTCGCGCCTTCATATGATGTTCGGCGAGAGCGCGTCTGTCACGGTGCCGCAAATTAAAGCGATGTGCCGCCGCGTCTCAAACTTGGGCTTGGTGGTAATTGATTACCTGCAGCTTATGCAGGGTTCAAAGCGCAGTGACAACCGCGTTCAAGAGGTATCGGAAATATCGCGTTCGCTTAAAATTATGGCGAAAGAGCTTGATGTTCCTGTGCTGTGCTGCGCCCAGCTCTCACGTGCCAACGAGTCACGCGCCGACAAACGTCCGCAGCTCTCGGATTTGCGCGAGTCAGGCGCGATTGAGCAGGATGCCGATGTTGTCATGTTCCTGTACCGCGATGACTACTACCACGAGGATACCCCCGAGCCGGGCATTGCCGAATGTATAGTGGCAAAGAATCGTCACGGCAGCACCGGAACGGTGAAACTGCATTGGATGGGTCAGTACACATCGTTCTCCGCTCTTGATTTGATACACAGATAATGCTTCAGTTTGAACGAATACTTTCCGTAAATATAAAACATCTGCTCCCACGGGGGGCGGCTGTGCTGTGCGCCCTTTCGGGAGGAGCGGACTCGGTCGCGATGACCCTCGCGCTGTATGCTCTGCGCGAAATCGGCTGTGTCGGCGCGGTTTCGTGCGCTCACTTTAACCACGGTCTGCGCGGTGAAGATTCCGATGGCGATGCTGAGTTTTGCAAATCACTGTGCGAGCGGCTCGGTTTGCCGTTCTATTCTCAGAAAGCGGAACACGGAATACGCGGCGGCGAGGCGGAATATCGGTCTCTGCGGTACGATTTTCTGATAAAAACCGCGCAAACTCACACTATACCTTATGTAGCAACGGCTCACACATCCGATGACAACGCCGAAACCATTCTGCTGAACTTAACGCGCGGGACGGGATTAGACGGTCTGACGGGTATCCCCGCTCTCAGGCAGGACGATACGGGCGTTCGTATCATACGCCCGATTTTGCACAAAAGCCGCGCTCAGGTATTGGAATACCTGAGCGAAAAGGGTCTGGATTTTCGGGAAGACACCACAAACAATACAGACGACTATACCCGTAACCGTGTGCGGCATAATGTCGTTCCCGAGCTTCTGAAAGAGAATCCGCGGCTGCTTGAAACGCTGTCACAGACCGCGGAGCTTCTGCGGCGCGATGCTGATTATCTTAACGAACAGGCAAAGCAAGCTTATGCGGCAATCGCGCTCCCTGATAACGCCGTATCTTTGAGGGGTCTGGCGGAGCTTCCCGTTTCAATTTCCGGGCGTATTATAAGACTTCTGTACGAATCCGCCGCCGGGTCATCAGGTCTGCCTTTCAAACACACCGAGGCGGTGCTTGCCCTCTGTGCCGCCGAACCGCCGGCGGCTGTTCAGCTGCCCGGCGGATTTTCCGCGTACAGGGAAGGCGATGCGCTGTTTATAAAAAATGTAGGGGCGGTCGTTCGTCCGCCCGTTCGCGATTAATTATCAAAATCCTCCAAGGCTTCCTTCGTATTGTTGAACACACTGCCGATGTCTTCGTGAGCCATGGCAATAGCACTGGATATACTGTCGATTTTTTTGGTAATGGTTTCGACAGACTCGGTTGCTTTGCTTGAAATAGAGTCGGTTTGAGAGACGGTGTTTTGGGAGCGGTGCGCCAATGTCCGCACTTCATTCGCCACCACCGCAAAGGATTTGCCGTGTTCGCCCGCTCTTGCCGCCTCAACGGAGGCATTAAGCGCGATAATATTTATATGCTGGGCAATGGACGAAATATCCTTTGACATATTGCCGTATTGTCCTATTGCTTCGCTGACAGTCCCGACATAACCGACAATTTCATCCGAAATCTCTTTAATTTTGGAAACGTCACTAAGAATTTCGTTTATGCTGTCAAGATTTGTTCTTGAGAGTTCCAGAATCTTCGTATGATCGGCGTGAATGATGTCCTTTTCCCGCTGTATACAGTTGCTCGGAGAATCGAAGCCAAGCACAACCCTCTCGGCCATTTCATGGCATGACTTCGACCCGCAAGCCCCGCAATCGAATTTCCGCTGTGATTCGGTGTGTTTATGCAGCGCAACGAACGCATTCTCGATTTGATCGTTGGTCGGCTTGGCTGTTTTGGTATCTTTGGGATGATATTGTCTCAAAAAATCATGCAGTTTGAGCGTGCGGTCAAATTCTTCATAAAGCATATCAAGCTGCTGTCTGTCAAAGTTGTCATATACAAATTTCCGCTGCCGCTCCATTACGGCACCGGCATCGAATCTGCTCTGATTGGTTTTCGGACAGCCTGTGCCGACATTGCAACCCTCCGGGCAGTTCAGCACGTCAAATATGACAGGCAGATTGCGCCCGCGCTGTTCGGCATATTCATACAGCACATCGTATACAATATCCTGACCCTCAGCTTGGTCTATTCGCACCTGTTTCCCGAGATACAGCTCAACATTTTCCTTTAATCCTCCCGGCATGGAAAATACGCGCCCCATCGATGCTTCATCGTGGTCAAAGCCGGAAGATTCGGACGGCAGCCGTATATTATTTTTCTCTATGTAATCCTGCAATTTCTTCAAGGTTATGTTGTAGCTCACATACCCTGTGTCCTCAAATTCCTGCGCCTTTGCGATGCAGGGTGACAACGCCGCAATCTTTGTGCTTATATTTTGATATTTTTTCATGTAGATAGCAGTACACAGCATTGGGCTCTGCGCTTGGGAAAGATAGGGAATCAAGTCATGTTCATGCAGCAGTATATAATTGACTATCGCGGGGCAAGGCTGTGTGATGACCGGCTTAAAATTGTTCTTTTGCACATACCGGATGTTTGCCCATGTGCATATGTCAGCACCCAGTGACACATCGTATATCTTGCGAACGCCCAAATTTCTAAGCCATGAAAATACCCGTTCGTAGTCAAGGCTGCCTGAGCGGATGGCGGGCGCGGCAAACACAGATATGGGAACACCGCTTTGCAGGTCGCGGATAAAGCGTTCGGTATCATCCAAATAATCGCGGACACCGTGTCTGCAAGCGATTATACACGCTCCGCAAGCGATACATCTGTCGGTGTTGATTTTAACTTTTATCTGATTTTCTTTTTCATACGCGATGCTCGCCCCCAACATGGGACACGCCCGTATACATTTGTTGCAGCCTACACAGGTTGTCTCATCGTTAGTAATCAGCTTTCGCATGATATATCCTCCTAGGCCGTTATTTACATCATTATACACCAACCTGCGACAAATGTATATAGGAAAATTCAGACGGCTTACGGTATGCCGCTTCCCGTCCGTAGGGTGCGCCGCCCTCGGCGCACCGTTTGTTAACATCGCGTTTTATTCCAACGGTGCGGCATGGAAGCCGCACCCTACAAATCCGCACCCAATACCCCTCCTTGGAGGAGGGGCGGCACGCAGTGCCGGGGTGGTCGCAGGGACGAGCTGAAGTCATAATGAATCGTTCGATTAGTTTTTTTTCGCTTCCTCGATAACTTCGTTTATGACATCAAGAGCTTTCTCAGTATTACCACTTTCAAGGAGAGCTTTTACAGAAAGAAGAATTGTAAGGAGTTCTAAGCGTGTCACTTCATTCACCTCCAATTATACAAAACAATAATAGCACAAATCTAAATCAAATGCAAATCTTCAACAACAAAAATTACAGCCGAAAATTCAGACGGCACTTGATTTTTAGGGCAGTCCGTCTTATAATAGAATCGGGAGTTGATATTTTATGTTGAAAACGCGCCGCGTATTAGTGCTGATGCTTGTATTCGCGCTTGTTTTTCCCGTCAAAGCGGGCGCGCTTTTTACAGGTATGCGGTATATTCGCGCCGACTCCCCGATTCCGGCAATTTTCGCCAGAAAATCTGTGGAACGCACGGAAGAATACAGAGAAATTGTCGATACGGTTAATGAATATGAAGAAGAGGACGAAATAATTGACGGATTTAACGAGAGGGACGAATATGACCTCGCGGAAGACGAAGATGATATCGGCGGCGATACCGATGAGGACAAAGATGAATCGGACGGCGGGAGTGATGAACCTATTGAGGTCACATCAATTAACCTCAGCCCGCAAATCCTTGAGCTAAAAACTAATCAGTCCGCGCGGCTTAACGCCAAATGCCTGCCATCGAACGCGAACGATAAATCTATCTTATGGTTTTCGTCCGATTCCGCTGTTGCGGAGGTTTCCGATGACGGCGAGGTAACCGCCTTAACGGAAGGCACAGTCGTTATTACCGCAATGAGCTATGAAAGTCCGTGGATTTATGAGACTTGCGAGATTACGGTCAAGAAAGACTATGTCAGTTCGATTGTACTGGGCAAACGCTCCGTCAGGCTTTCCGTAGGTACGGTGATGCCGATACCTGTCGCGGCTTTACCTGATTCCGCCTTTGACCGTTCATATACTTGGAGCTGCGATGACGACAGCGTTGCGGAGATGACGGAGGATAATGTTCTAAGGGCGTTAAGCCCCGGCACTGCTGTCTTTACCGTCACCGCTAACGACTATGACGAGGGTTCTAAACCCGCTGAGAGCAAACTGTATGTGACGGTTATATCCGCCGCCGACTACTACTGCACGCTCGGCAAGACGATAACATTTACTGCGGATATACTCGCGCAGAACCCGGAAGATTTGCGCTGGAAAGTGTATCGGTTGGAAAACGGTGTCTCTTATAGTACCAACTCAAGTGATGTTGGCATTGAAACCAGAAATCTTACGTGCAGGTTATCGGGCAGGACGGTTGGCGAATACAGGGTTGAGATATCCGACCCCGATAACGAGTGGAATGTACGGACGATTCATGTAAGTGTTAAAGAACCTGTCAAAAAAGTCACCGCTTACTTAAAAGGCGATGAAGAGAGAAAGAAAATACGCCGCGCCGAGCTGACAATCAATCAGAACGGCACAAGCCCCGCTTCCTTGCAGATATACGCTTTGCTTGAACCCGAAAACGCGACTTATAAGGATGTATACTGGCGGTCGTCAAGACCGGAAGTGGCAACAGTTGACGAGGATGGGCTTGTAACGGCGGTTTCAACGGGAAGCGCGGTTATTTCCTGTATTTCGGTAACGGACGGGAAAAAATCTAATATCACCGTAAACGTAAAATACAACTCAAACACAATTACACTAAACAAAACAGAGCCGATTACCCTGCGCTTAGGCGATTCCGCGCGTTTGAAGGCAACGCTTGAGAAGTCAAGAAATGTTTCGGACGCGGTTTTATGGAAATCAAGCAACCCCGGCGCGGTGATTGTAAAAGACGGCAAGATTACCGCCGTAGGCACGGGTACGGCGGTGATTACCGCTTCAACAGCGGGCGGGAACAGAACCGCGTCCGTTACGGTCAAGGCGGTTATAATGCCGAAAAAACTAATTGCCGAGAGCAGGACGATTGAACTGCGAGCGGGTGAGTCCGGCGATATAAAGATTAATTTTGAGCCGTTTGATGTCACGGAAAAAACCCTCAATTACGATTCCAAAGACGAGAGAATTGCCGTGGTTGACGGCACAGGCAAAGTAAAAGCGATGTCACAGGGTACAACGACTGTGACTGTTACGGCGGCAAACGGGAAAAAGGTAAAAGTAAACATAGTGGTTAGGTAGAATCGCATAAACAAACCTCACCGGGGTAAAATATCCCGGTGAGGTGATTTGTTTTGAACATAAGACGTACCGACCTTGCGGTCGAGGCGCGGGAACTGTGGCAGGAGAGCGCGAAAAAAACAACCGCTTTACCCGGAGTTGAGGCCGAGGATGATTTTAGCGAAAACTATAAAATAACACGTGTTCGGATATTGGATGAGCAGGGCGCGGAACTGCTTGGAAAGCCCGTCGGGCTTTATATAACCCTTGAATTAGGCGACTATTACGTGCGCTCCAACCCCGATGCGTTTGCGGGGGCGGTACGGGCATTGGCGGCGGAGATTCGCCCGATGCTGCCCGAAAATGTCAATAAAACCGCGCTGATTGTAGGACTTGGCAACCGCAGTATTACCCCCGATGCCATAGGTCCGCTTGCCATGGAAAACATAATCGTCACGCGCCACTTGGTGGAAAAAATGCCCGATATGTTCGGGCATATGCGGCAGGTTTCGGCTCTCACACCCGGAGTTCTGGGTACGACAGGGATAGAGTCGGCAGAGGTTATACGCGGAGTGATTAACCGCACTAAGCCTGACTTGCTTATTATTGTTGACGCGCTCGCCTCACGTTCACTAAACCGCCTCTGCACCACAATACAGGTCGCGGATACTGGTATTGTACCCGGGTCGGGCGTTGGCAACGCCCGCGCCGCGTTGAACAAGGAAACGCTGGGTGTTCCCGTGCTTGCGGTCGGTATCCCGACCGTTGTTGATGCCGCGACAATGGCGGCGGACTTGATAGAACAGGCGGGAATAGCCGAAATTGACCCGGGAATTTTAGAAAAATACGGAAACGGACTTATTGTAACGCCGAAAGAAATAGACAGCCAAGTAAACGATGTGGCGCGTGTCGTGGGTTACGCAATCAATATGTGCCTGCACACAGATTTGAGCGTTGAGGATATAACAAACTTCCTCTCGTAACTCGTAACTCTCAACTCTCAATTCTCAACTCTCCACTGTCATAACCCCGAACTTGTCCCCATATAATTAAGCGAGCAGGAGGGGGCAATTTACGAATGAGCAAATCGATAATAAGTTTTTTAACAATGGCTCTGCTTACATGGGAGCTTTACGGTCCTACATTTTCGCATACGCTGTTTTTCGAGCTTGACGCATCGTTACCAAAACCGATACGCGCCGCCGTTGAAGTTCCTTTGCTGAATCCTGTTCAGATTCTTCACATACCAACGCCGCAACCTTACAAACCCATTGAGTATGATGCCGAACCCGGTATGTCGGACGAAAACGAGCCAACGGAAACACCCGACAAAACGGATGAACCGCAGGAGGTGACGCTGCGCTCGCCGGGGGGTAAAGATTTTTTAATCTCGGGGGACGTGGTAATACATAACGAGACCTCAAAAACGATTGATATGGACAAGGTGATGTCGCGCAAGCTCGGGATTGAACTGCCGGATGGAAGCCCGCAGATTTTGATTGTACACACTCACGGCGGATGCGAGGGTTATTGGGACGAGGGTGACGTTGTCGGTATCGGTGAGCGTCTCGCGGAACTGCTGACCGCCGCAGGGTTTAACGTCTTGCACGATAAAACGCCGTATGACGAGGGGAATTTCAGAAACGCTTACAGCAACGCCTTAGACGGCATTGCCAAAACACTGAAAGAAAACCCGTCCGTTCAAATCGTACTGGATATACACCGTGACGCGATTGCCGCCGCAGACGGAACCGTTAGGAAGCCTGTATTTCAGGCGGGCGATGAAAAAGCGGCGCAGCTAATGTTCGTTGTCGGCACAAATGGCACGGGACTGCCGCATGATAACTGGCCGCTGAACCTGTCGCTGGCTGTTCATCTGCAAAAAATTCTGACACCCGCGCACCCGGATTTAATGCGCTCGATAAATCTTAGGCGCGAGCGTTTTAATCAGCACGCCACAAGAGGTTCGCTTATCCTCGAAGTTGGGGCGTTGGGGAACAATTTCAGCGAAGCGTTGCTCTCCATTGAACTGTTTGCGGAGGGCATGAGAGAGTTATTCTTTGGATGAGTTTGTTATCAATCTGTAGCCGACCTCTCTGACCGTCTGTATATACTTAAACTTGGCAATGTCATTTATTTTTTTCCGCAGTCGTTTTACAGTGCTGTATAAGCTGTCGAGCGACACCTCGCCGTCATCGTTATAAACCTCTTGAAGAATCATTCCGTGCGACAAAACATTCCCCCGGTTAATCATTAGATATTGCATTAGTTTCATTTCCAAACCGGTAAGAAACAATTCCTTGTCTTTGATAAATGCCTGATGATAATCAGCGGCAATAAGGATATCCCCGTGGGATATGATTCTGCTTGGGGATTTTCGCTTTTTTGCGCGTTTGTTAATGCTGTTTATTACCGCGACTACCCCGTTCAAATCTTGCTGCTCGGAGATTTCAGAGTATGCGCCGTAAGCGTCTGCTCCGTTATTCAACGCATCATCGCGTTCAATTTCGTTGTAATTAGATGTGGCGATTAAAATAGGGGCGTTGGTTTCCTCGCACAAGATTCTCAACTGCGGCATATAGTCCACATCATCGGCGACAATATCAATAAAATACAGCTCATCTGTTTTTGACCGTTCTATCTCAATCGCCTTTTCTATACCCTCTGTCATAGTGTCGGCTCTGATTCCCTCTATTCCGCGCTCTTTCCAAAGCACTTTATAAAGCTCAAAGACCTTAATGTTCTTTTCTATTGATATATAGAAGCAATTCAAATTAAACCCCCCTTATTTTCAATATGAGGACACACGGCGGCGCGAATCTGAAAGGCGCGGCATTTACTGTAATGCTGACAGCAGTAAACGCTGCTGTTTTTATTTGGGTTTTCATATACACAATAATTGCACAGCACTTGATTTTTCGGAACAGGCAACAGTTGAAGCAGCCACAGAATCCCGAAAGGAACGGCAAGTGTGAGAAATATAGCGCAAATCTGTCCCGCTGTCCCAAAATGAAGGTAAATCCAGTTTATGAACCTAATAGTGTACTCATTCATAATTGCCTTCCCAAGAATTGTATCTGTCGTTCAACTCTTTGATGTTGTTATTTTTATATTCTTCTAATTTGTTATCCGGCAGCCATAACATCATACTGCTTGAGCATTGCCCGGTATTATCAATATAAATACCGTCTATCGAGCAGTTGAGGTCTTTGTTATAGATACAGTGAATAAACTCACAGTGCATTCTTATCCCCTCCAAGAATTTAATAAATGCAATGCCATAAAACTGATTATAAACTGCCAATCTGTCATTTATCTGTCATTTGATGTATATATCGCCCGGTTATTTTTTGGCGGACGGTCAACGACCGTCCTTTATTAACATTTCCAAGAATTTAGTAAATATCGGCATAATGATAACACTTTGTTTGTATCGCGTCAACTGATTTTGAGATAATATACTAACATAATGTAATCGAGGTGTTATTATGGCTACCGCAAAAATACAAACAGGAATAAGATTTGAAGAGGAAATGTTAAGCAAAATAGCATATATTGCCAAGAAGAATCGCCGTTCATTAAATGCACAATTAGAGTTTCTCGCACAAAAATGTATTGAAGAATATGAGTTGGAAAACGGAAAAATAGAGATTGCCGATTCTCTTTAATATTTAATATATATCGAGCCGCTCGATATGTCAATATCAAGCTGTGTGATAATTCTCCTTAAAGGGAGGATTTTAATATGCTTGGGAAACGGATTAAGAAAATGCGTACTGCCGCAGGTTTCAGTCAGGATACGCTGGCTAAGAATTTAGGTATAGCTCAAAACACATTAAGCGGTTATGAAACAGATTCCAGTATGCCGAATTATGATATGGTAGAAAAAATTGCGGCATTTTGTGAGTTTGAGGTAATCTTTATTGACAAAAACAGCGCGGAATCAATTTAATTAACTTGTGCTTCAGTGCTGCCGTTATGCTCTTGATGAGTTGAAAAACGAAAAAACTCCATGAAAAAACTCCCGATTGAGGGAGTTTTCATATTTGGTACTGCGGGGTTTTTGAATTTTTTGCTTGACAAACTTAATCTTGTGTTGTAGAATACATTAGCCGCTTCAAAAAGGCTTTTTAAGTGTACCGCGCAAGCGCGATGCCGCCTTTAGAGCGAGACTCTATACAAGAGGGAGAAAATAAAGTAATGGTAGCAATTATCGAAACCGGCGGCAAACAGTACAAGGTCGCGGAGGGCGACATCATCTACGCCGAAAAATTAAACGTCGCGGAGGGTGACGACATTAAGTTCACCAGTGTTCTGGCAGTTTTTGAGGACGACAAGATTAAGTTCGGAACACCCTATGTCACAGGTGTCAATGTCTCAGGCAAAATTCTTAAAAACGGGAAAAACAAGAAAATAACTGTGTTTAAGTTTAAGGCTAAAAAGAACTACCGCAAAAAAATCGGTCATCGCCAGCCATACACAAAAATTCAGATTAATACCGTAGCGGTGGTATGATAAATAATTCGATAATTTATGGAGGAAGATAATAATGGCTCATAAAAAAGGCGTCGGGTCATCGCGCAACGGGCGCGACTCGCAGTCAAAACGTTTGGGCGCGAAACGCGCCGATGGACAATATGTACTTGCAGGCAACATTCTTTATACCCAGCGCGGCACAAAAATACATCCGGGTACTAATGTCGGGCGCGGCAGCAACGACTCGCTTTTTGCGCTTGTATCCGGCAGGGTGCGCTTTGAGCGTATGGGACGCGGCCGCAAAAAGGTGTCCGTCTACGCAGAGGAATAATGGCAGATTTTATGTTCATTGACGTTGCGAATATAACGCTGTCATCCGGGCGCGGCGGCAACGGCGCGGTGTCATTTCACCGCGAGAAATATGTGGCGGCGGGCGGTCCGAACGGCGGAGACGGCGGGCGCGGCGGACATATATACATTGCCGCAGACGATAATCTCTCAACGCTGATGGATTTTCGCTACAAACGCAAATATGCCGCCGCTAACGGCGATGACGGCGGAGCGCGTACACGCAGCGGTCGTGACGGCGCGGATTTGACTATAAAAGTGCCGCGCGGAACTCTAATAAAAGACGCGAAAACGGGACGGTTGCTGTACGATGCGAGCGTAAGCGAACCGTTCCTTTTGGTGCGCGGCGGGCGCGGCGGATGGGGGAACAAGCATTTCGCTACTCCCACACGTCAAACGCCGCGTTTCGCGAAATCCGGTAATGACGGCGTTACACTTGAAGTGATATTGGAGCTTAAACTGCTCGCTGATGTGGGGCTTATCGGCTTTCCCAATGCCGGGAAATCTTCGTTGCTGTCCGTAATATCGGCGGCACGCCCCAAAATTGCGGATTACCCTTTCACTACGCTGATGCCGCACTTGGGCGTTGTGAGTGTGGACGATGTGTCATTTGTCGTTGCCGATTTGCCCGGTCTTATCGAGGGCGCGGCGCAGGGCGTGGGACTTGGGCATGATTTTCTGCGCCATATTGAGCGATGCCGCTTGCTGATACACGTTGTTGACATGACATCCTTGAACGGCGCGGTACATGACTATGACACGATAAATGCTGAACTCGCCGAATATTCTCCCGATTTAGCAAAACGACCGCAGATAATCGCGGCAAACAAATCGGATATTTGCGAGGATAACGCCGAATATGAAGCACTTGCCAAACGCGCCGTGCCGCGCAAGGTTGTCGCCATATCCGCGGCAACGCGGCAGGGCATAGACGAATTGTTAAACGCCGTTGCGGCGGAGCTTGCGGCTCTGCCGCCGATACAGGTGTATCAGCCCGAAGTGTCCCTTGAACCCGAGCCGCCGAAAGACCGTGATTTTACCATCCGCCGCGATGACAGCGCGGCATGGGTCGTCGAGGGCGAGTGGCTGTACCGCGTTATGCGCGACATACGGTTTGACGACCACGAACAGCGGCAGTATTTCGATAGGTTGCTTCGCAAGGTGGGTGTTATGGATATGCTGGAGGCAAAAGGCGTATCGGAGGGCGACACCGTGAAGATGTTTGACTTGGAATTTGAATATGTGCCGTGAGATTGACAACTACCAGTAACCCTGCGAATAAAAATTCAAACAACGGAGAATCGAAATGATGGAGAACTCTTTAACGATATACGGCGCGTTTATCAAAGAAATTAAAGACCTCGTTTATCGCCGTCAATACGAAGCGATGAAGAAGGTTAATGCCGAATTGATTCAGCTTTATTGGGAAATCGGCGGAGAGATTGACCGAAAACAGCGCGAACAGGGGTGGGGTAAATCTGTTGTCGAAATTTTAGCAAAGGAGCTTCAAAAAGAGTTCCCCGGTGTCAAAGGTTTTTCGGCTCGTAATCTTTGGCTGATGCGGCAATTTTATGTTGAATACTCACAAAAAGCAAATCTGAAACCAATGGTTGCAGAAATTCAAAACGCAATTCTGCCGCCATTAGTGGCAGAAATAAGTTGGTCAAAGAACATTATAATAATGCAAAAATGCAAAGACCCGCTTCAACGTGAGTTTTATATCAAAATGACAAAGCGTTTCGGGTGGACGAAAGATGTTCTAATTAACAATATCGAAAACCGAGCGTTTGAAAAATACCTCACCAATCAAACAAACTTTGACGAAACCGTACCCGAAAAGTATAGACTGCAAGCCAAGCTCGCCGTCAAAGACGATTACAATTTCGATTTTATCGAAATGGGACTTGAACACAGCGAGGCGGAACTCCAAGCAGGTATTATGAAAAATGTACGAGATTTTTTGGTAGAAATGGGCGGTTATTTTACATTTGTCGGCGACCAATATCACCTTGATGTTACTGACGATGATTATTATATTGACCTGCTTCTGTTTCACAGGCGGTTGCGCTGCCTTATAGCGATTGACCTTAAAATAGGCGAGTTTAAGCCGGAGTACGCCGGAAAAATGCAGTTCTACTTATCCGCGCTTGATGAAACAGTGAAACTTCCGGATGAAAACCCATCTATAGGGATTATTATTTGCAAAAGTAAAAAGCGTACAAGGGTTGAATACACTTTGAAAAAGACAAACGCGCCAATCGGTGTGGCTACATATTCCTATTACGATAATCTGCCGGAGGATATGCGCGGTATGCTTCCGTCACCGGACGAGATAGCAGCCCTTATCGAGGGAATTGACGATATGAGCGTGAGTGAATAACTGGGAGGGCGACACCGTGAAGATGTTTGACTTGGAGTTTGAATATGTACCGTAAAATCAGAAAGAGAAAAGGTATGATTATTTTCGCTTCCGTTATTTCAATAATCGCGATTTACTTAATTGTACAGTTATTTCTTTGCAATATTGCGGTAAAGAATGCTTCCAAACGGCTTGAAACATATGATTCAAAAGTAATTGAATTAAGTTACGGTACAATGACTTATGCCGATAAAGGCAGCGGTGATGTAATTCTATCAATTCACGGGATATTCGGAGGTTACGACCAAGGCTTTGACACGGTCGCCGATATGGTTTCGGATTATAGAATTATTGCTCCGTCACGGTTCGGATATTTAGGAAGCGACATTCCGGAAAACCCAACACCAAAAGAACAGGCAAAAGCATTTGTCGAATTATTAGATGAGTTGAATGTTGACAGGGTATATCTTTTAGCCACATCGGCAGGCGGTTCGGTTGCTATTCGGTTTGCTCTCGATTATCCCGAACGGACAAAGGGATTGATTTTATATTGTTCAGGCGCGCCTTCAATAGAAAAACCTGACACATATTCCGAATACGCAGGTCCACCGGCGTTCTTGTGCAACAATTTTGGAATGTGGCTGTTAAAATCGTTTTTTAAGCCCGTAATGGGAATGGAATCAAGCACTATTTACGGTATGCTCCCCGTAAATGAGCGGCGTGAAGGAATCATTAACGATGCTTCTATAACAAATCCCGATATGGAAAGAAATTATGACGAATATAAAATTGAAGAAATGAGAGTTCCTGTTCTAGTCTTTCATGCGAAAGACGACAAAATGGTAGACTATGAGCAGATGAACCAAGCTGTCGGTCGCTTCCCGAATTGTACTTTTATTGTGTTTGAAACAGGCGGCCATTTAATGGTCGGAAACGGAGAAAAAATCGACACTGAGTTAAGGAACTTTTTAGTAGGAGGTTAATATGGCAGGACATTCAAAGTGGAAGAATATAGCCCACAAAAAGGGCAAAACCGATGCCCAACGCGCCAAGCTGTTTACAAAACTGTCGCGCGAGATAATTGTCGCGGTGCGTGAGGGCGGCGCGAATATAAATGACAATTCGCGGCTCAAGGATGTCGTGGCGAAAGCTCGCGCGGGCAACGTGCCGCAGGACAATATAAAGCGCGTTATTGAAAAGGCTGCCGGAGGCGGCGGCGGCGCGAACTATGAAAGCATTTCTTACGAGGGCTACGGGCCGTCCGGTGTCGCCGTAATCGTTGAAGCGATGACCGATAACCGCAACCGCACAGCATCCGACTTGCGCCACTATTTCGACAAGTACGGCGGCAACTTAGGCGCAACGGGATGTGTTTCATGGAGTTTTGACAAAAAAGGTGTACTTATAGTCGATGGCGAGACGTTCCCTGATGAAGATAAGGTTCTTGAGGACGCGCTTGATTGTGGGGCGGACGACTTCAACTCAAGTGACGGCACGCACGAGATAACGACCGCGCCCGATGATTTCAGCGCGGTACGAGACGCTATGGAATCGCGCGGTTATACTTATATCAGCGC
>WRJE01000006.1 GCA_009782385.1 Oscillospiraceae bacterium | reverse complement strand
GGAGGGGTGATTGTTTTGGTTCTTGAGTTACGCACTTTCGAAAATGTGTATGCCCTTTGCGTTCATCTGAAAGAAGTTGCAATGCTTAATACTTCCCGTAGTCCCGATAGAATAAGCGATGATGACTTCGTTGAATACATAGGAAAACTAATGGAAATCTCACAAAACGATGAGATGTTTTTCAAGCCGGAAGGTTATGCAAAAACTGCAGACAATGTTATACGCAAGGCGCGCTTGAACCTTATATTTAACGCACTAAAAAAGTATAATCCCAACAACTATGGGGATGTAGAAGTGCGAGAATGAAATAGTTATTGTAACCCTTTTATCGTAAACTTTTTAACTCTTCGTACGCGCAGAAAAATGTATGTATGGGGTTCATGTGCGCTATTGTGCTTTCGCGTGATTTATTGTAAACTGAACACAGCGACAATGTTTAACCGCAAACGGTTGCATTACCTAATACATAATAATATGTAATGGAATATTTTGAAAGTTCATAATGGGACAAGCAATAACAACGCTGATGAATGTTTTGGAACATAAATGGCAAATAATGGAATATAATATCTTAAAGAGATTTTATTTTGGTCTTATCCATTTTTGTCAATGTAATTGTTGGAGGTCTTTATGGGGGTATCAATAAATTATGAGCCATCATGACATAAGAGAAGTATACACTAGGTTAAGTGATGGTGAGATTACAACACGGCGCGAAATTCTCGTCGATGTACTTACTGAGCCTATTTTCACGAAAGTATATGATTTCTATAAGGGAGTCTTTTCAAAGCCGCATGACCTTATCGTTTTCATGAGTCGTAAATCTTGGAGTCTTGTTCGTCTTTTCTTACCATTGCTAATATCAGATGGGGTTCAAGTAGATTTTAATAAAATCACTCATGATCGTATGCTGAACCCATGGTTCGATGAGTGTGGAAAATCCGGTCGTGAATTAAAGACGTTCTTAGTTGATGATACCTTTCAGACCGGACGTTCTTTAGACGAATGCATCCGGCGTTTGAACAAGGTTTATATAGTTGACCCTGATAATCTCACTGTTTTCGTTCTTGCGATGATGAACGAGAAAGATAATAAAGAAAATCCGGAAATGATTGATAGAACCGACAGAATCGTTTGGGAAAGGAAAAAATACGTAGTTAAAGAATCGGCAACTCGAAATGTCGAAAAGTTTGAAGTCAACTGGGGTTGTACAAAAGACGTTTTACATTCTAGAGAAGAAATCGAGGAAATGTCTTTTAGGTTTGTCGATGCAATGCACGCTTGCAGCGAGCCTTATGTCGGATACATAGGGGCTTTCCGCTTTCCGATAGAAAAAGCAATAGAGCTTTTCGGTAAAATTCGTGGCAAGAATATAGCTATTGACTATTTGGATGGGGTTGAAGTTCAAGGTTATTTGGAGCAGGAGGATTTGAGACCACCTTTAAATGACCCATCTTTATTGGAATATCATAATATCACATCTTTGCAGATGATTAAACGCGGCTTAGAAGCGTTTTATATAGTCCCGCCTATCGCAAATTCTAGAAATCGTGATGCAATGCGTTTTTTCCCCACAGAAGATGCGATATCTTTAGCCGCGTTGCGTTTTTATGTAAATCCAAAAACCGGTTTTGCCCTTATGATACCGTACATATCTCTAAAAGCGTGTACGTCCGAATCAGCCATCGAGCAGGTATTTCCCGAAAATTTAAGGTCGTTGATGAGAGAAATGGTCACAACCGATGAATGGAAAGATTCGGAAGGGCGTTTAGCCGCACATCGTTTACTCCGTTTCGCTGCCGGCTATGTTTGGGGCAAGTATGTCATGAACCACTGGTTTGGCATTTCGGATGCAGAGAACTACTTGGTGTCAGATGGTGGCATACGCTCCGAGGCGTTTTTCGACTGGTTGAACGATTCCGATGTTGAGGAAGACTTGGAAAAAGCATGGGATTTCTTCGCCCCAGAAAATTGCAATGTGGTTCTTGACCAACCGCTCATGAACAACGATAATAGATTTGATGATATAATTAAGGAGGGGTTAAACGAAACACCTACTGATTATTTCAACACGATAGGTATGTTTTTTATAAGCATCCTAAATAAAGAACGTGAATCAGTAGAAGCCAAACCAGACGACCCTGCCTTTCCCGGATTTCCCTATGGCGCGTATCGTAATTTTATAAAGGAAAAATTTCCCGAACTTAAAAAGAGAGAAAGTGTTATTACCACCGTAACTATTATGCTCTGTGACGCGGGAATAGCAGTAACACAATTATCTCAGCGTGACAATGCTATCGGTACATCACTCTTTGTCGGAGAGCAGTCGTGTCACGCATTGGTTCACGCCGCGCCGGAATATGCAAGGTTTCTTGCTGATATACCGAAAATATTCGAAGAAATACCGCAAGATAGAAAAGTGCAGGCATACGATATGCTTTGTAGTGAAGTTGAAGAGTATTACAATACTAACATCACAAATGGTCATCACTACCGCTTATCATTAAATGAACTCATGCAACCGCTAAAAGAAAAAAGACAGGTTCTATTAAATGGGAAAGATAGTCTTGTGGCTTATTCAGCGCTGCCAAAAGACTATTATTCTGCCCCCTCCGACTGGTTCTTTAATTTGTTGCGTCGCAAGTTAAAACGCGAATGTATCGGTTTGAGTGCATAACATTTTACATTTACATAAGAAGAGGTAAATTAAGTTGGATATGGTGTATTTCACAGAGGTTTTTGCGGATGGGAACACATTTACAGGATGTATTGCAACTATAATATATAATGAAATAACAAAAAACAGGTTAATATGTCAATGTAGGGTTTGTCCAAGGGCTGTAGATGCAGAAGTGGCAAAAGGAAATCTCTTGTACCTTGAATGCAATCCTATTCCGCCAACAGGAAACGGACATTGCTTAAATTATCAATTTGATTTTAAAGATGGTATTGACTTAAGTAAATTGAGTGATAAAACAAAGAAAATCATTAGTGAATTAGATTGCATATTGACAGATGAAGAGCTATTCGAGATTTGTAGAGATTTAATTGTAAATCGTGTTGAATCTATGGAAAAACATGAATGTTATTATCATGGTGTTAAAATTTCTCCAAGAAGTGTTTCATATTTAAATAATAGAAGACAGTATAGATGAAACCACAAATCCATTCTGCCCCGCGCTCAGCACGCGGGGCATTCGTTTATTCCCCCTCCCTCACCCGCCCAACCTCGGCAAATTCACCCACTGCAGCCCACCCCCGCCCTCGTTCTGCAACTTCTCCCGTATCTCCGCGCCCACTGTCGCGGAGTACGGGTTATTTCTTGCGCTCCAGCTCTTATTCTGTAGCTGCCACAACACGGCTTTCTGCGTCCTGTTCAATCCCAGCATCCTGTCAATAGCCCGCCTCGCCTCATCCTGTGTGATACTGCCGTTATCGTCAATGTCATCTAAAACCTCACGAAACCGCACGTACTGACCGGGTGTTATCATGTAACTGTTGGCGGTAACAAGCCTAAAATGTTCAGTTTCGGACATCGGTATCGACAGCGCGTCAAGCTGTTCCGCCGTGTCATCGAGCGCGTCAACCACCGCGCGGAATCTCTGTAACGGCGTGACATTCTCCTTGCCGTCCAACGGGTGCAGCTTGTCAAGTGCCAGCGTCACATTAAGAGCGGCTTTACCGTCAACTCCCGCGTCTGTGTATCTCAAGTATGTATCAACGCTTCCGACCTCGCGCAAATCGAGATACTCTCTCACCCTCAGCCCCGCATCTATAACTTCTAACATCTTCGCGTACTGCGTGGAGTTCCCGTCACCCGTCTCCATCTCAGCCCCCATAATCACGCCTATCGCCGCGATTTTTTCACGCTCAGACAATTTCGCCGCGTCAATCGCCCTGTACCTCTGCCCGGGCGACACGCTGCTCACACCCCGCAGCGGTTCAAGCTCGGCAAGCGTGCTTGTCAGTCCCAGTGATTTTTCGGCCGTTAATCCCGCCGACACAAACGATTTATAGCGCGCGGCATTTGTTTCCGACCACATATCATACGAATCCATCACGTCATCCCAACTCAGCCCGGTATCCATCAACGAATTAAACCGCTCGGGGCGTGTGCCGGACAGTCCGCTATACATCTCCAACTTTTGACCGTCAGTCATATCCAACGCGCGGATTATATCGCGGCGTTGCTCTCCGCGCTCAACAGAATCGTCACTGCCAACGCGTCTCCAGTCTTGAATCGCGTTGTATATCTCCTTGCGACCCGCGCCGCCATCCACAAGCGATTCATAAAGCGCGGTTTGCGGTTTAGAAAGCCCCGATAATCCCGATGCCCAATACTTCTGCGTCTCCTGTAATCCGCTGTTCCCGAACATCATCGCCTGCAACGCTTCCTGCCACGTTCCGTCTACCGGGTACTGCAACCGCGAATCCTCACCGTACCCGCGATAACGCCCGCCGCGCATCATGGTTTCGATGCCTTGGGCTGTCTTTCTGAGCTGATTGCCTCCCGGCATAACATCCGCACCCAACCCAAGCAACGCGCCTCCCAGTTCCGGCAAGGACAAACCGTCTTCTCCCCATGCCGCCGTTATGTTCTTTCCCGCACCCCAAAGGTCGGGAAGCGGAAGCGACTGCCCGTTAATTCCCGCCACTCCCATGGCGTTGCGTAAAAACGGCACTTCAAAAGCCGCGTTATCAAACGCTTTCTTCCCCGCCTTACCCCAGTTAAACGGTTCATCATTCAAGCCCTCCGTCCCGAACGGTCGCGAATCGAACAGCTTTTCAAAACCGTTATCCGTAATAACCTTCATCAGTTCATTTGCGGTTATCTCATTACCCGCCGCGAATATGTCGGCAGCCATGCCGAAAATATCAAACGGTTGCATTGACGAACCGGACAACTCATCTTGTATGCGATTAATTGTAAACGCGGTCAGCATAAATACCGAGACATATTTCGCCCACTCGCGCCACGCCGTTTCGCGCCCTTTTTCACGCGCCATATTTTTGAAATATCGCGGAAGGTCGTGCATAACGTGCATTACCTGCCCCAACGGCTCAACTTGAAATAGGTTTAGTGCCTGCCAAACCGGGCCCTTTGCGTGGAATCCAAGCGGCTTTTCACCCGTAACGCGGCTGCTCATCGCCTCGCGCCCGTAGCGGTCTGCTTCTTTCATTGCTTCATCGTGGGTTTTCCCGGCGGCTGTTTCCCTGAGATATGCGCTGCGTACCGCGAGACGGGCGGTCAGTCCGTCAAAAACCTGCATCGGTTTATACAGAACCACATCTACCTTTTTCATCTGTTCAAGGTTAATAAAATCAATTCCATGCTTCCCGGTCAAAAAGTCGCTGTCATACGCCCACTCGTTCTGCTTTAACCACCCCGTTTTGCCGCTGAATATATCCGCAAAGGCACGGGCGGCGTATACAGGGTTCTTCGCAATAATCAGAGAAAACTGCGATACACCGCTTATCAGCGCGGATGAGAGATTCCCGGCGATTCTGGCGCGTGAAAATGTCCGCACAATCTTATTTCCCCAAGTAAGAGCCTCGCGCCCCAACTGTGCTTCCGTGCCTCTATCCCCGGCGGTCTGCTTTCCCGCGAGTATGTTAGCGAAGTTATCAAGCCATTGGACAAGCGAACCGTGCAGGCTGTTGTTCTGTATCCTATCGTACTGCTCGTCAACAAACCTATCAATATGCCCGTCAATATCAGCAGGGGACAGCGTTGTACCCGGAGATATTATTTTTTGATTTCTCAAAAACTCCTGTTTCTGTTCGGGCGTGCCATACCTCAGCTCACGCGCCCACTCAAGATTTGCCTGTATCTCTTCATCCGCGTGTATCCGGCGCATATACTTCTCAAACGCGCGTAAACGCATGATGTCGTCCGTGTGATAAATCATCGGCGCGGCGCGGCGGATATAACTCTCTCCCGCGCCGACAAGGTCAAACACCGTCTCGTCTCCATACCGTGTCTCAAAATACGGCACCCACTGATTTATCGGCTTAAAGCTCGCGGTCAATCCCGCTATCGGCGTTGGAAGATACCCCACATCGTCACCCATGCCGAGCCACTTCATCGTACCGCTCACAAGATTCTCGCCGTTTGGCTGCATATGCGGCGCGTAACCCCTGATGTACCCTATCGGCTTCTGCCCGTGTACAAGGCGGATTTTATTTATAACGCCGTGCATATCGTCAAATACTCCGCTGTACTTTTCAGCGGCGTTCTTGATGATTACCCCGTCCGCAGTCCCGTTAGATACTTTATCCTCAACGCCCATCCAACGCGCGAGCTTAACGGCGAGCCGCCGCTCCTCGGCATCTAACCCGAACTCATTGGCGGCATCAGCCACAAGCTCCTGAAATCTCCCGTCTTTTTCTGTAGTAAATAAACCCTTTTCTCCAAACGCCCTCTCAGCATCATTCTTTATGTTCTCGGCGGCAAGTCTAATATACTTGCCCTTCGGCATATTCTCCGCGAGCCTCCCCGCGCTCATGCCCTCAATGGCAATCATGCCGTATGCACTCTCGTCCTTCGTCAGCTTCCGCAGCTTGCCCGAAGCGTCCTCAATGCGGCGCAGTTTATCAAACATCGCGTTGACAAACCTCGTTATCTCCGCCGCGTTCCTGCCTATCGGCCGGAAAATGTTATCGTTAATAAACTCACCCTTCTCCTCGCCGAACATTTTGAGCATATTCCGCTCGGGTGTGGTGTAGTTAAGTTTGAGCGTGCTGCGCGGTCTGAAATCATCGGTATCCTTAACAAGGTTTTCGACAAACTCTTCTAAGTCAGAGTTGATAACCGCCCTCTGCTGCCTTATCATTTTGTCTGAACTCCCGCGCTCCGCCCAGTAGTAATCAGCCAGCTCCATAATCCTGTCCGCGTCTAAAGACGCGGGTATGTCGGACGGTGATGTTTGCCCGGAGACTATAGCGTGCGCGTACATCTTTTCCTCCGCCGATGGTTTTAATCTGCGCTCGGCTTTTTTTGCTTCCCTCTCCGCAGTTTTTGACGCTTCATAGTTCCCCATAAGCGATTCTGTCAGCCCATAATTACCAAGCGCACCCTCTATTTTTACATCATAACCCCCGACACTCAGTGTCCCGGCAAACTCCTCCTTGGGAATAACGCGCAGCCTCTCGTCCCGCGCCCTGTTTGCCCTTGATTCAATATAATTCTTGACATTCTGACCGTACTCGCGCAGACGGTTGCTGTTCTCCTCCCGCGCTTGCTCAACGGCGGATAGACGGTCGGCACGCGCACCGTGTATGCTGCCGTGGTAATCACTGACGGTGTCAAGGAACTCTTGATACATCTGCGCTCTGAAAGCATCGACCGCCTCATCGCCGCCGTATCGCCGCGCCTGTTCATCGAGCGATATTGTTCTCGTTCCCGCGCCGTCTAAAACGCGCAGCATATTATTTATCATTGACGCAGGGTCAACGTCACGCACATCGAATAGTCCGGGGAACAGCTCGGCGAGTTCCCTGTTGCTGACATCGAGGGCTATATCGCCGCTGTTGTTCGTGAAATGTACCTTGTGTCCAAAAGCTCTCTGTCTGATACCGTTCCAATCATCGCCGAACTCCGCCCTCTCGGACGGACTTACATATATTTTTCGGTCTTTCAACGCTTTAGCCGCCGCCGAATATTCCCTGCCGCTTTCATCCCGTACTTTTCCTGCATGGAACAGCTTGTTAAAAGTATCATGTAACATCTGCTCCGTATATGTATTATTATTTACCCGCGAAGCCAATGCGCCCAATTCATCGCGCATACGCGCCCTGTCGCCGGGTTGGATAAAGAACGTGTTGAGCAGTCCCGTTTTAAGCTGTTTCTCGCTGTCCCTCTCATTTGCCGCTATTTCTTTGCGGGATGAAATATTCGCGGTTTGAAAATCCGGCGGGGTTAATTCGTCCGCCGTGTCAGCCACAGAATACCGCTCCTGCGGCGGATTCGCAACGCCGCGCACAGTGTCAGTAAATTGCGTTGCTCCGGCGGAAAAAGCGTCAATACCCGCGTAAGCGTCCGCGAATATTTCCTCCATCATCAGCAAGAGTTCATTTCCATTATCTTTATACGCACCATGGTATTTTTTCTGATACTCTCTGATTGCCGCCTCAAGCTCCTCCAACGTGAACCTTTTCAGTATGGATTCCGCGACAGCTTCCACAAGTCCGGTATCATTTGCCGCGAGCTTGTGAAATATCTCGTGGTCGGCAATCTGTCCGGGGGTATACCGCAAATTATCCGCTTGAATGACGATACTCTCCGGCGTAATTGCCCCTTGCGCCTTTATGCGGCGGCCTCCCGCTCCGTCAATCCACAGCGACCCGGAAAAATACCTAACGGGCAGCCCCGTCTCGTCCATAACGCGCTTTGCCGTGTTTATCATATCCGTGTCCCATATCCGCTCGGGAACTTCCGTTAGCGCGGCATCGTTTGTGCCGTTGATTATACCGAAGCTCCGCGCTGTCGCTGCGCTAAGTTCAAGATTATCGACAGCATTTCTGATGTCACGCGCTCGTTCGGCTTGTATGTGCCGTTCCTGATTTCCTCTTGACCTCTCTGCCAAGATTCCAGTCTGTCCGCCGATACTCGCACCATCGTCCCATCGTCCGTCTCTACGAGATATGTCTCCTGCGGCGTGTTGTACATCTGCTGCGGGGATGGGGGCAGTGCCGGGAGTTGTAAGCCTTTCAGCATTATTTATACCTCCTAATTTGTGATTTATTTCATCAGAAAATGTATTGACTATTTCGGTGGTTTGGGGTACAATAGAATTATCAAGAGTATTTGTGGGCTTCGTTTCGGACGTGACAGCTGAGGGCTTATGCCACACAGCCGCCTGCGAACTCTTGTTTTTGTATGCACTCTGTATATATAATATCTTCTTAGCTGTGTCGGGAATCGCTTCTGCTACATAATAGTTGCCATTGACTCTTTTGCTCAAAATCACTATCGGCGCAGGAGTTCCATCGAAGTTATGTATTCTGCTGATTGTGCCGGATAATGTTGCATCATCGAAATTTTCAATCACCCAGCCAATACGCGCTATATCCTTCGGGTCAGACATACTGCGGTCTGCAATTCCGTTTTGTCCATGTCGTTTTGTAATATGTTCAACAGTATTACCCGGTAGTTGTATCGAATATCCCGAATAATCAACGCCTGTAAGCTCACGCAGTTTGTCCGCGTGAGTTTTGTTTATTGTTCCAAGGTTTAACGGGGCGACATTTTTTGTGCCGCCACGCACAATCTGCTCAATCATATCAAGCACACGATTATCAACTGATTGTTCGTATTCGGTATTGACTATTCCATGATTTTGGGGTATACCTATATTAGGAGAAATTAACGCTTCTGAGCCACCGGTTCGTCCGGTCTTGATGGTCTCGGAGGCGTTCTCCATGTAGGGGCGGTCATTGGCCGCCCGCGTTCCTTCCGTTATTTGGGATTCCTCTGTAGGGCGCGGCATCCCTGACGCGCCGTTTATTCCGTCCGCGCCGTCCCCTGTAGGGGACGATGGCAATCGTCCCGCTTCGGGCGGATTACCATCCGCCCCTACCGCGTCATAGGCTGTTAACTGATTACTTACATCCCCCGCCGCCCGTGCAACGGCATCTAAGACATACGGGCTTCTTAATACTTCCACAGCCGCCGGAGACGCACCCGCTAAAGATAACGAACCGTCCGAGCGCAATATCAGCCCCGCCACTTCCTCAGCAACTTCCTGTACAACCTCTTCTGCGACTTTACTATTAACTGCTGATGCAGCCGGCGGGTTATATGCTGAATATCCCCCGGTGTTCCCAATTATTATTGTACCGTCTTTCATCATGTGTCTAAGCTGTTTAGATAACTGCGACATCTTTAGTCCCTGATAACCGCCCGATAACGCGCCGCCCGCCGCGCCGAACAGCCCATATGTAACAGCTCTGTCCCGCGCTGATTTCAAAACTTCCTCCGGCGACCCGCCGCCTATTATTTCCTCCGCGCCGCCGATAATGCCTCCGGCAACCGCTGACGTACTCCCCCTAAGAGCCGCTTCATATGCCCCCTTTGTGAGTGCCGTCCTAATCGGGTGTCTTGCCATTTCAGAAATACCCGCGCGGTTGAACGCTCCCGCGCCGCCTGTCGCGATATTTCCTAACGCCTTGCCAAGCGGCGAAGCGGCTTTTGCTACCAACGGTCCGGCTGCTTTAGCAACGCCCTTACTTATGACTGCAGGCATTCCGGTGGGCAGCATCGCACCCGCAACGCCGCCGATGGCGGACGCGACAGGGCTTTGCAGTCTCGCCAACTCCAACTGTTTAGCGTGATAATCTTTGCCTGTCTTTTTTAATGCCAATTCCGGCAATCCAAGCGTGGCGACAGCCATTGCCTTTGTTGCCGCCGCCGGAATCGTGCTGCCGCCCGAATGCCTTAGGTAAATATCATTGTTTTTTATTTCATCCGCGTATATCATATCAAGCCGATACCGAACATACTCCGGCAGCTTTTCTTTGTCTTGTTTCGACAGTTTCTTATATTTAATCGCGGCATCAATCTGCGGCATTTTACTAAACGGGCTGCTTTCCCATTCCTCTTGCTGCCGTCTGTTGTTCTCCGCCATTTCGGGCGTGTTCTGGTGAAACGCCGCCTCTGTAGGGCGCGGCATCCTTGACGCGCCGTCATTCCCCAACACGCCGTCCCTCGTCCCGCTCGTATCCCCTGCATTCAAAAACGGCGCACCGGGGGCGTTGCGCCCTACTGTATACGGCTGTATTTCCGTTTTTCGTTTCGCGGGTATAATCGAACTATGGTTTGCCTTGGGCAAATCAGGCAAGGCTAACTCCTTGCTCTTTTTTGTTTTCCTGCACTCGTCTTCTGTAGGTACGACCGCTCGCGGCATTTTCGGTAACTCAAGCGGCATCATCTCACGGCGCGGCAGGTGCGGTATCCTTGACGCGCCGTCATTCCCAAAAAACGGCGCACCGGGGGCGTTGCGCCCTACAATCTCGTTACCCCGCGTTCTCAGCGGTGTCTGTGTCGTCTGCGGCAGGTTTAATTTTACACGAAGCTCCTCCGCGCTTAATCTTCGTCCGTTCATTCTGTTATCTCACCTCCGCTATGGGGCGATAAAGACCTCCTCCGGTTCTCGGTGCAGATGGCAATGAGAAATATATACTTCCGTTAGGGAGTTCATCCGCGATAACCTGCCCGTTTTCAACAAGCCGCCACAGTTGGTTTTCGTTTATCGGACCGTAACCAAGAGCATTAACACTGTTCCAATTTATTTGGCTTGCGCCCTGTGACGCGCCTTGGCTTGCGTTATTGAAATAATTCCCCTTATATCCCGCGCCGATAATATCCGCCTGAGAGTATCCCATACTGAGCAGGGCTTGAATCACCGCGTCACTGTGATTCCCTGCTGAAAAAGCGTTAAGGGCTTCCGAGCCGCTGTCATTGTTTCCGCTTTGAGTTGACGTTCCTCCTCCGCCGCTCACAGCCCGTGCCGCCGGCTGCTCCATCTGCCATTGCTGCCACGCCTGACTTGCCGTGGGCGTTCCCATCGGTACGCCGAACAGTGCCGCCTGTTCGGGTGTCATAACGCTCCCAAACTGGTTGAGTAAGTCAAAATGCCAATTTCTGTCATCCATGGAGCGGTTATAGTTTGTCTCGTCCCAATACCGCTGTTCTTCTTGTCGCTGGGCAATGCTGTCCAGATACCGCGTGTAATCCGTTGCGTCCTGCCCTTGAAGCACGCTTAGGTGGTTATTCAGCATATAATAATCGTTGAGGTAGTTTTTATATGAAAACTCGCGGTTGGTGTTAAACTGCCCCAACTCCGATTGATACTGCATAAAATCCTGATTATGAAGGTTACCCAACGCCCCGAGATTCTGATGCCCCATGTTGAAGTCGTCCAGATATTTACGGTAATCCATCTGCTCCATGTTGTTAACCATGCCGAGATTCTGGTGCTTCATCTGGAACTCATTAAGATAACGCTGATATGCCTGCTGATACAACTGCGGTATAATATCATTGAGCTTTGTCGCGTAATAATCCCCAGCCTGTGAAGCGGCAGTTACCGCATAGCTCGATGGTATACCGCCCGAAGCGCGTGAGGCCTGCGCCAGCGCGTTCGCTGTGGCGCGTTCACCCTCGCGGCGGTGCGACTTCGCGTAACTCGCCCACTGCGGGTCATCCTCTTTGTTATACGAAAACTCCGGGCGGTTCAGTATCGCGTCTAAAAGGTCACGCTGATGCTGCGCGTACTGGTTATTGTAATCGGGGCGGTTCAGCAGCGAGTTCATTAGCTGCTCCTGCTGTCCCGACCACTGACTGTTAAATGTCGGCGCGGATTGCCCGTAATCAAACGAGCCGAAACTGCCTATCCGGTCAATCCCATCGTTTATCTGCCCTTGGCGCGGATTTGTCTGTAAATACAGGCTGCCGTCCGCGCCGCCTGAATAACCGCCCAAGGACATCCGCTGCTGCTCAATCGAATCGCGCAGTTGCTGCTGTGTTGCCGCGTCCGATGTCGCCCAAGCCTGTTTCGCGCTGACAAGCGACATACCGAAGTCCGGATATTTCTGCGCCAAGTCTTTGTCATACTGCGAAAACTGGCTCTGTAATTCCGGACT
The DNA here is from genome assembly GCA_009782385.1 of Oscillospiraceae bacterium. Classification (GTDB taxonomy): domain Bacteria; phylum Bacillota; class Clostridia; order Oscillospirales; family UBA929; genus WRMG01. The sequence continues at coordinate 48,708 of WRJE01000006.1, read as the reverse complement.
TAATCCGTTAAACGAGTTAAGAAAATCCTGATAAGAATAAGCCATGGTAAAACCTCCCTACGATTTCAATTCACTGCCCGAATAATACTCCCTCACCAACGAATAGACGCGGCAGCCGCCGACACCCTGTATCTTCAATCGGTAATGGTCCGCTCGCCTCGGCACAATCGGCAAGTAGTACGATTTTTTTCCTTTTCTATTGCTAATTTTTGCAACACTTTCCCATCGTCCGCGTGAATCGAACTTCATAAATATCTCCGCTTTTGCCCCCGCGTCCAACTCCATGCGTATCTGTATTTTCGATATGCCCTTCTTGTTCGAGTCGTTGTCTGTAAAATCCGCGAACTCCGCCCACCAATTAACCGCGCCCTCGTCCTTGTAGGGGACGCTGTCCTCAGCGTCCCGCGTTACCCCGTCCCCGTTCAACGGTGCTGTGCCCTCTTTAGTAAAGAGGGTGCCGTCCACAGACGGCGGGTGTTTTGTCGCCCAAATCTCGCCCTCGTCATTCAAAAAATACAAATTCCCGCCCGAACGCGCGAAATATTTAACATTTGTTTCATCCTCCGTGTGCCACGTCCGTTTCTGCGGGTCGTAAACGTATAATTTGTAGGGGCGGTCATTGTCCGCCCGTGTTTCCCCGTCCCCGGTCGTCTGCGGGACGCTGAGGACAGCGTCCCCTACGACCGCCATAGAAATATAATATTTCAATCCGTCACTTCCGCCGACCGCGCCGCTGAATCTCTCTAACCCCAACGCGCCGCCGACAGGCTGCGGTATGCCGCCCGAATACACCATAACTCCCGCTCGTGATAAATAAAATAACATCTCCGATGATATAGCCAAACTCCGCGAGCTTCCCTCAGCAACACCCAATGACGCGCTTCCCATCACCTCAAAATTTGACGGAAACGAACCGTAGACTTTATAGATATTTTCCTCCTTGAAGAAAACCGGGTGTCCCAAAAATGAGACGCAAGCGGTAAATATACCCGCAGACCCCACGTCAGCGGCATATGAATCCGTGTCCAAGCCGTCAAACACGTTCCAGTTGAATATGTCGCCCAGTTTCGAGCTATAAATTGTACTCCCGGCACAGCCCCACAATCGGTTTTCATTCTCGCATATGTACAATAAGTCCGGCATCGTGCGCGAGACTGACAGGCTTCCTGTCTCCGTAATTGGAGTAGTGCCGCTCGCGCCGTTCAACCTAAAAACATATTCATAGAAATACAGCTTGTCCCCGTCAATTTCGCGTATCACAGAAGTCTTGTTGTTCTCCGGTCGTTGTGCCGCCCCCGCTATAGTAACGGCATCCCCCGCCTGAAAATAGTCCTCCCACTTAACGCCCGCCGCGCGTAATGTGTTCGCCTCCGCGTCCTCATCGAACAATAGCCCGTTAGTGAATGTAAGGCTTGTCCCCTCCCAAACGGATTCCAAAGAGCCGAACTTCCCGTCAAGCGTGTTGTAATACGCCTTATCCGGCAGAATGACGATATAAACCCCCAACGCGGCGAAGGTCTTCTCTCCCGCCGTAACCGCGCCTTTCAGCTCGCCGCCGTAATAAAAACCCGTGCCGTCAACCCAACACAACTCTTTCCACGAAAACAAGCCGTTGGGGTTTTCCAATGTCTTATAAAGCATACGCGGCGCACGGGACGCAAGCAGGGGATAATGGTCGCTTGTCATGTTACGCATATCCCAAAGCTCGCCGTCACCCGCGCCAAGGTTATGGTTCAGCCCGCCGAACTTCGTCTGCTTGCCCTTGGTAATTCCGTCAGCATATTTAACACTAGATAACTTCACAACAAGAAACCTCTCAATCTCCAATGGGGAATCCAAAGGTGGCGGACGACCGCAGGTCGTCCCTACATAAACTCAATAAACCCCTCTAACGCCTCTATAAACTGCGGCTTTATCTCCGCCGGGGCTTTGACACGTATCGGCGCGTCAAGGATGCCGCGCCCTAAGGGGGTATTACCCAATTCCGACCGCGCCCGGTCGTACTCCGCAGCCTTAGACATATCCTTGAAAATGAACGTATTGTTTGCCGTCATGCGGATGTTGCCGTCATCGTCCAACGCGGCATACCGCAAAATCAACTCGTGTTCCTTTTCGATATAAAACGCCGCCTCGTCCCGCGTCTGTTTCTTGACGTTCACCAACGCCAGAGCCAAATCATAAGGCAATGTCTGTCCGCTCATGGTGTCCGCCGCGATATACGCATCTACAATGTTTTTCAACGTCATGTCGTTTTCCTCCTTGTTATGGGCGGTTTTTACATTAACCGCCCGTTTATATGTACCCGTCCGGTTATATGAACATCTCCGCCTTGATGAACAATTATACTGGCTTGTCCGCCCGGTTGCAGATGTATGTCGCCGCCGTCTATCCTTGTACCGTAACCGCCATATGAACTGATAACAACACCTCCGCGATTTGCCGACAGTCTAATAATCGGATTGTTTTGATTTGATATATCGCTGTACAAACTCCCGAAATTGCTGCCCCACAAATCACCGAAATTTATTGTAACGCCGTTAAGTGTCGCGCCTGTAATCGTCCCGCCCGTGATATTGCTGCCTGTGATGTTCACACCCTGTATGTTAATCGCCGTAATCGTCCCCGTTGTGATGTTGCCGCCGTCAATAACCGTCATTCCCGGGGTGGACAACGCCCTAAACGTCACCATACCCGTGAACTCGATTTTCGCGCTCCCGAAATTTATACCTTGGCTCGTCAGATACAGCCACGAGAAATCTTCACCGTTCGATGCTGTCAGCGAAAACCCGTCAACCGTCTGCCTCAGCGTTGTAACGCGCCCGTCCACCGCGCTCACTTGCGACTGCAGCCCCTGCGCCGTGACGGTGAGCTGCGTAATGTTCCCCTCTGCGTTTGAAACGCGCAAGCCCAGCCCGTGCGCCTGAATGCCAAGCTCCGTAATGTTCCCCTCCGCGTCCGTGATACGCATATACAACGGCTCTGTGATATAGTTCGTGAACCGCTCGACCGATGTCTTGTTCATATTCCGCTGCATATCAATGTTCCGAAAACTATAGCGCAGCATCTCGACAAGCATATACAAATAATTTTGTACTGTCGTCACCTTTTCATCGGCGGACTCCTCTCCGGTGAACGTGGGGAAGTTCGTATCCAAAAACAACCAGTTAGACGGCATATAACTATCCCCCTCGCCCCGATGTCTTCTTCGCTTGGTATTCATTGAGCTGTTTTAGCGCGTCAGCTACCTTGCCGTTAGAACCGTTGGCGACAAGACCCTCCAAGCATCCGCGCATACAAATAAGCAATATCTCGATGTCCTCTTGGCGGTGTTCCGATTTACCTTTTATTTTCTTAAACTCATACCAAATCTTAAACATACCCAATAAGCATGACCCAATAAGCATAAGTATCCCAATAATTGAGGCAAGTTCTGATATAGTTAAATCCTTCATCACTCTTCACCTCTGCTGCACTCAATTTTCGCCACGTTCTCATGTTCCGCCTTGCGGCTGTAAAATACAATAGTCGTTCCGACCGGAACGCCGATGTATGACAGCATGGCGATAAACGCCTGAACCGCCCAATCGGGGTGGTTACGGAATATCTCAAGCACGAGATATGTCCCAAGCCCCAACCCGAAAAAATATGAGAGCATGACAAAGAATAACAATAGTTTGCTTGTCGCGATTTTTACGTTAATACTCATATACTCACTCCGTTCCTGTAGGGGCGGCCGTCTCGTCCGCCCGTTGGTTGCAGACGGGACGATTGTCTGCCCGCGCACGGGACGCTGAGGACAGCGTCCCCTACAAAAGCATTCCCCACGTCTTCGCGCCGACTTCACCGTCTACAACAAGTCCTTTTCTCTTTTGGAACTCTCTGACTGCTTTGTCGGTCAACTCCCAAAACTGATTGTCAGTTTCATCCAATCCTGCGTTTATGTGCTTATTCAGTGCCTTTTTCAGCGCAATTACATCATCGCCCTTTGAGCCGCGCCGCAACGCAGGGCGCGGCATCCTTGACGCGCCGTTAACTATCCCCACCGTACCGTTGGCGTTGGTTGTGGTTGCCGCGCCGTAATCAACAAACGGGAACTGCAGCCAGCTTGTCCACTTGCGCGGATTATCGCCGCCCGGTATGAGCTTAGTCTTAACAACGCCATAGTCAATCCCCCGCGCTTCGATGACCTCACCGTTGCCTATGTAAACGCCGATGTGTCCCTTGAAATGCACGCATAGCCCGGGAATATCCGGCATATTTCCCATTGAACCCTTTACCGTTGCCCGTGACAACGCGCCGTCAGCGTTCACGTCTTGGGTTGAAACGTAACCCTTTAGCGTGAAGTTATTCTTATCCACGTCCCACACAAAAGCCTTGATAAGGTTCACGCAGTCAAAAGCCTGTTTGCCGACAAATTTCAAGGCTTTCGTTTTGTACGCCGCCGTGTAGACGTTCGGGTAACTCTTAGCCCAGTTGTCGATAAGCCCCTGCGTCATTTTCTGACCGCAAGCACCGTATACATACGGCGCGCTTAGTTTTGTTTTGACATAGGATACTAAATCATTAGCTGTCTTCATTTGTCTACCTCTCTGATTCTTTCTCTTATAGCTTCACGGTCGGCGTGCAGTGCTTCCATATCATACGGGGTATCAAGCCCGGCTAGTCCGTATTCTGCGGCTTTAATTATCATGTAGTCGCTTTTTTCAAGCTCTGAAACGAGTTGTTGTTTTGATATAGGAACACTATGCCTATCCGCCTCAATCTCCTTGTCTGTCCTGCGTTGTACAGCCTTACCGTCCCATTTATAAAGCGGTATACCGTCCATGGTAAACGGCGGGGGATTAGTTTCGCCGAATAATTCAAAATGCCGTCCGCCTTGTTCATTGATACAAATGTCAGACTGTTCGGGTTGCTCGAAAGCGTCTGAAAAACCTTTGATTATGCGGTTGTAGTTGTCTATCCTGATATAATGTTTATTGTCCATTTTTAACCTCCTTAAAATCTTGCGTCGGCACAGAATCCTGTTATCGCCGAATATGCCGGCGGTCTATCATACACAAACACGCCGTTTGGACTAGGAAGTGTACTGGTGTCTTGTAAATTCATTCCCGTTATGTTAGTAATTGTTGGGTTAATTCTCATCGTTGTTGGGAAAGAAACATACATACCATTATCTCCGCCACCAAAAACAGAAAGCATATAGTGCTGTCCGCCCCATTTATAGAAATATCTCTGCTCCAACGTCAACTCTTCGCCCGGAAGCCTCGGGATAAATGGCGTGTATGTGTCGCCGGGTTCGAGTTTGAAGAATGTCATCTCAAATGTTCCGGATTGAGGAAGTAATCCGCCTGATGCTTCATGCGTAATACCTCGACCGCTAAACCACATATTCATTCCTAAATAAGAAGAACTTCCAATCGTTTTATCCTCTATCGAAGGAAAATCAAATGTATAAGAATATACTTCCCATTCGCTTGTTAAATAAAATTGTTTAACTCCTATTGGAGTTAACGTAGGCGAACCGCCGGAGCCGAAATCACACCACCATTGTATTGTCAGTTTATTATTGCTGTCTGCTTTAGCTAAAAAAGAACAGGTTACAGTTTGTCCCGCAAATCGTCTAACATCTTCTGCGCGATATTGTGTAAAACATCCTCCATTATCATGGTTAATTACATTAGCGGCATCTACTGTTGCTCTTAAAAAATTGATAGTACCCGGAACGTCTGTTTGTCCCGTAGCAAACGTTTGTAATGAAAAGGTTTTGTTTATCTCGCTATCCCCAAAATGCCGCCAAATATCACCTATCCCATACCCATTTGTAGTCTGTTCGGTCAAGCCGCTTTGGTTAACCGAAAAATCGCCGTTGATAATTAAATCCCCGCCGCGACCGCCGCCGTCAATTCCGTCTCTGCCCGGTTCGCCCCGTTTCCCGTTCTTGCCGTCTTTTCCGTCAGCTCCGTCTTTGCCGTCAATACCGTCTCTGCCCGGCGGACCTCGGAACTCCGCGCCGTCACCCTCGGCCGGGAACGCTGTCCCGTCCCATATGTACAGCAAACCGTCAGCCTTTACAAAAAAGGCTTGTCCCGCATCAGTAACGGTAAGGTTGCTTGGCAATTCCGCGTATGTATTGACCGAGCCGGAGATTTCAATGCCTTTACCGTCTTTTCCGTCTGCCCCGTCTTTGCCATCAGCACCATCTCTTCCCGGCGCACCGTCAGCACCATCTTTGCCGTCTTTTCCCGGAGTGCCATCCGTACCATCTCTGCCCGGTACACCGTCCTTGCCATCAGCACCATCAGCACCGTCCTTGCCGTCCGCGCCGTCCCGCCCCGGTATGCCGTCCTCGCCCTGTTCCCCCTGCTCTCCCTGTTTCCCCACAAGCGAATCAAGCCACTCGTCAATCGTACCGTGAAACCCACGGCTAACAGCCAGCCCATAAGCCGAAATATAATACGGCGGATTATTATATAATGACAATTAAAAACACTCCCAACTCATAAACGGTGCGCCGAGGGCGGCGCACCCTACGAACTCATAATATCCCGGCGTGCCGGGGTGGTTATCGGACGCGATATATCGCGTCCCTACGTCCGGGGACGCGGGCGGCCAATGACCGCCCCTACACCGCCATATAACCTTGAACGGGGTCGTACAGCCCGGCAAACCAACGCAAGAAATCACCGTAATATTCATTGTAAATCTGCATGGAATTTTGATACTTGTTATACTCGCCGTTCGCTTCGTCTATCTTCGCGCACAGCCAATGAATATAAATATCATCGTGCGGCGGCTTCACCAGCATTTCAATATTCTTGCCGCTCGGCCAATCAAAAAGCAGCATGACAATCTCAACATGAGCCATCAAAAATATGTTCGCGGCAATCCTGCCCTCCAGAGCGTTGAGCCATTCGGTTTTCTCGCGGTTTGTAAATGCGTTGGGTTTTAACGCATCCGCCCGTTTTATAGCCTGTTGGATTGTCATGCTGTTTCCTCCATCGGTTCTGTCAATAACGCGGGCGGCCAATGACCGCCCCTACGTCATATCATTGTTAATTATCCAATTACCATTGTTAATTGTTATCTGTTAATTGTTAATTATAATTCGTCTCCGGTCGCAACGCCTGCAACCGCCGCGAAACGCCAATCATTGAACCCCGCGTTGAAACGCGAACGCCCGCGCCACACGTTAGCGTCTGTGTTCTCGTCAAGGGTCGAACGCACAGCGAGTTTTATGCGGTCATTCCAAACCGCGCCGCCGTAAGCCTCGTTATACTTGCTGTCCGTCAGCATCCACGGCAGCGTGTCCGGCTTAATAAACTGGTTGAGATACGGCCAGCAAATTACTGTCCAACGCCCGAACTGATAGTTAAACGCGTTGTTTGCCGTGTTCGGGTCTTTGTCCGCGCCAATCGCCGCAAACACCTCTTTTTTCAAAGCGTGAACATTCGGGATAACAATGGTGTCCGGCGCAACGTCTAAAATTTCGTTGTTGTCGCCCCGGAAGAGTTGCATCTTTGTCTCTAAAGCTCCCAGAGCGTCCGCGCTGAAAGCGTCCTTAAACAAGTTCGACTGCTTGCCGCCTCTCACCTTTGACGGGTGCGCGGTTGAAAACACCTTCTCCTTGTCCGCGCTTGTGATGTCAAAAACCTTGCCGCGATACTTAGCCTCCGCGTTACCCTGAATGGCGTTGCCGTACAAACACGCGGCGAACCTTTCGCGCGTGCGGTGGTAGCTCGTCATAAACGCGGCGGGCTGCTTTCTTAAATCCATGAGCTTTGAATCCTCGATTATCTCCTGAGAGATTGAGAACGAATTTTTCCACGTCTCATAGACAAGCAGTTTTTGATAGCCCTCCTGCATCCCGTCATTGGGATACGCGCCGTTTTCACCTACCGGGTCAAAGCCGTCCATCGCGGTCATGTTCGTAAAAGCGTCCGCGTAGTTCTGCGATGTACCCATCAGAAACAGGAGCTTCAGCACTGACTCCTGCTCGAATTGCTCTCCGCGCTGTTCAAGGAACATACGGATTGGGTTCTGAGCCTTGCCGAAAACGCTGTCATTTAAGCCCGAACCCTGCGAAAATGTAATATTTGGCATTACACAAACCTCCCTCTCACCGTGTCGTCCTCATCCGTACCCTCGAGTTCGACAATCTCAAATGTACCCGCCGCGCCGCCCTGCGCGTGCAAGCCGCCGTTCGCGACCCTCAGTTTAACGCCGAGCGCGGCTGTCGGCGTGTCTTCTTTTAGCGTTGTCTCATAGATTAAATCTCCGCTGACACGGGTAACGGGCAGCAGCTCGTCACCCTTAATCTCCGTGTCTGCCATACACAAATAGGGCGGTGTCACGGCGGTAATCGCCGTTATAGCCGCCACCTTCCCGGCGTTAACATTAAGCAGTTGCCCTGCTTTATACGTCCCTGCGGCGGCGGGGTAATGCTCCCATGGCGAAACCGCGCCGTTATCGCTCTTATGCGGTAAAAACATATTTTTCTCTCCTTTTCTTATATGTCCCTCCTGCAAGGAGGGGTGGCACAACGTGCCGGGGTGGTTACGCGCAAACGTTTTTGTTGTAATACGTTTGAATCTCCGCGTCTGTCGCGTTGGGGTTCATCTCACGGAACAGAGCCATTTCATCAGCCGGCACGGAAACCGCGCCTTTCCCGCGCGGAACAGTTCCTGCCGTCAAATGGTCTTTGCCCCGCGCGTTTTTAACCGCCTGACTGCAACAGGCACTAACCCCTGCGGTAGGGCGCGGCATCCCTGACGCGCCGTTGCTTGGGACAAAAAACCGCTCGCGGTTTGCCAAATAGAAAGCGTCAATAAACGAATTACCCCTATGTACAGCCTCATAGAACGCCTTACCCGCCGGGCTGTTCATAATGTCCTCTATGGTTTTGATTGTCGGGTCTAACTTGTTTATCTCCGCCAGTTCATCGGCAATCTGCGCCTCCATCTGTGCCTTTTGCCGCCGCGTCTGCTCCTCCGCGTCCCGGCGCGTAAGCTCCTCCATCTGCTTGACAACGGGATTATCGGAGATAGCTCTGTTAAGCCCGTCAGGGGTCAGCTTCCCTGCTTCGAGGTCGCTCTGCAGCTTCGCAGCCTCATAGGCTTTCCGCCATCCGTTGAACTGCGCCATATCTGTGATAGGCTCGCCCGTGAGTGTGTTTTTCAACTGCGCCGCTGCGAAAAAGGTCTCCATTTCTTTGGCGGCTTTCTCGCGTTCGGCTTGAACGGCGGCGTTTATGGCGGTTTCCTGTTCCTCGCGCCGTCTTTTCGCAGCGTTCTCCGCTCGTTGTTCGGGTGTTTGTTCCGGCGGAATGGTTTCTTCGGGCGGATAACCATCCGCCCCTACAGGGTTATCGGATTTTCCCGCTGTTCCTGCGTCTGTCGGTTCATCCTGCGGGACGATGTGGGCATCGTCCCCTACATCACTGTTATCTGTGGTCGGCGTGCCGAGGTCGTCACGCCCTACACCCAATGCTTCGTATACTTGATTTTCTTTCAACATATTAAATCTCCTTTGGATTTTCCCGCTATTCCTGCGTTTTTACGCGGACGCGATATATCGCGTCCCTACTTGCTTCTCAAATCATTGCCTGTTTTGACTGTACCCGTTTTTGCGGGTGCGGCAACCTGATTGGGGGCATTGACAACCTGTGTTCCGGTGTTTTTAATGCTCCCGGCATAACCCTTGCTTTTCATGGATTTACCTCCTTTCCTAAATCTCCCCTACATGGAATCCTGCATCGCCTGTTGCATTGCCTGTTGTTCGATGGCTTGCAACATCTCCGGCGGGATGTCGGGTAATCCCCCGTCCCCCGCACCCCCTATTGAGGGGGTCGCCGCCTCAGCGGCGGGGGGTTCAGGCGGGATTTGTTGAACAGGCAGTGGCGGTTTTTTTTGTGCCATTTGTTCCCTCTCCCAACGCTCTTCAAGAAATCTCTTCGTGTTCCCCGCGCCCGGATAGTGCAGCTCCTCCATTTTCGTCCAGAACAGCATCAGCGTCTCAACACTGCTCGGGTCGCCGAACGCGCCCGTCTGCAAATTCATGCGCGTCTCCTGCCACATAGCCTCGCGGTTTCCCGCAAGAGCGGAAGCCGCATCGCACGAGAACAAAAACTCGTCATTCCAATACCATGCCCCGCCGCCGTTTGCTTCCAAGAAATCATAGCGGTTGAACTCCAAATAGTCATTCTCGCCCTTGACATTTTTGTATACCACAGAATGCGGCTCGTCTGAATACGCAAGCCAAAACTTGAACATCAGCTCAAATAAATCCGCATACGCCGCGTCTTTCATCACCCGCTTGCTCTCCAAGCGTCCGGCAGCCTGTGCCGCCGCGAACTCCTTCGCCTTTCCGCTCGTTGCGGTCGTATCGCGGCGGCCTTGAAAGCTGTCCGTCAAGCCGATAGTTTGCCGCGCCTCGTCATAAACAGTCTGCCGCCACGCTAATATCGGGCTTATGTCCCCGGAGAAATCATATATGTCAATCAACGCTTTTTCGGCAGGGGTAGCGACATACCACCGCTCGCCGTCCTCCGGGTCTGTGCGGAAATTCGCATTGTCGGGAAGCGTGACCCGCGTACCGGCCTTCATCATGCGGTCATTTATCTTCTGTGACAGGCGGTTTGTCGTGTTCTGTTGGTCGCGGATTTGGTCAACATCACTGTTGCCGAAGAGCTGACCGTGAACGGAAACACTGCGCTGTAAAACTATCGGATACATATCCGGTCTGTAAAACGGTATCTCAACCATTGACCCGGACGGCATCATGTGCGTCTCAAAATCCATCTCGCGTGTCGTAAACGAATCACTCCCGCAATACGGACACGCCCCGCCATCGTACCGGGCGGCCCCGATTGGTTCACCCACTAACGGTTTAACCTCACCGCAAGCGGCGCATACAGGCTGCCGCCGCGCCTGATAATTCTTCAAATCCTCCAGTTCAACATCATTTACCCAAACATAGCGGTTTATGCCGCCGCTGTCATTCTTCTCGAAGCCTATGTACTTCGTCACGGCATCCTCGTTAAAGTCAGCATCCTCAGAGCTTCTGAGTTCCGGTTCAGCTTCGCCCTCACGGCGAACATCCTTCCCGAATTTGCGGTAAATCTCGTCTTTAGTTGTCGGGATTTTAATGATAATCCAGTCCATATCATTCACGCTTGTGTAAATGCCGGGCTGGGGCGCGAACTGCTTCGGGTGAATGACCGTGACCTTCACCTCGCCGACCGTGAAATGTGTGCGTACAGCGTTATCCCACTCCACCAAAAAACCCACGCCGCCTTGAATCAATACAGTCCGCTCGGCCATATCGTTCATTATCTCGAACGGCAGGCGGTCAAGCTCATTGCGTAAAAAATTCTCGATAATATCGGCGCATTTCTCGTCTGACTTCCGGCAAGCCGTCACTTTCGGATAGGGGATTGACGAGCTGATTTGACCCTCGATGTTCTCAAAAATTATATTGCGGACATGACCCGTTTTTTTATAAGTCCCGTCTCTTTTCGCGTCACCCGTCACGAGCGGCTTAATGACAGCGTCACCGTTATACAAACGCTCCCGACTGTCCATTTGGGCAAACTCAGCGGACAGCGCGGCATCACTCTGCGAAAGCCTGCTCTGCCATATCTTTAATTTTCCGGATTTTCTTGACTTCTTTGACATCGTATCCTCCCCTATATGCAAAATCTGCCTAATCGATAACTTTTTCTTGCGTTTTTCTGCATTTTCTGCTATATTAAAAAGCGGGTGGTGGATTGATTGACGGATATTGAAAATAAAATTTATTCAAAGTGTCAGCGGTTGAGTAATTGGAACTCTCAAAAAATATATTATCACTTTAATAGAACGGACCGAAGGTCGTGGTCTGTTAAGCGCGGTGAGGTCTACTATGTTGATTTCGGCGAAAACATAGGAAGCGAACAAAGCAAAGCAAGACCTTGTGTTGTTGTGCAATCCGATGCCTTCGGTTTCTCAGCAGCAACATTCATATGCGCGATTATTTCGGACAGCGGTCGGATAATACCGGACATTCATGTTCCTATAACAGGTACATATTACTATAAAGAAAACGGTGTTCAAGTTCAGTTGGGCGGCGCGATTGACCTTGGACATATCAGGACTATTGCAAAAGAGCGAATATTGTTTAAGATTTGTACGCTTACAGACGAAATCCCCTCTATTGACAAAAAATTGCTTAATACTTTCGGATTGTCCAAAATGATGGAGAAGAAAGATAACCGAATTTCATTTTTAGAAAAGCGAGTTGCGGCTTTACAAGAAAAGTTTCCAGAAAATATTTCTTGACAAATCGCATATAATACATTAGACTGTACCCAACGCAAATAAATTCTGTACAGTTATGGCGAGTTTCCATGCTCGTCGGCATAACCGCTTCAGTTGTGACAGGCTTCCATGCCTGTCGGCAGAGCCTCCTTAGAAATAAGGGGGCTCATTACTTTGGCTCTCCCCACATTCCAATTAACGTCTTCTTACCATCAGAACCCGCCCTGTTGTAATCCTCCCACATATCCTCCGTCCATTTTGTAGGGCGCGATGCCCCCGGTGCGCCGTGTCCCCGTCTGACCGCCTTACTCGTCCAATACACACAAAAACCCCTGATTGCGTCCGGCGCGTGCGTTACCTCGTGCGGTTCTTTTGCCGCGTCTGACGGCTTTTTCGTATCGTACATCAGCTGCGGAAGCGTCCGTATCAAGTTAACACAACCCCGAAATATCCTCAGCCGTGCGGTCGGACTGCCGTCCGTTCCCGCGCAGGGTTTCATCCACTCACGCATCGCCATCCAACCGTCAACCCTGTCGTTCGATGTCTTTATCAAGTCGATACCGTTCTCACCGAATATGTCGGCGGCACTGCGCCCCGTCTCCTGCCTCTTGTTCCATAAATCCGGCGGCGCAAGAAATGTTATTCCCTCACGCCGTCCCGCGTCCAACCCCTTCAATCGTTCCGCCGCTTCGGATATAATCAACCCGTTGTGTCCCGCGCCTGAATCCTTCCCCTCGTAAACCTCATCAACAACAAACGCCTCGCCCTCGCCGTTGACGGCTATCAGATACGCCGCCAGCATATCCATCCCGTAATCAAGCGTAATATATAACCTCCACCACGCCGGAATCTCAAAAGGCTCAATAACGTGTATGTCACGATTCCATTCTGTGAAAAACTGCCCCGTAAACACATCCCAGTTGCCGTCACGCCACGCCTCACGAATATCCGCCGGAAGGTTGTCCAAGAAATGAATATACTCCGGGTTTGTACGCATAAGTATCTCATTATCCGTCACTTTCGCGGGTATGAAAACGTAATCATCGGGGTTCTCGTTGCCGCGATAGTCCCGCTCGATAAATAACCTCTTTACCCAAGCGTGACCGATGCCGCCGGGGTTGCACGTCAGATAAAGGCGTTTCGGGAAACTGTTAATACCGCGTACACAGGCGGCCAATATCTTAAACCAATCTTCGGGAAACTGTGTCGCCTCTTCCAAGAAAACCAAATCATATTCCGGTCCCTGATATTGCCCTAAATCCCGCTCGCAATCACAGTAACCGAACTTGATAACCGAACCGTTGACAAATGTCAGTATCTTCTCACTCTCTTTGTACCGCGCGATGGGCGAGAGTTCAGCCCGCAAGATGTTTATATGATTTTCCAGTAAGTCCTGATAAGTCCGCCGCAGTATCAAAACACGAATCCCGGGGTATTTCAAACATGATGCCTTGGCTTTAGTACGCACAGCCCAGCTCTTGCCGCCGCCCCTCGCGCCTCCGTAACCCACATACCGCGCCGTTGCGGTTAGAAATTCCCACTGTTTGGGCTGCGGGTTTGGAATTTTAATATTTGTCATAACCGCACCCCCACGTCATTGCGGGCTTGACCCGCAATCTCGCGGGACGCTGAGGACAGCGTCCCCTACACCCCCGCCCGCACAACCTCATCGCACATCTCAATCCTCAGCGCGGCCGCGCCCGAATGCTCAACTTTGTCGGTGAACATCCCCGCGTTCTTGCCCAACAGCTCCAACACTTTGATTGCGCCCTTGGCGTTAAATCTCCACTCGCCGCTCTCAGTCCACTCTTTTTTGTCTTTATCCCACTCCATAACGGGTTTTTTCTGCATACACCGCTCGTAAATCTCGAGCAGTTTCAGCGAAATAGCATCGGGGGTCAATCCCTGCTGTTCAAGTATCACGCCCGCGAGCACGCGCCTGTACGCGGCAACCTTCGGATTTTTAAGGAGGTCGCTCGCTTGACTTGCGGCAGTCTTTACCGAATAACCCGCCCGTATAGCCGCTTCCGTCTGGCTCAAGCCCTCAAGGATATGCGCGACAAACTTCCGCTGCCGTATATTCAGCCGCTTTTCCAGCTCCTTTATCTCCATGCCCGTACACCTCCTTGAAATTATGTTAACACAAATTTCGACTAACAAATTGTCAAATTTGACTATTTTGACGCAAAAATTCACGGGCGGACCGGGCGGCCGGCGGCCTATGCGGGGGAATATCCCCCGTGCCCCCTTTTCCCATGTCTTCCGTATCTGCACAAATAACTATATTTTGTTCGTTTCGTAATCCTGTATGGGTGCCGCTTGCCGCACCCGTCAAAAAAACGGGCGGACGAACGGCCGCCCCTACAATCGCGTCCTCTCGTTGTTAACTGTTCGTTGTTCATTGTTAACTTTTTTAATAAACCGTATGTACTGCGTCATTGTCTGATAGTCATATTCATCGCGGTGCATAACGACAGCTCCGCGCGGTGCTTTGAGTTCGGCGGGAGCGGTGATTATTTTTTCTCTGATAACGGGCTTGTCCAAATTGCGGCTTGTCGAATACTTTTTCATATCGGGCTGGCGGCGCACTTGACGGAGTAAATAAACTGCAACAGATGTATAATCTTTTTGGTCTCTCAACGGGCGGTAATCCACCTCTTCCCGACACCAATGTTTGAAAGCGGCATCAAAAGCCTCCTTGGGCAGCAGTACGTGATGGTGTATTCTCACCGGGTCGCCTGTCTCCCCGTCAATGTCCGATGTGACCGTGATATATTTCAGTTTTATATCTTGTTTTTCCAAATCGCGTTTTACCCTGCGAAGAAAACAGTCCCGCTCGTGGATGGCGGCCTTGCGGATGGCATCGGGTGACGGCGGAACGCCGGGGGCGTCGTTCCCTACGGGAATTGATTTTAACAATTTGTTTAATCTTTCCTCGCTGTATGTGAGCGTGATAAGAATATCACCGTGTGAAAAATTGCAGTTTATCGCGCGGGCAAGACGCTTGACCGCCATCCTGTCGTTCTGGTCTTGCTTTCTCAGAGGGGTAGAGCCTTTGCGCCTCGGATTTCTGACCTTAGCCGCGTTGCCGACCGGGAACATCGACCGCTCGACTACCGCGCCGGACACATATTCACGCACCATTATTTTCACGCCTTTCACGGTTTACACCTCCGCACGATTTAGGGGGTTCGGGGATTGGTTGTAATCTTAGGCTCTTATGAGCCGTATAAAATACGCGCGAACGCATACTTATATAATGTAGGGGCGGTCATTGGCCGCTCGTTCATTCCTTTATTATGTAATCAATCGAAACATCAAAAATTTTCGCCATATTGATTAAATTGGTAGCCGTGGGTTCTGCTGTTCCGCTCTCCCACCTGACAACCATAGACTTAGATACATATAATTTCATGGCAAGACTGTCCTGCGTCCAGCCTTTAGCCGTCCGCAGGGCTTTTATTTTAACTGAATACGCGGGTCTTTCGGGCGGTTTCACAACCCGCCGCCCCTCTCCCTTAACTGCCTAAGCATACGTCTATGGTCGTTTAAGTACTCGCTTCTGCCTTTCGCGATATATCTGTCGCGTACATTCCGCGACATTTTTAAGACCTTTCTGTTCGCGCCGTACCAATCTCGCGCACGTTTGACGTTCCCGTTGGATAACTTAACGATAAGCACAAACACCCTAACTCGCAGAATTAGCATATGTATTGACAGCACAACCGGGTTGTTGAGTGTTTTTAACATAACCGTTACCTCTCTTTGCTTTAATTTCACCTAGCGTGACACCCTTTTTCCATTCGCGGCATGACGTTTCTCCCGTTGCTCTCAAAAAGCACGACCTCGCACGGGCGCAAGTCTCACAAGTTTGCTCTAAGTACACTCGTCTTTGAATCATAGCGTTACCTTCCTTTCTCCTTTCACTCTCTTAGCCGCCGCCAACTTCACATCAGCTATAAGGATTCCTGTCTTTGTCAGCTCCGCATCGTTGAATCTCAGCCCGAGATGATTCAGCACCGAGTTCTGTGCGCGTGTTATTAAAATCAGATTATCAAGCGATAGGTTCTGCGTGTCGCCGTCCGCAAATGTGACGATGTGACCCGGCGGCACATTGCCGTGTGCCGCTTCCCATAACAAACGGTGCTTCTCTTTCCAGTTGTTCGGTTCGGCAATCTTCACCCATGTATAGCCGTCAACGCGGACTGTCTCCGTACCGACAGGGAGATTATTATGCGGCATCTGCCCTTTCTTAAACTCAGTCTCCGGGGAAAGATGAATGCCCTTCCTGCCTTTGTTCCACGACACTTGTCCCTTTTTGAACTGACCGCCGGACAAGCCGTTGCATAGGTTCTTATTACCTGCGGTACTTGCCACTTGATTACGCCTAAGGCTTGTCCCGAACTCGCGGTTAAACATCTCGGTCAGTTCCGCAAATGTGCGTCCCTTTACGTTCGCCGCGATGAAAGCGATTTGCGCGGGAGTGTAACTGTGGGTTCTGCGGTGTGTAGGGGCGGTCATTATCCGCAGTTCAATAATTATGCTATCCATTGTTTTCAGCCAGCAGTGCCGGAAGTCTGACTTTGACACCGTCACCGTACTCGGCAATCAGTTCCGCGCCTTTGAGCGCGAGAGCGGCGTTGTCGATGACGGTCTTGGCAACGCCCGTTATGGCTTTAGCGCGGTCGATTTCCGCAAGCGCGGCTTCTCCCTTCATCAGTTCGTCATCGTTCAGGCGTTCCAGCACCTCAAACAGGTGGTTGTTCAGTGCTTCGAGATTATTATTCATTTTCATTACCTCCCTAAGTATTAAAATCCGAATAATCGAGAAAACCCATTTGCAATCCGTCAAAGTCATTTGCTTTCGGCGGCTTAGTTACCCACCAGTTAAACACATCTTCGCCTGTCTGCCATTCCGTAGGCAGTCCATTTTCGCGGCGTGCAACAATCATTTTGTCAAAGGCACGGATATAAGCGTTCTTATATTTGGGGTATTTGCTAAACTCCTCAATCCTCTTTTTGCTGACAACCATGGGACAGCCGATACACCCCACTCGCTTATATCCGCATTCGTAAAGCGGGTTCGAGCGGCAACCGTGATGATGTAGAAATTCCCATACGTCCTCATCCGTCCAGTCGATAATAGGATTAAGTATGGTTTTTCCTTGTGACATACAACTTTCATATAATCGGCGATTGTTATCATTGTCAGCATTTAGAATAATGTGTTTTCGTGATTTTTCGATTTCAAGGCTTCCGCGCCTGTTTCTCCGGTTTATGCTTTCAGCCCACCGCACTCCCGTTGCAACAAACCGCCCCTGCCCACCGCGCTCTTTCAGATGTTCACAGCAATACCGCGCAATACGAGTAGGCGGAATGCGCTTTTTTACAATCAACTCCCACATGGTTATGTACGGTTTAGAAATTTGTACACCGGGTATTGAACGGATATAGTAGACGGTTTCGGGAGCATCTACCGTTGTATGGTTATGTACAAGGTCATAGCGAACCCCGGAAAGCTCAAAGAGGATTCTTAATACATCGCTATCCTTTCCGCCGCTATATGCGGTATAATAGGGTTCGTCCATATACCCATTTGATATTGGGTCGCACATCTTTATCCTCTCGATTGCCTTTTGAACTTTGTCCACTTTCCCGAAAAGCGTGTGTTCAATCAATGACATAATTCAAATAGGTGGTTGTTAAGTGCTTCGAGATTGTTATTCATCATTACCCTCCGTTTCCCCGAACAACTCATGCGTGCCGTCACGCATTGCCAATTCCTCGTCCGACATCTCGTATCCGAGCTTGCACAGGAAGTCGTACCGCTCGTCTAAATATTTCATAGGATTGTGTTTTAGCTCCCAATCGTAATAACGGGAACTTTCGCAGTCAACACTCATTGCGGCATAGAGCAGCGTGCATGACGGTGAGAATACGCACTGTTTTGTAAGAGCGTCAAAGTCGAGTTTTTTCTTGTCATCAAGTATCGCTTCCAACAACTTACCCGTGCTGTCTTTGCTGATACGCAATCCGCTGTCAAGTGATTGTTTTAGAATGTATTCCGCGATGTCCGGTAAATGCTTCTTAGCGTGTGAATCGGAAATACCTTTGACGAACTCAAGCCGCAGTTTGTACATACGGGCGGTGATTTCTTTAAGGCGGTTTTCGTGTTCTATCTTCGCTTTCTCTTTTTCGGTCAAAACCTCTTCGGGTTTTTCGGCTGTTTTGTCACAGAGGAGATTTATGCAATAACCGCTCTTAGTGAAATAATATTTGACCGTGTCAGCATCCGGCGGAACTTCTATCTTGCCGCTGTCTTGATAAAAATATCTGACATATTGAAGACCTTTATCGGATTTTACCTTTGTCGCAAACTTCTCCAAATCCTCAATGATTTTAGCGAGCTTCTTTTCTCGTTTTTCGGTGTCAATGGCTGATTGCAGTTCATATTTGAAATTGGACGTTCCTATTTTGTCCAAAACTTTTTCGCGGGTTGTTTTGTCTTCGATTTTGTCCAACGCGGCGTAGTCGGCAAGCGTACCGCCGCGAGCTTCTGCCGCCTTGAGCTTGTCCGGGTCAAATTCGAGCAATTTTACGCGGCTGTACACCGTGCTTTTGGAAAAACCCGTTTTTTCCGCGATGGTTACGGCGGTTTCGCCAAAATTCATCATCAGTTGAAAGCCCTGCGCCTGCTCGATGGGCGTGAGGTCGCTGCGTTGAATATTTTCCAAAAGCATTGTAGCGATTTGCTCTTTGTCATCCATGACGGCAACGGTACAGGGTATTTCGTTCAGTCCCGCGAGCTTAGACGCGGCGTGGCGGCGGTGACCGATGATGGCTATGTAGTTACCTTGGTATTTGCGCTTGCTGTCTATCATCTTTTTGTACTGTTCGGGGTCTTGGGGTATGACGGTCAGATTTTGCAGTATGCCGCGTTCTTTGATACTTGCGGCGAGTTCCGTTAGGTCGCCGAGGTTTTGGCGCGGGTTATTCGGATGCGGAAGTATCCGCTCGATGGGGATGTTAGTTAACATGGTTTTCAACCTCTTTCTTTCAATTTTCTTTAGTGTGCGGTGAGTGCTTCCCTGTACCTGCTCATTTCCTCAACGGCGCGGCGTTCGCGGTCTTCAATCAAATGATGGGCTTCAAATTTACTTTTATTGCTTTTTGGCTGTGATGACGGTTTTTTCGGGTTGCCTCCATCTACCCTCAACTCTCTTTTCTCCCATGTGCGAACTGCCGCTCGCCAATCCTTCATAGGTACTTTACCAACACGCCAACCGTTGGAGATATAGTGGTCGATAAAACTCTGCGGGTCAACACCGTTACGGCGTTCTATGCAGTATGCGGCGACCTCTTCGAGGGTTGGTTTGATGAAACATTTCTGGTTGGTTGGGGTTGCGGCGACTGGCACGGGCTTTTTCTCGCTTATTCTGACGGTGACAGCTCCCAAAACACCACAGGCTTCCCGGATAGTTAGTCCGTAATTTTTCAGTGTGTCGTATATTTCATCCGCGATTGCCTTGATTTCCGCGTCCGTTTTCATACTCTTGCACCTCTCGTGTTAATCATCTTCTATGTAAGCGATTGCAATTACCGTTTCATGTTATATATCATCCGATAGAGTTCTTTGCCTTTCTGTTCTCGCCATTCGTCTGTTACGGGCGGCACGGTAATCTTCCCGCCGTTTTCAAAGTAGACAACTGTCCTGCCGTCAGGGAGCGTTTCTTCTCTGATTTTTTTTAGTTCAGTCATATAAATCCCTCCGATACAGGATATTGAAAATAACAGTTGTACTATGACGTGTTTGACATTTGGAATGATGAGCGGTAAGATAAAGGATGATAAGGAGTGGTTAGCTTGGATTCCAAACTTAATTTTGATGGTATTTTGCTAAATACACCTCAAGACCGCCAGTTTGCGCTCGACCGCTATATGATGATTAAAAAATCAGATTATGAAATCGGCATTGAGTATGAGAGATATGTCGGTTATCTTTATGAGAAGCAAGGTTATAGGGTTCAGTTTTGCGGGGCTGTCATGGGCATGGGTGATTTGGGGCGCGATTTGATTGTACATACCGATGATGGTATAAAGGTTATCCAGTGTAAGCGGTGGGCAAAGGATAAGTTAATTCACGAAAAATATATTCATCAGCTCTTCGGCACTGTCAGTCAAATGCGAGTGCAACGGGGAGTTTCAAAAATATACGGAGTTATATATACAACGTCTCAGTTATCCTATGCCGCTCGAAAATGCGCGAAAGAGCTAGGTATTGAGATTTGCGAGAAGCAACCGTTTATTGAGTATCCGAGAATCAAGTGTGTTGTGTCTAAAACGGGGAAGCGTATTTATTATCTGCCGTTTGATAGGGGGTACGACAGCGTTTCTGTTGTCTACGCAGACGAAGGGAAATATGTAGCTGATATTTTAGAAGCGGAAGAATCGGGTTTCCGTTGGGTTAATTGCCGGGAGGAAAAACCGGACAACTCTCATATTTCACAAGCTGTGAAGATTGCTGTCGAAGCCGAACGTGCGCTTCATAGAAAGGAAATTGCGAAATTACTTCTCACTGCACAATTAACAAACACAGTCACCGGAGAACCAATAAAAAATATGGACGATTTTTGGGCTTGGAAGAAAGCGTTTGATGAAGATGTAAAACAGAGAAATAAGGAGCATTCACAAGAAACATACCTCATGATTGAGACAGATGATGGATTTACGGTTCGTGTTCCGGAGAGCAAGTTGGACAGTTGGATTGAAGCACAGGATAAACTCAAGAATACGCCGCTGAATGAAGCAGAGCAACGATTAATAGACAAAGCTATCAAGAAGTTATTTGGCAATT
Organism: Oscillospiraceae bacterium; assembly: GCA_009782385.1. Taxonomy (GTDB): domain Bacteria; phylum Bacillota; class Clostridia; order Oscillospirales; family UBA929; genus WRMG01. Next base: position 27,561 of record WRJE01000006.1, on the reverse strand, counting down.
TAGATGAAAAAACTAGTCAAGATGATAAGGAAGAGACGCAAGAAGATGAAACACAAAACGCACAGATAGCTGTCGAAGCCGAACGCAAACAAAGTAGAACAAATCCATTTCTGATTGCCGCGCTTATTATCTCCGTCTGCTTAATGATTGCCGCCACAGCTTTTGCGGTAGATTATCACAGTCGGCTTAAAATGCGCGATGCAGGTATTGAAAGTCTCAAACGCGAGCATTTTGCAGATTTGGTTAGTAAGAATACGGAGATTGACGAACTCCATGCAGAGTTGAGTTCCGCTTATAAACTTGCCCACGAACGCTTTCAAGAAATAAACGATATGCGGTCGGAGTTTAATTTTATGCGTAACTATGCGGCGATTGTGATAACCGAAGAGAGCCAATACCATCATTACGGGTGCAATCACATACGAGGTAAAGATTTTTTTATCTATAATATTGAGTTGGCTAAATCTTACGGTCATACGCCTTGCTTGGATTGTTGGGACGAAGGGTTGCAATCATTAAGTGGACGGGTTCTATCATCCGATGAGCTTCGTGACATACTGGGGTTAGGTTAACAAACTAAGCCGTGTTCCGCTCGCACATGGGGTCAACTCTAAAAAATGTACACAGTGTAATATACTCGTCAGCTCTCATTTCGCGATTACCTTTAAGGCTCGGTTGTAAGTGGTTATACGGGATTCCCGTCCGCTCGCTTACAGCCTTGATTGTCATTCCGCTTCTTTTAATCACTTTACAAATGCTTTCTTCCGGTGACATATAGCCCAATCTCCTTTCTTATTTAATAAGACTATCTATAGTATATTCTTATGTTTTGAGAATGTCAATACTTTTTTTCTTTTATTTTAAGAATTTTTATTGACATTCTTATTTCATGTGTATATTATTGTCTTTAGGGAGTGATTCCATTGCTGAAAGAATATTCGATACTCATTGAAAAAGAAAAGATTTCCGAACTATTGAAAGAGCAACGCGCCATTAGTCATCTATCTGTAGATGACGTTTTAACGCGCCTTAAAGAGAAAGGCATATCTATTTCGCCTAAAACATTGTATGGCTATGAAAATGGTGTTGGCTCTCCCAAGATTCGCACTTTCCTTGCTCTATGCGACATATACGGAATTAAGGATATTATGGAATCACTTGACCTAATAACTGAAACACCTCCGACCGACAGGCAAGTTGATAACGCAAAACAGAAAGAAACCCCCGCCTATACAGACGAGGATTTGCGGGCTGCCAAAATGATTAACTCCCTGCCGGAAGAGGATAGGAAGTATGTACTCGGTCTTCTGGAGCGGCTAGAGAACAAGCCAAATAAGTGATTTTGGCGCGGTCGTCCTCCGTGAGTGCTGCTATTCGTTCAGCCAGTCGTACATCTTCGCTTGTATAGATTTCCTGCGCCATTATTTATCACTCCTCTTGCACGATGTAAAACGATTATAGAACACTCGTTCGGCGTTGTCAAGCAGTGTTTTGACAATTTGATTTTATTTTAGGAGTAGTCTATGATAACCGCTATGTACTTGCGTAAATCCCGCGCGGAGGAGAACGAGCCGGTATCCGACACGCTGTCCCGTCACCGTGAGATACTGACCTCTTTCGCCGCCAAGCAGAATATGATAGTCGCCGATGTGTACGAGGAGGTCGTCAGCGGCGATAGCCTTTACGCGCGTCCTCAGATGTTATGCCTAATGGAAAACCTCAGCAAGTACGAATCCGTACTCTGCATGGATATAGACCGATTGGGGCGCGGCGCAATGCACGAGCAGGGGCTTATCTTTGACGCATTCCGCAAATCCGGCACGCTGATAGTAACCCCGGCTAAAACCTATGATATGGCGGATGATATGGACGACAGCCTTATCAGCTTCAAAGCCCTTTTTGCCCGCGAGGAGTATAAGATGATACGGAATCGTCTGCGGCGCGGCACGGTTAAAGCCGTGGAGGAGGGGTGCTATCTGTCTAACGCGCCCTTCGGGTATAAACAAACGCGCGTAAATAAAAAGCCCACACTTGAAATCGAGCCTAAAGAGGCGGAAGGTGTGAGGTTGATTTTCAATATGTACTTAGAGGGGAAAGGCTGCCAATCCGTTGCCGATACCGTTCATGCCTTAGGTTACAGACCGAGGCGCGGCGCAAAGTTCAGCAGGTCTACCATAGCAAAGATAATCCGCAACCCTGTTTATACGGGTAAGGTCGTGTGGAATCAATATCGTTTTGAACGTCCAAAGAATCCGGGCGAGAAGCACATTAAACGCATTAAACCCGCCGATGAATGGATGGTGGTAGAGGGTTTGCACGAACCGATTATAACGCAGGAACTGTTTGACGAGGCGAACAAAAGGCTTGCGGGACGCTATAATACGCCATATAACAAAGGTCAGATTATGAACCCCTTGGCAGGTGTGTTGTTCTGCAAAAATTGCGGCCGCGCCATGATTCGTCAGCCCCTCAAAAACAAAAAGTATAATCAACCAATGATTATCTGCCAGACTGCCGGATGTATGATGGGAAGCAGCCTTGAAGTAACTGAGGAACTGTTTGTCGAGGGTATAAAACTTCTGCAAATCAACCTTGTCAAAAATGACCCGCATTGCCAGACAGGGCAATCTGCCCCTAATACAACAGCCATCGCCGAAAACGAACTCTTACGTCTTGAACAGCAGATGAAAAAGCAGCACGAGCTGCTTGAGCAAGGCGTTTACGACATCGACACATTCATCACCCGCCGTGAAGAGATTAACAAAAGCATTGCCGCAACGCAAGAAACATTGAAGAACAGCAAAGAGAAGACAGATGATGCTGTTCTGGTAAAGAAAATCAATACACTGTTATCCGAATACCGGACGCGAAATGCCGATGAAAAAAATCAGCTGATAAAAGGAATCGTAAAACGCGCAACATACCACAAACCAAAAGGCAGCAAATGGGGAACGCTGCCCGAAATCGAGATAACCGAACTGCGGTAAATGCGTGGCAATATCCTCTATCTTGCACATACTATTTCGCGGCAGGCATCGTAAATTTTCTTGGTATGCACGCAGCAGCGTTCCCTGAACGCGAAGTCGCCACAGCGTTCAATCACCGCAACCGATGGAGTGGTATTTTTATCCGCCATTATATTAACCTCCTAAATGATTATTGCAGGGACCGCTCCCTCACATTTCATTGTATGGAAGTTTGCGAAAAAAGTTCGGAAATCTGTCTGTTTTTTATAAAGTTACCTCAATTTTACAATTTGCGTAAAATGTCATATTTCTCCGGTTTAACACCTTTTGCCTATACGCGCTTCCAGTTCGGCTATAAACTCGTCGGGATTCCTTGCTGAAAATAAAAGCACCGATTTTAATCTTGTATCGCATATTGGCCTCCTATAATAAACGGCAGGACGCGCGGGAGCGCGTCCCCCTTTTTATCTTAGAGTAATTTCAAGCCGTTTATCTAGTGCTTCGGCTATCTTTCTCAGAAAATCCACAGAAGGATTATAGTTGCCGCTTTCAAATCGGCTTATGTTACTCTGTTTTGTGTCAGCTCGTTCGGCAAGGTCGGATTGTGTCATTTGTTTTTCGATACGGGCAGCTATAACGGCATCGATAATTTCGTATTGAGAAGCGAGAGCATCATACTCTTTGCGAAGTTCGGGATTATTAGCAAGAACGGTTTTTTTATACTCTTTATAAGTCATATCGGATTCCTCCTTAGATAGTCCTCTAAATAATTGTTTGCTGTTTCAATTTCACTACTCGGTGTCTTTTTCGACTTTTTCACAAATCCGTGCAACAATATGATATTTTTACCGACACGAACGAAGTAAAAAATCCGGGAAATGTCGCTTGCTGACTTTATACGAAGTTCCCATATTTTCCCTTTTATGTGCTTTACGTGCGGTTCGGTGAGAGCCGTTCCGTATTTCTCCAATACATCAATGTCTCGAAGAGCTTTAGCGTGGTGCTTTTCCGGTAGTTTATCCAAAAATTCATGGACGGGTGTTGTTCCGTTTTCTTTCTCATAAAAAATTATGTTCCACATATGCTGTGTTCTCCTTTGTACACTTATATTATATCATATACGATATGATTGTCAAGCATTTTTAACAATACTTTTAATTTTTCAAAGGACAGCGTCCTCTACTCCAACCCCACATCCTTAAACTTCCCGCCGATGAGATGCCGCGTGTGCGTAAAGCCGAGGTCGAGCAGCAGACGCGCCATCTCTGGAAAGGCGTAGTCAATATGTTCCGCGCTGTGCGCGTCTGAGTTGACGCAGACAGGTATTCCCATCTTGCGGATTTCCGCAAGGATGTGCGTCTCGGGGTATTGGCAGTTGTATGTCCCTCTCGCCATCGCGCCTGTGTTCACCTCGATGATACAGTCCGTTTTGGCTATTGCGTCAAGCGCGCCGCGCACCGCGTTCATATATTCAACAGTCCGCGTGTCAAAAAACCTGTAACCCGCGTTATTCTTCATCAGTATATCAAAATGCCCGATTATATCGGGCTTTTGCTTTACCGCCATTTCAGCCAAGCAGTTATAGTATTGGTTTACATAATCCGGCACATTTGCGGTCAGACGCTCAAACTTCTCAACGCGCGAGTCCACGCAATAAAACTCCCCGCCGTGTTCAAGATAATGTACCGAGCCGATAACATAGTCAAGCCCGGCGGTGTCATACCAATCGCAGTATTCGTTTTCAATCCCTGCGTAGACCTCTATCTGCGGATAGAGCGCGGCTGCCGCGCATATATCCGCAAGATATTTGGCAAAACCGTCCTTTTTCATGCTCACGTTATACAGATGCGTTTGAGCGTGGTCGGAGATGCCGACAGAGTTAAACCCTTTATCCAATGCGGCTTTGACAGTCTCCGCGATTGAGTTTTTGCCGTCTGAGTGGGTGGTGTGGTTATGAAGCGTGGAAATTATCACTTTTTCGTTCTCCTCGCCAACTCGGCTGTGATGTCCGAGAGTTCAACGCCGCGTTCCGCCATCAGCACAAGCGCGTGGTACGCCAAATCCGACAGCTCGTAAATCAGTTCATCCTTGCCGGGGTTCTTCGCGGCGATGATGACCTCCGCCGTCTCCTCACCGACTTTTTTAAGGATTTTATCAAGCCCTTTCTCGAACAGATACGATGTATACGCGCCATCTGCGGGTTCGGCTTTGCGGTTTTTTATCAGCTCAAATAGGGTTGCCGCCGAGAAATCCCGCTTCTCTTCATCAACATGGATAGGGTTGTGGAAGCACGACTCCCGATTTGTGTGACAGGCCGGACCGTTCTTAATCACCTTTATCAACAGCGCGTCACAGTCACAGTCGGCGGAGATTGAAACCACACTCTGCGTGTTGCCGGATGTCTCGCCTTTGCGCCACAGCTCCTGCCGCTCGCGGCTGAAAAAGCACGTCCTGCCCTCATTGATGGTTATGTCAAGGCTCTCGTTGTTCATATACGCAAGCGTCAGCACTTCTCCCGTGTAAAAGTCCTGAACAATGGCGGGAATCAAATCTTTGTCGTCATATTTCAGGTTCATACTGCCACTCCGTTTTCTGATAAATACTTTTTCAAATCCGGTATTTTCAATTCCTTGCTGTGGAATATAGATGCCGCAAGCCCCGCGTCAATCGCAGGTAATTTTCTGAACAACTCTAAAAAGTCCTCTTTACAGCCCGCGCCGCCCGATGCCACAACGGGTATTTTTACGGCATTGAGGACAGCTTCAAGCATTTCGAGGTCGAATCCCTCGCGCACACCGTCTGTGTCTATGGAGTTCAGAACGATTCCGCCCGCGCCGTCCGCTTCACCGCGCCGCGCCCACTCTGTCATTTCCAAGCCTGTATTTTCACGTCCCATGCCCAAGTACACAAAGAATTTCCCGCTCTCGCGCTTGCAATCCATCGCAAGTGTCACACGCTCAGAACCGAATTTTTTAGCCGCCTCGGCTATAAGCGTCCTGTCCTTGACAGCACCCGTATTTATGCTGACGTTAGATACACCGCAGTTTAAGACACTCTCGATTCTGTCAAGGCTGTTTATCGCCCCCGCCGCCATGAGCGGTATGTCCACGCACGCGGCGACAGATTTCAGCAGGTCCATATATATGGCTCTGCCGTCATTTGAAGCGGTGATGTCGTAGAAAACAAGTTCACTCGCGCCCTGAGAGTTATAGTATTTCGCCATCTCGACCGGGTCGGCAATGTCCTGAAGCCCCTCAAACTTAACGCCCTTTACTATCCGTCCGTCACGGATGTCCATGCACGGGATTATGCGTTTTGCAGACATAATGCGTCCTCCAATTTCACAGCTCCCGTATACAGGGAGCGTCCTAATATAGCGGCATAAACGCCGAGTTTTTCTAATTTTTTCAGCTCGTCAAGCGAGCATATACCGCCGGAAGCGGTGATTTTGCACTTCACGCGCTCTGTGAGTTCGCGGTACGCGCCGTAATTCGCGCCCTCCATCATTCCGTCCCGCATGATGTCTGTGTATATGATGTTGTCAACACCCGCCGCGTCCAGTTTTTCGCAGAACGCGAAAGAATCGAGCGCGGTATCCTCCAGCCATCCCTTTACCGCAACGCTTCCGTTACGCGCGTCAACGCCAACGGCGACAGACGCGCCGTGCGCGGTGAGCAGGCGTTCAAGCAAACTGAAATCCTCAACGGCGGCAGTCCCCAATATAACGCGGTTCACTCCCATAGCGAGATACGCCGCCGCGCGTTCCGCGCTTCTGATACCGCCGCCGACTTGGATAAAAAGTCCCCCGGTTTTTACTATGTTCTCGATGACGGAAAAGTTCTCCGCCGAACCGCTTTTCGCGCCGTCAAGATCGACAATGTGAAGATTCGCCGCGCCCCGCGCCTTAAAGGCTTCGGCGGCGGCAACAGGGTCTTCGCCGTACACGTCAACAAGGTCAAACTCACCTCTGACAAGGTTGACGACCTTGCCGCCCATTATGTCTATAGCGGGAAAAATTTCCATCACAGCACACCCTTTGTTGACGGAATCTCGTTTGCGTACCTTGTATCGACAGCCGCCGCTTTCGACAGAGCGCGGGCAAGCCCTTTGAACATCGCCTCGAAAATATGGTGCGCGTTCTTGCCTGAGAGCTGCCTTATGTGCAGCGTTATACCGCATTCGCGGGCGAACGCCATGAAAAACTCTTCAATAAGTGACGATTCCATTGTTCCGGCGGCAGGCTCGCTAATATCGGCTTCAAAACTGAGGAAAGCCCGACCGCTCAAGTCAACCGCCACTTGAACAAGAGCTTCATCCATCGGCAGCAGAGCGTCACCGTAGCGCACGATGCCCCGCCGCTCGCCTAACGCGGTCTTGAACGCCTGCCCAAGCACGATTCCGGTATCCTCAACGGTGTGGTGCGCGTCGACTTGGAGGTCGCCCTTGCAGTTCAGCTTCAGGTCAAAACGCCCGTGGGCGGCAAAGAGCGTCAGCATATGGTCTAAGAAACCCACGCCCGTGTCTATTTCACCAACTCCCGAGCCTTCAACGCAAAGGCTCAGATTTATTTTCGTTTCATTGGTGTTTCTGGTAATTTCGGCTGTTCTCATATTAATTCTCCTGCTTCCTGATATACAAAACTGTTTGCATATAATGTTTCGGGGGCTATGTCTATGCTTCCGTCAAGCCACACTACAACACCGTGTTCAACTCTTGCGGATTTATAAATTTCTTCATTTTCAAGCGTCTTAAACGCCGGATACTCTAATAATTCCGTGGTATCATACAAACGCTTTTCACCGGTGGAGAAAGTAAGCAGTAAAATCATATCGTCTAACGCTTCGACTTTTTCAACTTCAATTCCGGCTGTCAGTTCTCCGGCATATGCAACTCCATTTATAATATACATATTATTTCCTTTCTACAGCGGCTTAATTTTGCTAAAATGCTCGCCCTGTACCGCTTTGTTCCATGCCGCATATGCTTCATCTTCATGAAGGGCTAACCATCCGATTAGCATTTTCAGTTGTTTGAGGGGCAAAGAACCCGACAATAATTCACCGTCAATGCCCACGGATGCTTTATATTCACCGTAATAAACATGAATATGGGGTTTGCTGTGCTGAACGACATCATTAAATATCATTTTTACTATCATACCCTGAAATCTGCTTAATTCCGGCATTTATTCATCACCTCTCATGTAAAACTGTCACGGCGCGTCAAGGATGCCGCGCCCTACAGTGGGATTCTCGCGGTGCTAATTAAAAACCCCGTTACACTTGATTTTGGCGGTATCTCTCAAAAGCCGCTAATTCATCCGGGTCATGCTCAAGCAAGTCAAAATCAAATTTTTGCTTGCCGCTGATGATGTCGGCGACATCCTCAGAGCTGTAATGCACAAGAATGGAGAATCCGTTTTTTATGATGTCGTCATAAATCATATTCTTTTGGATTCTTGAAGCGTCCGGTTTTTTATTAAGCCCAAAGTCCATTAAATATCACCCCTGTAAATTTCTTGTTCAATTTGATTAGGTTTCCTTGCAGATATGATTCTTATAACATTTCCGTCATCCCTATAACAATGGCAAACGGTCAAGAGTTTATCGTACTTATTTACGCCGATAAGGATAAACCTATCCTCATTTTGGGAATGAAAATCGTCATCAACAATTATAGCCCTTGGGTCAAAAAATGAGGAAGCCGCCATCTTGAACGATACGCCATGCTTTTCAATATTTATGAGATTCTTATTTACATCCCAGTCAAAAAGTTTTCCGTTGATTTCAACCATAAGCTCTATATCCTCTCATGTAAAACTGTCACGGCGCGCCGGGGGCGTCGCGCCCTACAGTATAATAGATTCTAATTCTGTTATTAGTTTAGAAATGGGCTGTTGTGTGATGTCATAAACCTTTGTGAAGTTAATTACCTCATAATCATGGAAAAGCCGATGACGCAAGGCAACCATTTGATCCCAAAATATATTCGGATATTTTTCCTGTTCATCATCAGGTATCTTTGAAGCTATTTCACCTATTTGTCCAAGACAGTACATTACAGATTCTTGCAAAAGCTCATTTTCTAAATAATCATTTAGTGTAACTCCCGCTGTTCTGTCCTTTATTTTCTTTGAAAACGCAAGAATACGTCTTAATCGCTCCGATGTATCAATTTTCATATATAGTTACACCATCCCGGATTATATTGTCAAGAAACATTGATTGGGCTTCGATTTCGCTGATTTCAAAAACATCTGTTTTTACAGGCATTTTTTTTATTATTCTTCCGGCAATCCCGAAAAAATCAAACCCGTTTAGACGACCTTCGCTGTCTATCAGCAAGTCCACATCGCTGCTCTCTGTCGCGCTTCCTCTCGCATACGAGCCGAAAAGTGTTACGCGGCGAATCGGATAAATTTCCACCAAAGGAGTTACTATTGACTTAATTTCATCTACTGTCAGCAACTTATTCGCCCCCTTACAATATTTCTTCCAGTGTTTTTACCAACCTTTTCATATCGCGTGATGTGCCGATTGATATTCGGATAAAGTCGCGTATGCGCGGTTTGTTGAACCACCGCACCAAAATACCCGCGTCTTTGAGCGCGAGATATAAACCTTTCCCGTCAACGCCCTGTTTCCGCGTGAAAAGAAAATTCGCGTCACTGGGCAAAGTTTCAAAACCCAACCTATCAAGTGATATACGAAATTCCTCGCGCGTTTTTACGATTCTATCAATAGTGTTCCGCAGATACTTTGTGTCGGTAATTGCCGCGATACCGACATCTATGGACAGGCGGTCGAAGTTGTACGGGTCGAACGAGTCTTTAATGCGGTCAAGAGCGTCTATAAGCTCGGGTGAACCGAGCGCGTAAGCAAGGCGCATACCTGCCGCCGCGTATGATTTAGACATTGTGCGGATAATCAGCAGGTTATCGTATCGGCTGAGAAGCGGCTCGCTGTTCCCCTTGTCAGAGAAACCCGTGTAAGCCTCGTCAATGATTACCAATCTATCCCTATCACTTGATAGGATATGCTCGATTTCAGCTGTTGTGAGTGCTATACCCGTTGGCGCGTTGGGGTTTGCTATAACGATATGACCTTTGGCGTTAATCAAGCCGTCTGTGTTGACGCGGAAGTTCGCGTCAAGCGGGATTTCCACGGGATTCAATCCATAGAGCTTCGCCAACACACTGTAAAAACCGTAGGTTATATCGGGGTAAACGACTGTGTCACCTCTGTCGAAAAACGCCTGAAACGCATAGCCCAAAACCGCGTCTGAACCCGCTCCGGCAAAGACCGAATTGACATTAACACCAAGGGTTTTAGCTATGGCGGCGCGGAACGCGCTCGCCTTAAAATCCGGATAGAGGCGCAAATCCTCGTAGTTAAAGGTTTCGATGACCTCTCCGGCAAGCGGACACGGCGGATAGGGCGATTCGTTGGTGTTCAGCTTGATATAACTCTTATCTTTGGGCTGTTCGCCCGGCACATACGGCTCAATCGACTGCGCCGTTTTGCTTAAAAATCTCATAGTCTTACCTCAACGGATTTTGCGTGAGCGTCCAGTCCCTCCGAATGCGCAATGCGAGTGAGGTCGGAGGCGACATCGGCGAGCGCGTTGCGGTCGTAATGCAGGTATGACGACTTTTTCTGAAAGTCGTTGACCGACAGCGGCGATGAAAACCGCGCCGATCCGGATGTCGGCAGCGTATGGTTAGGACCGGCTATGTAGTCGCCCAACGCTTCGGGCGTGAAATGCCCGAGGAAAATCGAGCCGGCATTGCGTATCAGAGGCATGAGTGACCAAGGGTCGTTTACGCACAGTTCCAAATGCTCCGGCGCGAGCAGGTTTGAAACACGCGCCGCGCTCTCCAAATCTTTCACTATAACAGCCGCCCCGTAGTCTTTTATCGCGCTCTCAGCCATTTCGCGGCGCGGCAGCTCTTTTATACGGCGGGAAAGTGCTTCGTCAACTTTATCTGCAAGCTCGGGCGACACGGTCACCAGTATCGCCGGGGAATCCGCGCCGTGTTCCGCCTGACCCAGAAGGTCGGAGGCTACAAACTCAGGGTGCGCGGTTTCGTCGGCGATTACCAGTATATCACTGGGTCCGGCAATCATGTCGATGTCCACAAGCCCGTATACAAGCCGCTTCGCGGCGGCTACATACGAGTTGCCCGGACCGACTATTTTATCAACTCGCGGCACGGAGTTCGTGCCGTATGCCATCGCGCCAATCGCCTGCGCCCCGCCTATGCGGAAAACTCTGTCCACGCCCGCAATCGCGGCTGCGGCAAGGCTTACTGCCGGAACTTTACCATCGGATGACGGCGGCGTTGTCATAATTATTTCGTCAACGCCCGCGATTTTCGCGGGTATCACGTCCATGAGAACGGTTGAGGGATAAAACGCCGTACCTCCCGGGACGTATACGCCAACGCGCTCAAGCGGCGTTACACGCTGTCCCATGACCGCGCCTTTACGCGGCTCAAAAATAAACCCGGTTTGCTTCTGATTTTCGTGGAACGCGCGGATATTTTTGGCGGCTCTATTCAATGACGCGAGGAGGTCTGAATCGACAGCTTTAACAGCCGCGTCTATTTCATCGCGCGGAATTTCAAAGGTTTCTATGTCCGCTCTGTCGAATTTCTTCGTGTATTCCCTTACCGCCGTGTCGCCGCTGCTCTTCACGGCTTCGAGAATTTCACGGGCCGCCGCCTCGGCGGCGGACAAATCCACACCCCGCCGCTCAAGCAGCGGCGCGATGTCGGTGTTGTTTTCATATATGAATCTTTTCAGCATTTGTTTCCTCCACGGGCGGCCAATGACCGCCCCTACACAATCATGTTGATAATCGGGCGGACGAACGGCCGCCCCTACACAATCGTCCCGACAATTTCGTCTATTCTTTTTGATTTGAATTTATACGATGCTTTGTTGGCGATAAGTCTTGCGCTGATGTCCGCCACATGGGACGTAACGTTCAGTTTATTCGCTTTCAGTGTGCCGCCCGTTTCGACAATATCAACTATAACATCGGACAGACCGAGCAGCGGCGCAAGCTCGATAGAGCCGCTGAGTTCGATTATCTCTATATTACGGTTAATAGACGCATAATAATCTTTCGCTATATTAACATATTTTGTCGCAACGCGCAAGGGTGTGTCGGTGTTTTCCGTGAATCCGGCGGGCGCGGCAACGGCAACAATGCACTTTCCGATATCCAGAGCGGCAAGCTCGTACACATCGGGGCGTGTCTCCAAAAGCGTGTCTTTGCCGACAACGCCTATATCCGCCGCGCCGTGTTCAACGTATATCGCGACATCGGACGGCTTTACCAGAAAATACCTGAACTTATGCTCCGCGTCTTCGATAATCAGCTTCCTGCTTGATTTCTCCTCGCCGGATTTCCCCGTCAGCAGGGCGCGCGCGCTGTCGCCGAGCCGCCCCTTGGGCAGTGCGACATTAAGCCAATCGTTGGAGTTACTCTTTGTGGTCGGGGATTGAACCCCGACCCTGCCGAGATTGTTAAGCGTCACGGCAAAGCCGATTGCGCCGTTCATTTTGCCCATGCGGCGCATCAGTCCATCATAACGCCCGCCGGACAGCACGGCCGCCGGCACGCCCTCGACATAACCTCTGAACACCGGACCGTTATAGTAGTCAAGGTCGCTGACCATTGAAAAATCAATATTTACCGTATTGTTAGCCTTTATAATGCCCGACAGCTCGTTAAAAGCCGTTTCCGTTTCGGCGTTTAGTATAAGCTCCCGCGCGTTATCAAGGCATTCCCGCGCACTGCCGCGCAATTCGGCAAGCCGTGTTATATACCGCGCCGATTCTTCGCCGATTTCAAGGGTTTTCAGCGTTTCAGACACGCCCCGGATATCCTTGGCGTGGATATATTCAAGAAGGCTTTTCCTCGCGTTCTCCGTAAGTTCCATAGCGTCAAACAGACCGGACACAAAACCCATATGCGAGACATCGAGCGCGGTATTATTACCAATCAGTTTGAGACTTTCGACAGCCAACGCAACGATTTCAGTGTTCGCGGCGGCACTGTCGCCGCCAATCAGTTCAACGCCGACCTGACTGAGTGCTTTATACTCGCGCTGTTCGCTCGACAGCCTGTAAACCTCATCGGCATAGCAGAGCCTTTGCGCGTCAGGCGTATCCGGAGTGTTGCGGATGATGGACAGCGTGACATCGGGTTTTAACGCCATAAGGCGGCCGTCCGCGTCCATAAAGGTAATCAGACTGCTGATATTATGAAAGCTGCGGTTTTCGGCAAACAGGTCATATTCCTGAAAACGCCCGGGCGTGACCCGCGTGTAACCGCGTTCATGAAAGAGCTGCCTTAGCTTTAAGGCAGTTATTTCTTCGCGGGACAGAAAATCGATATTGTTCATTGTAAAATCCTTTATTTGTTGTTTTTGCGCGATTTGTTGGTATAACGCGGGCGGACGAATGGGCAGACGGGCGGACGAACGACCGCCCCTACGGTAGATGTTTATATTTTAACGCAAACAGGGTAAAAATGTCAACCCTATCATTTGATAGGGTCGATTGGGGCGGGCGTTGGTATTGAAGTGGTTATTGTTTGCCGCATAACGCTAACAGTTCTTCCGGCGCGACAGCCGGAACGGGCGAATTGACAAAATCACGCTTATTGCGTGTCACGATGTAATCAGCTTTTTCACGTTTTGCTGTGGCGGCAAGCACAGCATCCTCATAGTCGTTCATATCCAAGACATGGGAAGCGGTAATATCACTTGCAAGTGTATCGCAGACACCGACCAGTTCCTCCAAGTGAATCATCGCGTCTTTCGCTATGCTGTCACTTGCCACATTCTTGCGAATAATGTAGTGAATATCAGTCATACAACCCGCACAGACATATCCTTCAATATGTTTGCTCATAGATAATTGGACTACTTCGTAGGACTTTTGGAAATGCGGTTCTCGCTTTTCCAAAACATCAATGATGATGTTCGAGTCAATTATCACTTTCATTGTCTAGCCAGCCGCTCCTCTCTCGCCTGTTCAAGCGTAAGCGGATTAGCGGCGGCAATTCCTGCCAAGCCGTCAAGGATGGATTGTTTATCACGCGCAGGACTGGATATAGTGGCGATTATTTTCCCGTTTCTCGTGACATGAATATTCTCGGCAGCCGCGCGATTTAAGTATCTGCCCACATTTGCTTTCAATTCGGTAGCTGTTATAACCACGGACTATTACCTCCCATTATTTTGCCTAATATTATTATACCTCATCGGGGCTAAAATAGCAACAAAAAAGGTGCGATAAATTTACAAGGCTCTGTGTGCAACCCGCGACACGATTTGTGTTTGCGGACTTGGCTTTTTGCTTGTCTCACTGCTAAATCGCGCCACTTCCTGCAACAATTCTCGCACGATTTGTGTTAATCACATATAGTTCTTAATTATCCACTTTCTGCTATTGTAAATTTGGCGCAATTCATATATAATATGGATGGAAGTGTATGCCTTTCTAAGCAGAGGGAGGATAAGATATATGAGAACGAAGATGAACGGCCTGTCACGCGGGAAAAAGTTCCGTGCCGGCGTGACGATGATAGAGGTAATAGTAGTAGTAACGATAATCGCGATTCTTGCGGCGATATCGATTCCCGCGATGATTGGATTCATCGAGAGCGGTAATCAGACAAACCGCATGAACATTGCGCGCACAATATATCTCGCGGCGCAGAGCGAGCTGTCGAAGAGCAGCCTTGAAAACACCTTGAAGAGTACGCTGACAGAGACATATTACGACCCGGTGACGGGCGAGTTCCGGGGAAAGCCCGGCAAGAATGTCGCGGATTTGTTGGGTGTTGATTTCCCTGCCGCCGACTATGAAAACAGAGATTCGGTGTATTACGTAAGCAAGCCGCGCGGCTTTGACCCGCGAAACTCAACGGACGCGGAGCAGATAGCGTTCTATGAGATATTAAACACCTTTATAGTTGACAAGTCCATACTGAACGACCCTATCTTAATGGAGTACAATGTTAAGACCGGGGTCGTTATGTCCGTTTTTTACGGAGATATAGCCGGACAGGCAGAGTTCAGATACTCCGGCAGCAATGACGACATAAGCAATATTGTCGGCGGACGCGGGATGATAGAAACCGCGGGCGGCTACAGGCATCATAAAGACCGCAGACAGGGCTATTACGGCGTTGAGACGACCGGAGAACTGCCCGACATAGACCTCGATGGCATAATCAATATCTACGACGGTTACAGCAACCCTCTGTACACCTCTAACGCAACGAGCAAGCGCAATGTACTCTACGCCGAGATTCTAATATCCGGGCGCACAAATATACCGTATTCGCTCAGTGTGATAAACAGCAGGGACAACAAGAGAGTACCCGACAGTGTTATACCGCCGATTGATACTAATAATTTCAACGATTATATCGGCGGCAGAACCGATTTTGACGCGGCGTTCAGCTACAGGGACAGAGAAGTTATATACCGCGACTATGTAAACAGGCCGTATGTCGAGCAGTACGGGATAGATATAAGCGGCTGGTATGAGCGGTATACATGGATAATCGACTATGTACACGGCGATATATTGGACGAAAAGCCCAACAACCGCTATTGGCCAACCGCTTGGAACGCGGTAGATATCGATCCGCAGGATCTCCGCGCGGCGTTGTCTAAGGACGGCGGCTTGCCCGTCAGGTCGCTGACGATTGCCAACAGTCACTACAACAGCATAATGAACAGCGGTATATTGTGGCTGGGCAGGACGAACGAGGTAACATCCGCGCGTCACTTGAACAACGTGCGTTACCGACCGGGCGAGAACTTTAGGCAGACGGCTGACATTGATATGCAGCTCTACTATAACGAGATAACCAACTTCGACCCAATCGAGAACTTCTCGGGCAACTATTACGCGGGCGGCAAAGCCGGGGATAACAGCTACAGAATAAACGACCTTCGCATAAACGATGCGCGTGTGCCGCAGTACAGGGTCGGCTTGTTCGGCAACGTTCTGCGGGGCGGCAACATTAGAGAGCTGTCGCTGTACAGACCTCAAATAACCGCTGTAGGCGGTAATGTGTCCGCGTTGGCGGGTGAAACGACAGACGCGGACATCAGAAGCATATGGATATATGACGCGGTAATTGAGGCAACGGGTAACGGAATCATCGGAGCGGCCGCGGGAGAAATGACGGGCGGCTCGGCGCGTGATATATTGGTACGCGGCGCGAATGTCAGCGCGGCGGCTCTCGGCAACGTCAGCGCGGTTATAGGTCGCGCGGAAAACACTGAAATCTATAACATTACCGCCGATACTGAATATACAAGTTTGGGACTGATAATCAACGCGCCTGTTGCTGAAACTGTCGGCGCGGCGATAGGTGATATGCTCGGCGGCACGGCGCGTAATATAAAGGTTCACAACGCCGAGGTCAACGCGGACGGCGGCGGAGCTATAAGCGCGGGTATCGGTAAATCTGAGGGCGGCGGTATTGAGGATGTTTCAATCTATTACCCCGTGATTACCGCGAATGGCGGCGGTAATGTCGGCGCGGCTGTCGGCTTTATGGACAACAGCGCGGCTCTGAAGATACTGACCGAAAACGCTCTTGTAAATGTTTCGGGTATCGGTAACATCAGCGCGGGTATCGGCTTAATGACAGGCGGCACGGCGAGTGATGTCACCGCATTCCAAGGGATTGTCGAAGCTAAAAATGCCGCAAACTCGAATGTCGGCGGCTTGGCGGGAAGGCTGAACGGCGGCACGATAGAGCTGTCTAAAAGCTGGAGCAACATCGAAGTGACAGGCGGCGGCGCGAACGCGGGCGGCTTGGTCGGTGAGATTACAACGGGCGGCATACTCAGCGAATCATTCAACGCGGGCTTCTATAACGCGCATGAAAGCACGAACAGCGCGGGCGGCTTCGGTTGGATAACAACAAACAGCGGCAATGTCGGCGGTCTCGCGGGTACAAATAGCGGCACAATCTCCAACAGCTTCAATAACGCGCGTGTGGTGGTGTCAGACGTTTCCCTTACGCCGGAAAATGAGGGTCTGCTGTCGTATGACCCGCTCTCAGGCGCGGGAAGCGTGACGGCGGGCGGCATAGTCGGTGTTAACAGCGGCACATTGAGCGGCACCTATGCCACAAACCATGTAGGCACTTATGAATCAAGCTACGGCGGCATAGCGGGTAGCGGAGCTTATGACGGCACAAACTTCTTTATCGCCAACGGCTGTGACGGAGACGGTTCGGTATCCAAAGAAGTATTGCGCGATAACCCGCTTGGCGGCGTGTTCGCGAAAGGTTCTCGCGCGGACAACTATGACGCGACCGAAGGACTGAACACCTACGAGGATTACCCGTATCCGGTATTGGTGAGCAATCCGTTTGACAATTTCATCGGTTGGGAAGACATCAAGGAAATGAACATCCGCCTGATTCTCAACTCCATCGAACTGCTCTATTACGAGCTGTATGATGATAACTCTGTGGGCTATTGGGGCGATGAAGAATACGATGAAGAAGGCGATCCTGTCGGACCGTTCAACACCCTACGCAACGACAAAACGGTTATAAATGACGGCTATGTGCTTGATTTCATCATAGACGATGAACTGACAGAGGGTTATATCGACTTGGTTATCGGCGCGTCGTCCGGCAGACTGACAATTAGAGATATGGATACGGCTGCCCCGAGCTCCACATGGAGCAATACCATGGGCGGCATTGAGAACTCAATCCAGTCACTTGTAAAATACACATATGACCCGGGTGACGGCACAGAAGTGCAAACGAGAATCGCGGTATTCTTTAAGAACGACTTCTTAGAGCCGCTTGCGAGCGGCGACCTGTTCATCGAGTTTAAGGTGGAAGCCGAAGACATGGCGGATGACTACGCGAAGTTCTTCAATCCGCTGTTCCCGAAACAGATAGTTGACGACATCCCGAATCCGTTGCCGGATTCGTACCAAATCCGCTCACCGCGCCACTTTAAGAACATCAGCAACGCGCTTGACTTGGACTACAACCAAGCACTGACACTTGACTTCACCGATTACTCGCTGACCGCGACATTCACGGGCGGTACGGACGTAAGCGGCACGGCAACCCCGCTGAACAGAGTGGAAAGCGGGTCGGGCGGCATAGTGACGGGTACGTTTACAGGCAACTATAACGGCTATGAACACAATATCCAAGGGGTAACAAAGGCCGATAAAGGGCTGTTTGAAAACAACGGGGGAACTATAGAAAGCCTAGTTCTGGCAAACTCAACAATCATCAACGGAAACGGAATAGCGGGAACAAACGGCGGCACAATCCAAAACAGCGCGGTAACAAATGTAAAAATCAGCGGCGGTAACGACATCGGCGGCATAGCCGGCGTGAACAACGGCAAAATAGAAAAATGTGAGGTTACAGACACAGAAATCAACGGAACAGACGACATCGGCGGCATAGCGGGTCGAAACAACAGCGAAATTACAGGCTGTGAAGTAACAGACGTAACCCTCAGCGGCAGTAACCGTATCGGGCTTGCGGCGGGTACTAACAGCGGCACTATATCCGATGTTATAGTAAGAGATTCCGAGGTTACAGGCGACATCATCGGCGGTATAGTGGGATTAAACGGAAGCGGCGGCGAAATAACGCTCTGCGATATAGATAATATCACCTTAACAGGCGGTAACAATGTCGGCGGCGTTGCGGGTAATAACGCGGGCGAGATAAGCGAAATAACTATAACAGCCGTTAGTCCAACAGGCGTTGACAACATCGGCACTGTCGCGGGTATAAACAGCGGGAGGATTGAAACCGTAACGATTGACGCAATCAACGTCACAGGCACTGGCAGCAACATAGGCGGCTTT
The DNA here is from genome assembly GCA_009782385.1 of Oscillospiraceae bacterium. Taxonomy (GTDB): domain Bacteria; phylum Bacillota; class Clostridia; order Oscillospirales; family UBA929; genus WRMG01. Next base: position 8,696 of record WRJE01000006.1, on the reverse strand, counting down.
GTCGGTGAGAACACGGGCGAAATCACGATAGACGGTATGACATTTACCGCCCCGACAGTCACGGGCAAAGATAATGTCGGCGGCTTTGTCGGCAAAAACGCCGAAAGCGGCGTTATCAATGCCGAGGGTGTAAGCGTCACCAACGCCGAGGTAAAAGGCACGAACAACATCGGCGGCTTTGTCGGTGAGGACAAGGGCGAAATCAATATTGATGACATGGTATTTACCTCTCCGTCAGTCACGGGCGTTGATAATGTCGGCGGCTTCGCGGGTGCGGCAAACGATATTTCCGGTTTGACGATTACAGGCGCGACAGTAACAGGCACGGGCGAGAATGCCGGAGGCATTGCGGGTAAAGCCAACAAAATAGAAGATTCTAAGGTTGAAGATTCCACGATAGACGGCAAAGACAATGTCGGCGGTATCGCGGGTAGTGTCAAGGACAGTATTGAAGATTGCCAAGTGACGGATGATACAACCGTAAAAGGCGGCAAAAATGTCGGCGGTATTGCGGGTAGTGTCGAGGATGATGGAAGTATTGATAATTGCCAAGTGGCAAAATCAACCGTTACAGGCACGGGCGAAAACACGGGCGGTATTGCCGGGCTGAACAACGGCGAGATAACCAACAGCATGGCCGGCGACCCCGCCGATATAAACTTGAAAGTCGATGTTAAAGGCACAACCAATGTCGGCGGCATTGCGGGTGAAAACAAAGGAACTGTAGGCACTTCCGCCGTGTTATACTCGACTGTTAACGGCACGGGCAACAGCACGGGCGGCATTGCGGGACTGAACAGCGGCACGGTTGAAGATGTCTTCTTCCTGTCGGTGGCTGATATAACAGCTATCCCCATTTCCGCTGACGGCGGCGGCATTGTCGGCGAAAACAGCGGCACGGTTACCCGCTCGTTCTATCTCGCTCCCGCGCCGGGTCCGGGAGGGGAGATTGTAACCGATGGCGTGACGGCAATGGAACTCTACCCGATTGTGCGGAGCGGCAGTTTCACTAACGTAAAAGACAACTACTACCTCTCCGGCAGCAGTTACTCCTTAAACGAGGGGACAACTTGGACGGAAAAAAGATATAACTCCGGCACTTATGACGACGGGACGCAAGACCGCATAATGTTCCCGCCGAGTGAGCAGGGTAAAGGCACATCGACTAAGTTTTTATACTTGGAATGGTTGGCGACCGCTTATGGCGCGAATGAGCTGATGAATGACGGGTTATGGCATCAGCCGGGCGGAAGAGACCCGTACCCGTACCCCGCTCTTAAAGGCTCGTCTTCCTCCGATTCCAAAGACTGGTGGACTGTTCCGGTTAGATGGCCGGAGGTCGGCAGCCCGATACGCCCCGACCAGTTAGACCGCGATGATTGGGAGAAAACTTTCCTAACGTCTGAAAGAGCCGACGCGCCGAACTTTGTAAACGGCGATTTTACTGATGATTTAATTATACCGCCTGTGCCTGCACCTACTCATGTAACTATACCGCCCGGATACACGCTCCCGACAAACCCATCGGCAACCCAAGGCGGCGTGGACAACATTTTAATACCGCCTTATCAGCATATGAGTACGCAATGGTTCAGCATAGATATGAGCGCAATCAGCGGGTGGTACACGCGCCCGGTAGACCCCGCGCTCTTCAATCCGGATACGAACGGTTACTATATGCCGGAACACCGCCCGGGTCCGAATCAGAATGGAACAGGTGATTTTAGAGCTCCATATAGCTATTCTAATCCAAGTAGCGTACCCAGATGGCGTATTATTGAGTTGCAAGAGCCGAATACTTCAAACGCTTTTATGCGTACTAATTATCTTGGACAGAACAGGGCGAGAAACGCGGTTAACGCGACTACTAACGTTCGCAATTCGCCATTCCGTTACGCGGAGCTTAATGCCGAATCTCCGGGAACTTTATATCAAGTTCTGCCGTCTACCCCCGGAGCGCAGTTCTACTATTCGTTCTACCACGCCACCAACGGTTTTAATCCTTCTGCAGGCACTGAAACTACGGTGGGTATGCCGGATTGGATGATTGCCGCTCAAAGACCTCCCGATGGTGGGGGAGACAGGCTGCACTTCTATCTCTCGCGTGTTGATGAGAACGAGCCAACTTATGTTGACTCTGTGAACATTCTTGAAAATGAGGCATACGCGATAGAGCGTGATAGCCGGATGGTAATGATTCGCCCCTGCGAATCCCCGCGCTCACAGCCGACACACAACGGAACAACGGCTAATGTAGGCAATCTTAATAACACCGCAAACATGGGCAATACCGCCGGGTTGATTCTCAATCCGATTGCGTGGAATACCGTCAGATACGGCGCGTCAACGCAAGGTTATCCAACCGGAAACACAAGCGGCGGTCCGTATGATTTGAGTTATCATCGCGGCAGAAGTTATGTACAGCCGCTCGGTCATACGGTAACCCAGAACATCCCAACCGGAACGGTTTACCTCTACGATGTATGGGTCGGCGCGACCACTACCACCGCCACCAACGGCGGAACGCGCACCGGATACGGCATAACGTTCTGGTCAACCGCCAATCTTACCAACACCGCTACCGGAAGTAACACCAACATTCCTCTGGGCGGCATGACGCAGGCGCAGTACGAATCAGGCACATGGACTTGGTTGGCAGACGCGAGAAATAACGTCATCGGGTATTGGGGTATTGAATACGGTTGGAAGCATTTCTACGGCGAATACACCGTTCCGGCGGGACAGACACAGACAGAGTTTGCGTTCCAGTCAAGGTCGGGTCCGACCCGCGTAAATGTCGGTAACTACCTTGACGGCGTGTCTTTCAAATCCGGCGCGTTCCTTTCAATCAACAAGTATATCAGAGACGGCGCGGAAAACATTAAGTTTGTCAAGCCGGGAGATGAATTGACGGTTGAGCTTCATGTGCAGAGCTGGGGCGAAATCGCGGCGGACGGTATCGTGATAATCGACCAAATTACACCGTTCAGCGAATATATCGAATATGTCAACGGGAGCGCAACGGTCAGCCTTGGCTCGATTCAATCGGCGGGCTATAATAACGGCGAGGTTACAATAACGCTGAACCCAAGCACAAGACTTACCATGGGGCAGAGCCTTATAGTAACATTTAAGATAAAGGTACTCGAAGAGTTATCGAGCAACAGCGATATTTCTACCCTGCTGTATTATTTCAGAAACCAAGCCGTTGTCACCTACTTGCAGGATAAGAGCGATTTCAAACTTGACGCATACAATTTTGAAGTATACCGCAGAAGGAACGGTTCAGCCGAGGATGTGCAGATTTTCATCGACCCGATTAAACTTAATAAAACAATAACAACCGGTGACGGTACGCTTATCGACGGGCCGTTCGATGTGTCATTGACAGTTTCAAACAACTTGGAAGGAGAGGCACTCCGCAAGAGCATTGACACAACGGGACTTATCGACATCATGCTTCCCCCCGGATTCCAGTTGGCATCCGGCGGCATAACCCGCACAATTAACAAGGGGTTGCCGGGAGAATCCACACAAACCTTGAATCCGGGTACTGATTATACGCAGACCACCACGAGCGGCGGTAATCGCATAACGATTAGAAATGTCGGCTTGGGTGAAAAGTCCGGAACACACATTTACTCTATTGATTATGACTATAGGATAGAGTATGTGGGTAACGGTTACGGCGTTTCATTTACCCATTACGCCGCCGACTACAGGTATCTGTATACAAAGCTCAACGATGACGGAAGCGTTGACGAAGCGTTAGACGTTATGCTGAGTTTCCCGCAGGCGGTGGTCGGTATCAGCGTTAAAACGCAGGACGATGAATTTGAGGTAAGCGGCGGAACGAGCGTACTCAATATAACGAGAAACAGTAACTTCGCGCTTAGGTATGCCGATGACAACTATGACGTAACGCCTGTAGTAAGATTGTACGACAGCGGCGGAACTTTGGTTACAGCACAAATTGACGGCGACTATTTCATCGACAACGATGATTATACGGCAATTTTACGCAGGGCAACCAACAGAATCGAGTTTACGCCCAAACCGGGCGCGAGCGGCGAATTTGAGTTCTATTATCGAATCACGCTGACCGCGACAAAAGCGGGCGCGGAAATCGAGAGCTTTGAGTTGTCGTCAGATACTAAAAAGATAACGGTGACTGTCCATGCGTCCGACACGCTTGTATACTACGAGGAGTACGCGGACGGTTACGGCTTATACGCCGGAACAGTCAGCTTGCCGTCTGCCTTGTCCGGATTGGACGACGCGAAAGCGATTTTGGGAAGCGGCTACGGTGTGCTGAACACCACGACAGGCGGCGAAGACTTGGGGAACGGCTTCTATCTGCACATAAAGTATGAGCAGGATACGACTACCGCTGCTTCAAACTTAAACTTAGTGACGGTTAATGATGACGAAGGCAGCCCAATAGGCCAATATCACCCGAATTTCGCGAAAGCCGTATATACTAAAGACACAACATCACCGTTAACACCAACACCATCAACACCCGAAACATTCTCCATCCGCACACCCGTGCAGATGATGAACATCAGCAAGCTGCAAGGGGTAGGCGGCAGTGGAACGGAGGACATCACATTCAACCAAGAGCGCGACCTTGACTTTGACGGAATCACGTTAACTAACTCAATCGTAACGGGGACGTTCGAGGGGACATTTGACGGCGGCGGGTTTGAGATAAGTAATGTGACGATAAGTGCCGCAGGTGTTGATGACATTGGGTTGTTTAGTGTAAATGACGGTGAAATTAAGAATATTGAGCTAAGACCCATTGTAGACATTTTAGGACGGGACAGGGTCGGCACGATTGTCGGATATAACAACAACGGAACTATTGATAGCTGTAATGTGATTGGCAATCCGGGCGGCACAGGTATTGATATTACAGGCGTTGGTGTATCCACAGGCGGTATCGCGGGAAGTAACTCCGGAACTATTTCCAACTGCAATATACAAGATACCTCAAGCACAATTAAAGGCGCAACCAATGTCGGCGGTATCGCGGGAAGTAACTCCGGCAGCATTGAAAATTGCGGCATATTAAATGTAAAGATTGAAGGTAACGACTATGTCGGCGGCATCGCGGGACTGAATGGCGGCACGATTGATAACTGCGCTATATCAAATGCAAGCATAATCGGCGACAATTACGTTGAAAAAATCACTACTAACGAAGGCAGCGGCGGTTTTGATAATTGTATCGAGATTGGTGTTGTTGATGTTGTTTACAACAGCCACTCCGCCCCATCGCCAGAACCCATCGACTATGAAGAACTGTATGACATTCTTGAGTATGTGCGTGATGAGCTTGACGAAAACGACTATACCACCGACAGTTGGGCTAATTTGATGGATGCCGTGGATACTGCAAATGGTGTAATATCTGACAGCTATGCGGGCATAGCAGACCAAGATGATATAAACTATGCCGTGACTGTTGTCCAAGACGCAATCGGCAATCTCGTGCTTGATACAGGCGGCGGCGCAGTCGTTGTTTGCCCAGACTGCCTTGAAGAGCCGTGTGTTTGTGTAGTCTTAGATTATTCCGGTCTGGAGGCCGCTATCGCCGAAGCGGAAGCATTGTATCCTGACTTAGCAGCAGTAGCCCACGCGAGCTTGACAAGTCTACAGGATGCCGTGGAAGATGCAAGAGATAGTATTTATTCAACGCAAGGTGATATTGATGCCGCTAAGGATGCTTTGGATGCTGTTCGTTTGGCAATAATCGCCGGATTACCTGTATTTCTTGTGCGGCGCAAAAAATTCAAATTCACCAAAAAATAACGTAGGGGCGGCCGTTCGTCCGCCCGCGTTTCCGCGTTTTTCGTAGGGTCGGGCTTCCATGCCCGACCGTTTTTGTAACCACCCGTTCGTAACAACCCCCCGTCCGCCTGTGGCGGACACGGACACCACCGCGTTCGTTATCGCGGACACCATGTATGGTGTCCCTACAGAAAACCACCGCGTTCGTAGGGAGCGGCATATATGCCGCCCGCCGTTGGGGGGCGGGGGCGGTGTCCACGGCGCGCCGAGGGTGTCGCGCCCTACAGGGGGCGAAAATACGAAACATTTTTTACAGTCGGGGCATATTGACTAAACGGCGATAATTTGATATTATATTGATAGATAATGTCGGAGTTATTCGGTATAGGGGGAAAGAAGTGTGAAAAAACTGTTTACTTTCAAAAAACTGTCCACTCAGATTACCTTTATGGTCGGTGTGATTATTTTAATTGTCGCCGGGGGTGTTGCGGGTTATATGCAGACCCGTATTATTACCGAAATCGGCAGACATTCAAAATTGAACCTTCAGTATCAGCTGCTCGAGTTGGAGGAATCCTCCAATCTTGAGTTCATTGACGCGGCGTATTCGGCGGACAGTCTTCTGAATCTGACAACGGTGCGGTTTGACATTGAGGCGTATAAAAAAGACCCCGCGTCCTACCTTGATTATCTGAATGACGGTATGGGTGATTTTATCCGCCATATAATAAGCGAGTCTAATTATATAACATCCGCATATATTGTTCCGCACCCGGATTTAGCGGGATACCCATATGTGGGGGAAATTTATTACTGCCAAACGGATAACGGCATTGAGCTTGTTGACGATCCGCCTACCTACGAGATGTATGATGAGACAGACCCCGACTATCAATGGTTTTATGGCGCGTATAACTCCGGTAATCCGTATTGGTCGCCTGTATATCTTGATATTACTGGCATAACGATGGTCAGCTATACCATGCCGATACTCATCAACGGTGAAAAAGCGGGTGTTGTCGGTGTGGATATATCGCTTGCTTATGTAGAGGATATCATAAAGCGCATAAAAGTCTATGACACGGGATTTGCGCTTCTTAAAGACAATTACGGCGAATTTTTTGAAACAGGCGATATTATCAAGAACCTCGGAAACAGCGAGCGTGAAAAGTTAATTTCTGCCGCTCAAAACAACGATAAGGTTTTTGAAATCAGCTTAGGCGATAAATACTTAATGGCAACGCATACCTTATCGAATGGTTATACGCTTTACATTGCGGCTCCCGTAAAGGAAGTCACCGCAGGAGTTACAGTTTCGCTTATTCGTTTTATCATTATCTTTATCGCCGCTTATGCCATTGTATTGATTATCTCTTATTTTGTCGGGAAAAATATGGGGACTTCGATTTCCGCGCTGTCTTCCTTTATGAGAAGAGCAGGGTTGACCGGTAATATCAAATGCACGCCCGAAGAAGAGCGGCAATTTGAGGAATTCGCAAAAAGAGACGATGAAATCGGACGATTAATCGGGGATTGCGGAATATTTATTGACCATATTATCGTAATAGCCGATGATTTAGAACACATCGCTGACGGCGACTTAACTATACAGATAAAAATGCTTTCGGAATCAGATGTAATGGCGGTTTCACTGAATAAAACGCTGGAGACTCTTAAAAATATGTTCAGCGGGATTCATGTTTCCGCCGGTGAAGTTTCAAACAGCTCCGGTCAAATCGCGCAAAGTTCTTCTACGCTGTCAAGCGGTTCTGTTGAACAATCAGAATCCATTCAAGAACTTTCTGATTCGATTGAAAAGATTCGTGTCCAAACCATTCAAAACGCCGAAATCGCGAGGGAAGCTGCTGAAATGTCCAACGAAATCAGAAACAACGCCGAAAAAGGAAGCGAGCAAATGGAACACATGATTCAGGCGGTGACGGAAATCAATGTAGCGAGTGAACAAATCAGTAAAGTCATTAAGGTCATTGATGACATTGCTTTCCAAACCAATATTCTCGCTCTGAATGCGGCAGTAGAAGCGGCAAGAGCGGGTCAGCACGGAAAAGGTTTCGCTGTTGTCGCCGAGGAAGTCCGTAATCTCGCCTCAAAAAGTGCGGAAGCCGCAAAAGATACAAGCGGTCTAATCGAAAATTCAGTTGCTAAAGCCAATCTCGGAATGGGGATTGCTGCCGAAACCGCCGAATCTTTAAAAGAAATTGTAGGCGGTATTAACAAAAGCACCGAAATTATCAATAAAATCGCCGATGACTCACATGAACAGTCGACATCAATCAGTATGCTTAACGCGAGTATAGAGCAAGTTTCACAAGTTGTTCAGAGTAATACGGCGGCAGCGGAAGAAAGCGCAGCTTCGTCGGAAGAAATGAACGCGCAGGCAAGCATTTTAGAAGGTTTGATTTCAAAATTTAAATTATAGAATAGGCACCCTGTTTTAAAATCCGGAATATAACGATAATCCGCTTGAACTTTCTCAGTTCGGGCGGATTTTTTGTATTTATGTACGAATAAAAAGAGGGATTGCAACACCCACCCCACTCCTCTAACGGTCAGAAATTATGCGGCACTGATTAACAGCGTTCCCGCTCCGTTTTCTTACCGTGAAATGGGATTCATCAACAACACGACCGACCGTGCAAGATTCGACATAGTCGAAAAGCAAAAGCGGTACGGTGTATGCGGCGGTAATAGGTGACACCGATATGTTTGTTGTGTAGGGAGAGCCCTCTCCTGCAGGGCGAAAACTGTAAGGATCGCCCTGCTTTTTCGGAAGGTTATGTTTTAGAAGACTGTTCCAGCAACTTTAAAATTTCATTTAACTTTTGTTTAACTAAAGTCGTTTCGGGGTCGTCTTTCTTGGTCATTTCACCATCTTTGCT